>CAVGTF010000116.1:0-6756 GCA_963632245.1 Anaerovoracaceae bacterium
GTGGACGAGCAAGGGCGGGATGTGCCTTTTTGCATGCGCCCTGCGCAAAGGCGCCTTTTTCGGGACATGACTGGGCGAAATATCGTGCTGAAGGCACGCCAGCTCGGTTTTACGACTCTTATAGACCTTATGGCGCTAGATCAGGCGCTCTTTATCCCGAACACCACGGCAGCGATCATAGCAGAGTCTTTGCCGAAGGCGTCGGAGATCTTCGACCGGAAGATAAAGCACCCCTACGACACCCTACCCGCGGAAATCCGGCAATACGTACCGATCACATCCTGCTCCGGGTCACGGCTGGAGCTGGCGAACGGAAGCCGGATCTCCGTGACAGTGTCCGCGCGATCCATGACGTGTACTTTTCTCCACGTGTCCGAGTACGGCCCCGTGTCCGCCCGTTTCCCAGATAAGGCGCTGGAGATCATGACGGGGTCTTTTCCGGCGGTCCACGCCGGGGGGCGGATCTTCGTGGAGTCCACGGCGATGGGAAACGCCGGCTGCTTTTATGACATGGTCCAGGCGGCGCTTTTGCGCCAGGGGAGCGTCGCTCCCCTGTTGCCGACCGAATTCCGCCTTCATTTCTTCCCGTGGTATGAGGACGCAAAATATCGTGTGGAAGGGGAATACCCGATTCCGCAGCGCCTGCGGATCTATCTTGACGGGCTGGAGGCGCGGCTAGGGATCCGACTGGATCCGGCGCAAAGGGCATGGTATGCGATCCAGGAGGCACAGCTGCATGAAGAGATGTGGCGCGAGTATCCGAGCTACCCGGAAGAGGCCTTCCAGGTAGCGCAGACCGGAGCCTACTACGGGGCGCAGTTCGATGAGATTATAAAGGACCGGCGGATCTCAACGGTGCCCGTGGACGAGTCCCTACCGGTGCATACGGCGTGGGATCTTGGTGTTTCTGACGATATGGTCGTTTGGTTCGTGCAGTTCCACGGCGCGGAGTGCCGGGTTGTGGACTTTTACGCCGCAAGCGGCGAAGGGTTGCCGCATTTTGTGCGTGTCTTGCGCGACCGCGGCTATTCCTACGGGCAGCATTTCGCCCCCCACGACATAGCGGTACGCGACCTGTCTTCCGGGGCCTCACGCCTTGAGGCGGCCGCCGGCATGGGCTTGCGCTTTGAGCGTGTCATGACAAACCGCGATGTGCAGGCGGGGATAGAGGCGGTCCGGGAGCTGCTTGGGCGGTGTTGGTTTGATGCCTCCAGGACGGAAGAGGGTGTTAAGTCCTTGCGCGCCTACCGGCGGGAGTGGGACGACCGGCGTGGATGCTATGCCGACCACCCTCTACACGACTGGAGCAGCCACGCGGCGGACGCTTTCCGGACGCTGGCGGTGGCGTGGAAGTCCGGAATAATCCGAGACGCTGGCCTATCTTCCGCCCGGCGCGGCGTATCCCCTGACGAGGTGACGAGCAACGGGGGCATGTCCACGAGATGGTAACATTCGAGCGGGAGTGTTCCCTAGGGGCTTGCGCGGATTACCACCTGGACTGGTATATCCGCCACGGGATTATATACCGGATAAAGAACGGTGCCGCCGGGCAGGTCCTGGGGAGGCTATACTGGGCATGGCTTGGGCTGGATGGGATCTGGGTGCACCTGGATGTGGACGACCCCGGGACCGTGCCGGCGACTTTTGCCGCGGCCGCCTTCCGGCTTGCGATGCGGCGTGTCCTGCCTGCGGGGCTTGTGCTGTGCCAGACCCCCGAGGAGGGCAAGGTTTCGCGCATTTTATCCCGGCTGGGCTTTCAGGAAGTTGGACAACATGAGGAAGACGGCACCCGCTGGGCGATAATGTTGGCGAAAATTCCCGCAAAAAACTAATGAGAAAAACATTTTTGCGTTTGCCGTTGCATATTTTGCATGTAACCGGGATGATCCCGAGGAGGTTTTATAGATGGGTAGCAGCAAAGGCAAGAAAACCGCGGATCCGGCACCCGTGGCTACGGTGATCCAGGCGGACGGGGCCGAGGCGAGGCAGGCGGCACAGGACGAGCGCCGCCGGATCCAGACGCAGAACGGGCGAAGCAAAACCATCTTGGCGGGAGACTTGACGCAGGCACAGCCCGCCGAAAAACGCAGCCTGCTGGGGGGCGAATAGTGGACAATACCGACGCCAAGGCGCTTTTGCGCCGTTTCAATAGCCTGCGTGGCAAGCGCGATGGATACTGGCGCAACTTGTGGCGCGAGGTCCGGCGGTACTGCCACCCGGACATGGACTGCGAGCTGACGGAGGGGAGCCTAGCGAATAACGCGCGTCTCTTCGATACGACCGCGATACAGGCGCGCGACCGCCTGGCGTCTGGCATGTATACCTGGATGGCGCCCGGCGACCGCAAATGGTTCCGGCTTGCGCCGCTGCCTGCGAAGCACGGCGGCCGCCCGTCCAGTGTGGAAGAATCCTGGTTCAGCGGCGCGACGGACGCGCTGACCGAGGCCATTAACCGGAGCAACTACCACGGCGAACTGCTGAAGGCCCTGAATGACTTGGCCTGCGGGCTGGATGCGGTGATGTATTGCGAGGAGAACGCGGAAGGCGTCCCCACTTTCCGAAGTTTCCCCATTGAGGACTGCTGCTATTGCCTTGACGCAGACGACCGGCTGGACACGGTTTTCCGCGAGATCCGGATGACGGCGCGCAATGTCGTGGATCATTTCGCCCGCTGGAAGGATGCGCAGGTTCCGCAGGAGATCCAGGACGAGGCAGGCGACCAGAGCCGGTGCGACGCGTGCCACACGATCCTGCATGCGGTCCTGCCGCGGAAGGAGCAGAGGCCCGACGCCGTTGGCGTGGAGCATATGAAGTACGAGTCCGTGTTCCTGGACGAGCAGACCGGTTCCGTGATCCTTTCCGGCGGATACGAGGAAATGCCGTATGCCGTGTGCCGGTTCCGCAAGAACGGGCGCGAGCCCTACGGGCGCGGCCCGGGCATTGACTTGTTGCCAGACATCCGGATGCTCAATGCCATGCGCGAAGCCTTTATCCGCAACTGCGAGTTTAGCGCGGATCCGGCATGGATGATCCCGGAGGACAGCCTAGTTAGCCGGAATTTTGACCGGTCCCCTGGCGCGCTGGTTTTCTTCCGTCCGTCCCTGAACGGGCAATCCCCCACCCCCGTAAGCCGCCAGAACAATCCGCAGCTGGACCAGGCTGTGATCGACGGCGAGCGTCAGAGGATTCGCGACGGGTTCTATTGGGATGTTTTCGACCCGCTGGGCGACATCCGGAACATGACCGCGCAGGAAGCGACCATCCGCAACGAGAGCAAGCTGGTCCCTTTTGGCCCGATTGCGTGCAACATCCACAACGACCTCTTCCGCCCGATGCTGGAGCGCGCCTTCGCCATCCTTTTGCGGTCCGGCGGCGTGGAACCTCCCCCGCAGGAGGTGGTGGAGAACGGCGCATACCGCGTCGATTTCCAGAGCCGCATTGCATTGGCGGTCAAGCGCCAGAGCGCGCTGGGCTGGCTCCAGACGGAGAGCACGCTTCAGGGCATGACGCAGGTTTCCCCCGAGGTTATCGACAATTTCGATTTTGACCGGATCACCCGTGACATTGCCGAAGGCAACGGTTGCGACGCCACCTGGTTGCGCGCGTCCTCCGACGTGGAGAAGATCCGCGCCGACCGCGCGCAGGCGCAGCAGGAGGCGCAGGCGCAGCAGATGGCGCTCCAGATGGCCGGCAATGCAGGGCAGCTGGGCAAGAAGCCGGAGACCGGCAGCCCGATGGAGGGAATCATGGGAACCCTGGCAGGAGGCGTGGCCCAATGAACCAGGACCAGATCGACGCCATGAAGCGCTGCTTTGCCACCGAGGACGGGCAGACGGTCCTGGGGATCCTTTCCCACGCTTGCATGGAGGGGATCAACCTCTACCTGCGAGCAGGCGACGACCGGAGCCTGGCATACCTCCTGGGGCGGCTTTCCGTTCTGCAGGACATCCGCGCAACGATCAAGGAGGATACAGAGAATGGCAAGGACTAGGACCGCGAAGGCAGACAAGGCGACAGAGCCACGGGAAATCGTGGAGATTGCCGAAGACAACAGCCTTCCGCCTTTCGACCCAAAGATGGGGACCCGGACGCCGGGTTTTGCCGAGTGGGCAGAGAAACACCCCGGCGTGGACATGATGGCCAAACTGGCGGAAGTATACCGCCTGTTAGGGCTTGCACACTAGGACACTATGGAAGAACAGCAGAACCAGACCCCCGCGCCCGAAGAGGCGCAGCAGAACCCCGCGCCCGCGGAGAACAACGCACCTTTGCTTGGCGGCTCCACCGCCGAGAGTGCCCCCGCCGAGGCGCAGCAGAATGCCGCCCCGCAGGAGGAGAGCCCAGCCAGCTGGGCGGACAAGGACGGCAATCTGACGGGAGACTGGCGCAGCCGCCTCCCCGAGGAGATCCGCAACGAGAAATGCCTGGACCACATGTCAAGCGTCCAGGCGCTTGCGACATCCTACGTCCACGCGCAGAAGATGGTTGGCGCGAACAAGGTTGCAGTCCCCGGAGAGAACGCGACCGCGGACGACTGGAGCAAGGTCTACGACGCTCTTGGCCGCCCCAAGGAGGCGACCGGCTATGAGGTCCCGCAGGGATTCCAGTGGGCAAGCGACGAGCAGAAAGCCGGCGTCCTGGCGCGTTTCCATGCGGCAGGGCTTTCCAACCGGCAGGCAGGCGAAATGCTGAAGCTCTACAGTGAGGCGATGGACCAGGCGGTCGGAGGGCTGGAGGACATGCGCCGCCAGTCGGAGTCCGATTTGCGCCGGGAGTGGGGATTATCCTACGACCAGAACATCCGCACCGCGACCCGCGCCCTTCGTGCAATAGGCATTGACAAGGCGCTGGCTGGCAATGCCTGCCTTAATGACGCGGGATTCATCCGCGCCATGGCGGAATACGGGCGCTCCCTTTCCGAGTCCCAACTGGGAAGCACCGGAGGCTCTTCCGCAATCGGCGCGCCTTCCGCCCTGGATGCGATCCTTTCCAATCCCAAGGATCCCTACTATGACATCTCGAGCCCCTCACACAACGCGCGCGTGTCCGAAGTGGCGCGCCTGCTTGCAATGAGGAGCTAGATCACATCTTCCACGCCCGGCGGCGGACAATCCCCCAGGGGACCCGCCGAGCGGCGTGGCGGACCGGTGAGCGACGACCACCGGCGCGACCCGGGAGATCCCGGACAACCGCGGCCCGTCACAGGAACACACTAGCAGCCAATAGGAATTAACCAAAAATGGCACAGATCCCCGAAATTTACGCGACCACGTATGCGAACAACGTGTACATGATGGCCCAGCAGCAGGGCTCCCTCCTCTACCAGCACGTCACCCACATTGACATGAAGGGCGAGATGCGCACTATCGAGCGAGCCAACCCCACCGCCGCGCAGCTTGTGACCAGCAAGCTTGCCGACACCCCCAACGGCGACGGCGTCAAGTTCGACCGCCGTGTCCTGAAGGCCGACGCCTACCACTGGAGCGACATTCTCGACTGGACCGAGGAGCAAGGCATGAACCCCATTGTGGACCCCACCGGCCCCATTACCCGTGCCGGCGCTCTTGCCATGGGCCGTTGCATGGACTCCATTATCGTCAATAACGGTCTGGCCGGCGTTGCCTACACTGGCAAGACCGGAACCACCCAGGTTGCCCTCCCCGACGACCAGAAGATTGCCGTGACCTATGGCGGAAGCGCCAACAGCGGCCTGACCCTGGAGAAGCTCTTGAAGGCCCGGTCCATTCTTGGCAAGTCCAACATTCCCCTGAAGGGACCCGGCCAGGAGTGCGTTATGGTGATTACCCAGAGCCAGCTGGACGACCTCCTGAAAATCTCCCAGATCCAAAGCGCCGACTACAACACCGTGCGCGCGCTTGTCGCCGGTGAGGTTGATACCTTCCTTGGTTTCAAGTTCGTTGTTCTGGACGGCTCCATCCTGCCTCTGACCAGTGGCACCCGCTCCTGTTTCGCGTTCCTTAAGTCCAATGTGGTGTTTGGCGAGCCTCAGCCCCTCAAGAGCGAGATCAACCAGCGCCCCGACAAGTGCAACGCGTGGCAGGTCTACATGAAACTGAAGGCCGGCTCCACCCGTTACGAGGACACTGGCGTTGTCCAGATCGAGTGCGAGGAGGCCTAATAGCCTAGGCGAATAGACGACGGAGGGACAAGCATGTTCGGAAAGACAGACATTTGCAACCTTGCCTTGGGATACTTGAACCAACCCCTGATTCAGGGACTGGACGAGGAAACCCCGGAGGCGGAACTGTGTTCCCGCTTGCTGCCCTCCGTCGTCGAACGCCTCCTTGGGCGTCGTGCGTGGGCATTCGCTACACGGCGCATTACCCTGAAGAAGCTGACCGGCGAGAAGAGCCTCTTCGAGGATATGCCATCCGTTTTCGCGCTCCCCGGCGACTGCGTGCGCGTCGTCAGTGTGGGAAGCGACCAGGAATACATCCGGGAGGCGACAAGGATTTATTCTGACGGGGACGAGATAGTCCTGGAATATGTGAAACTTGCAGACGATCCCGCGATCTGGCCTGCCACGTTTGCCTCCGCCGTTGCATATTTACTGGCGGCGGAGATGTGCCCGGCGATTTCCGGGAACATGACCTTGCACCAAATCCTGTATAAACGCTACATGGAGGAGGCCGCCCGCGCCGCGTCCGAGGACGCCGCGGAGAATTACGAAATGCACCAGGCGCGGCGGCGCCCGGGGCGCTGGCTTTCCGCACACCTTGGGGGGATCTAGGAATG
>CAVGTF010000117.1:0-6690 GCA_963632245.1 Anaerovoracaceae bacterium
AGGGTATACCGCTGGTAGGCGGAAGAGCGCCTGCGGCACCTTATAAGCTAGCCACCAGCAACTATCCTGCTAAATACTAATCACTTGCGTTTATCGAGAGCGCGCAGTTGATCTCGGATCATGGCGGCGCGTTCGAATTCGAGGGCATCGGCGGCGGCGTGCATTTCGGCCTCCATTTGTCGGCGTGCCTCTGCGATATCGTATTCGTATTCGGCGGCGTCCTCGGCGACCACGGAGTCCTTTCCCCTGCCCTTTCCCTTTCCGTTCTTGACATTGGCATTCTTTCCGGCGAATGCGCGGGCGACGGTATCGCGGGCCTCCTGTTCCACGTGGAGACTCTCCTGGACGGCGCGTTTGATGGTCTTCGGGGTGATATGGTGTTCCTTGTTGAAGGCCATCTGCTGTTCCCGCCGGAAATTCGTCTCCTCGACGAGTCGTTTAATGGAGTCGGTGATATTATCGGCGTAGAGGATGACGCGTCCTTCGGCGTTTCGTGCGGCGCGTCCGGCGGTCTGGATGAGGCTGGAGGCGCTGCGGAGGAATCCCTCCTTGTCGGCATCCATGACGATGACCAGCGCGACCTCGGGGAGATCCAGTCCTTCGCGGAGGAGGTTGATTCCGACCAGGCAATCGAAGTCGCCGGCGCGGAGGCTCCGAATGATCTCCACGCGTTCCAGGGCATCCAATTCCGAATGGAGGTACCGGCTGTTGATGCCGACTTTTCGGAGGTATTCGGAGAGCTCCTCTGCCATGCGCTTGGTGAGGGTCGTGACCAGCACGCGCTCCTTCTTTTCGGCCATGGTGCGGATTTCGTCGATGGCGTCGTCCACCTGTCCCTCTAGGGGGCGGATTTCCACGGCGGGATCCAGCAGTCCGGTGGGTCGGATGATTTGGAGGACGGGCTTTGTGAGAGAGAGCTCGTATGCACCGGGGGTCGCGGAGACGAAGAGCACATTCTTCTGCAGGGACTTGAATTCGTCGTATGCCAAGGGGCGGTTATCCAATGCGGAGGGCAGTCGGAAGCCGTTATCCACCAGGACCTGCTTTCGGTTCCGGTCGGCATTCTGCATGGCGTGGAGCTGTGGGAGCGTCACGTGGGATTCGTCGACGATGGTAAGGAAGTCCTTCGGGAAGTAGTCGATGAGAGTGAAAGGGCGGCTGCCGGCGGGGCGTCCGGTGAGATGCCGGGAGTAGTTTTCGATGCCCTTGCAGTATCCGATTTCCTGGAGCATTTCCAGATCGTAGGTCGTGCGCTGGTGGATGCGCTGTGCCTCCACCAGGCGGTTTTCCGCCTCGAAATCGGCGACCTGCTGCTGGAGTTCCAGCTGGATGGAGCGGCGGGCGCGCTCCAGCTTCTCCTGGCTGGTCACGAAGAGCTTGCAGGGGAAGACGATGGCCTCCCTGGTGCTCTCCACCACCGTACGGCTCATGACATTCCGGTAGACCATGGACTCGATGGTATCGCCCCAGAACTGGATTTCCAGATAGTCTTCGCGGTGGGAGAGATAGACCTCCACTGTATCGCCCTTGGCACGGAATTGACCACGTTCCGGCGCAATGTCATTTCGGGTATACTGGAGTTGCACCAGCTTTCGGAGGAGTTCTTCGCGGGAGAGTCCCTGGTTGATGACGATGCGCTGCTCCATGGAGGCGAATTCCTCGGGATCGCCCATGCCATAGATGCAGGAGACGGATGCCACCACAATGACATCCTTTCGCTCCAGCAGCGCGCCAGTGGCGGCGAGGCGGAGTCGTTCCAGCTCGTCGTTGATGGCGGAGTCCTTGTCGATATAGGTATCGGTGGCCGGGATGTATGCCTCCGGCTGATAGTAGTCGTAATAGCTGACGAAGTATTCCACGGCGTTCTCGGGGAAGAACGCCTTGAGTTCGCTGTAGAGCTGGGCGGCCAGGGTCTTGTTGTGGGAGATCACCAGCGTGGGCATCTGGAGCCGCTGGATGACATTGGCCATGGTGAAGGTCTTGCCGCTTCCCGTGACACCCTGCAGGGTCTGATAATGCAGGTGCTTCTTCTGGATCCCCTCCACCAGCTGCTCAATGGCCTGCGGCTGGTCGCCGGCAGGAGAATATTCTGAGTGGAGCTGGAAAAGCTTTTCCATAAAACTTATTAGTACTTAGCAGGATAGTGATTAGTGGCTAGCGATAAGGTCGCTGCGCGGCTCTTCCGCGACACGAGTCGCAGTACGAAAATACCTGCCGCAATGCGCGGCGGAAGAGCGCATGCGGCACCGAATAAATTAATCATTAACCACTAATTACTAGCTACTTAGAATGCATTGTGCTAGAGTTTCAATGCATTCTTGACGGCATCGACGAGATCGAGTTTTTCCCAGGGGAATTCGTCCCAACCGAAGGGTCCGTATGCGGCGCTCTGCTGGTAGTTCCATCCGGTGGGGGTCAACAGTCCCAGGGCGCGGGAGATTTGTGCGGGTCGGAAGTCGAAGGGCTTTCGGCTCTGGAGCATTTCGACCACGGCGTCCTCGGAGACCTTCCCGGTTCCGAAGAAGTCCACATGGAACGAGAGGGGATCGGTGACGCCGATGGCATAAGCGACCTGCACCTCGCAACGTCGTGCGGCGCCGGCGGCAACCAGGGTCTTAGCGACCTTTCGGAGGAGGTAGCAGGCAGAGCGATCCACCTTGCTGGGGTCCTTGCCGCTGAAGGCGCCGCCGCCATGGCGGCCAGCGCCGCCGTAGGTATCCACGATGATCTTCCGTCCAGTGACGCCGGTATCGCCGTTGGGGCCGCCGGTGACGAAGTTTCCGGTGGGGTTGATATAGAGGGAGCCGCCGCGGACATTGAGGTGCTCGAAATCGACCTCGCGAAGGAATTCGGCGGGCAGGACCTCGTGGAGCACCTTCTTCACCGCCTGGAAGACCCTCTCGCGCTTGCCATCCTCGTGCTGATGAGAGACCACGATGGAGGTGATGGCCACGGGGCGCTCATTCTCGTAGCGGAAGGTGAGCTGGCTCTTGGCATCGGGGCGCAGGAAGGAGTATTCGGGATCCGTGCGGCGCAACTGGGAGAGCCGCTTCAGGATGACCTTCGCATAGTGAACGGGAGCGGGCATGTATGCCGGCGTGTCGTCGCAGGCATAGCCGAACATGATGCCCTGGTCGCCAGCACCCTGCTCTCCCGAAAAGCTGGTCTTTTCGGAGACGCCCATGGCGATATCGGGGCTCTGCTCATGGAGACGATTCACCAGCTGGAGCGTGGATGCCTGGAAGCCCTCCCCCGGACGATTGTAGCCGATGTCGTCGACTACCTTCCGCACGATAGCATCGTAGTCGGGCGTAACGAAGTCGGTGGCTTCCGCGCTGGGGCTGATCTCGCCGGCCAGCGTCACGAAATCTGTGGTAGCGAGGGTCTCGCAGGCCACGTGTGCCCGGGAATCCCTCTGAAGGATGGCATCCAGGACGGCGTCGGAAATCTGATCGCAGACCTTATCGGGATGCCCCTCGGAGACCGCTTCCGAGGTAAACAGGAAACTCTTGTGTTGCATAAGGATATAGACTCCCAGTGTGTTGTTAGGAGCGCCCGCCCGTAGGAAAAAGCGCTGGGAGGGCAGGGACTCCCCGGAGACCTTGGAACTCCAGTACACCCCGCCAATACCACCCAAAAATCGTGGGTGATGTCGTCAAATCCGGGGCGTTTCGCTAATATACAGTTTCCCCACCCGACAGACCCTCCACACCCCCGCGAAATCAGGAATATTCCAGGCAGGAGGAGAGAAATTATAAATTTGACACAATTCCTTGATTTGCAATGAGTTATATTGTTATGCCACTATCGCGCCCATTCATCCAGGCGTCCCTGAGCGGCAGCCAGTGCCAGGACGCGTCGGAAGAAGCAGAGTCGATTTCGGCATTCGCACTGTCCTTTTGGTCCCACATTTCCGCAAGCGCCCTCGGTGAGTCGTTTTGGGCATCGGTCGTTAGGGAGGTATCCGAGGTGGACGAGTCGGAAGAGCACATTTGGATTCACGCCGCAGATCTTGCAGAGAGCGTGTCGGAGTGCCAGTGGCTTTGCGGGGTCATCGGCGGTGCGGAGGAGTCGTGAGACCAATCGATCTCCGAAGGGCGCCTTACCGGGATCCAGTGGGCTGGTGGGTTCGAATTCCACGCCGGAGGGATCGCGGTGATTCAGCTTCATGAGATTGGCGAAGAGGTATCGTGGGCTGGCGACGGGCGGGAGCATAATCTTCTCCATCTCTCCCTTCCAGCGGTTCCGCCAGGAGTTGTAGTCGGGGCATTCCTCCAGTGCCTTTTTGAAGGCGGTAGTCAGGGTCTGGATGTCAATGGGGGTGACATCGCCGTGGAGGAGCGCGCCGCAGAATCCCAGTCGGCGAAGTCCGGTCATAAGGAGTGCCAGGCATCGTGACTGATACGTCCTGCCCTCCTTCAGACCCTTTGCGTATTCGATCTTCAGACCACGCTGATAGAGTTCGGGGAGGAGCACGCCGGGAGGCAGAACCGCGGGGAGCTTCTCGACCTCTTCGGAGGAGAACCAGAGGATGCGTGCGATCACGGGCACCGTGGCATCGCGCATCTGGAGTTCCCACTGCAATTCCTGCGCCTTTCGGACATCCCAGGTTGCCTGGCAGAGGAGGAATTTTGCGCCGCAGGTCAGCTTCCGGCCCATCTTCGCGTAGGAGATGGCGATATCCGGCGCGGTGTATTTTCCGATATTGACGGTAGCCCCGCCAGTAAGTACACCCAGGCCCTCTTCCCGGCAGAGTCGGAGGCTCTCCACGGAATCCACGTAGGACTTCTCCAGGGGTCGCGCATCGCCGCTGACGGTGCAGAAGACGCCGTCGGGCTTCTCGTGGGACATCCTCTGGAGCCAGACGTGATTTTCGCGGGGAGAACGGCCCTTCCCGGAGAGCATCCGGACCACATGACCGGGGAAGTGGTGTTCCAGGACCGCGGCGAAGTCCTGGACATCCTGTCGTTCCAGGTCATCGGGGTTATCGTCCACCACGAGGCCATAGAAGAGTCCATCTTGTGTGTAGTCAGCTGCGATGCCTTGTGCCAGGGCATCGGTTTCCTGGAGGGAGTCTTCCAGGGCGGGCGGCGCCACCTCTCCCAGGAGGTGGAAGGTGCCGTCCAGCAAACCGGAGACAAAGGGGGAATCCATAATCGGGGATTAGATGAGAACGAGTGTAGACTGTGTTTGGCGTGGGGAATTTAGCGCCACCACTTGTAGCCGGCCAGCTGGAGGGCCTTTTTGCGGGACTGGTAGTCGGCGAAGGAGGCGGTCTTTACGGGGCTCCAGGCACTTTCGGCGGCGGCGACCAGTCGCGGGAAAAGCTTCGCTTCCAGGCGCCACTGTGGGACCACCTCGGTCCAGAGGGGGCATTCCAGTCCCAGGAGTCGGTCACCCATGATTGCCTCCACATGTGCGCCGGTATTTGCGGAGTATACGCCCTCTTCGGAGAGCTGAACCATCCAGGGGAAGCGGGGTTCCTCGAAGGCCTGCGGGTAATCCAGGTAGTATGCGTTGTCGATGGAGGAGATCACCTGGTGGGAGAGGTTGTTGTGGCCCGCGCAGGCATTCATGTCATTGGCATTTCCCCAGCACTGGAGGACATTCTTGGAGGTGAGGATGGCATCGGTGCGCCAGGTGATGGGGGTGCGTCCGTGGTCCACGACGAATTGCGAGAGTTCCCGCATGAACCACTCTTCCAGCTTGCGGGTATTCTCCAGCTTCAGCTCGGCGCACTTTGCCTGGCAGACAGGGCAGTGATTCCAGAACCAATCGCCGGCCTCATCGCCGCCCAGATGGATGTGGGCACTTTCGGGGAAGAGCTCCATCGCCTCCTGGATGCGCGCCTTGGCGAATTCCAGGGAGCCGGGATTTCCCAGGCAGATCTCGGTGGAGAAGTGCTCTTTGTCGCAACGGAATTCGGGATGGAGCTCCAGCAGTCCGTGGTTATGGCCGGGAAAATCGATTTCGGGGATGATCTGGATGGCATTTTCTTTGGCGACCCGGCGCACTTCGGCGATTTCCTCGGTGGTGTAGGAGCCCTTCTGGAGAGCGGAGAGTGCATTGAGTTCCGGCGCGCCCTTTGAGGGCATGCGCCAGCCCTCGTTGTCGGAGAGATGCCAGTGGAAGCGGTTGAGGCGGAGACGCCCCATGGCTTTCAACAGCCGCTTGACATTCTCGACGCTCTGAAAGTGCCGGGAGGAATCCAGCATGACGCCGCGCCAGACGAGCCGCGGTGCGTCCTCCAGGACTCCGGCCTCCAGGAAGGCCTGGTCCGTGCCGAAGCGGAATGCCAGATAGAGCTGCTGTTCCAGGGCATTAAGGCCATAGACCAATCCGCCACAGTCACCATATTCCACCAGAATCCGTTCGGCAGAGACCGTCAGGCGGAAGCCCTCTGCAGGGAGTCCGGCGCAGGAGGCGACGGCGATCTGGGGATTCTCCTCGCAGGGGATCGCCTCAACGTCGAAGAGTTGCAGGCACTCCCCCAGGAAGGGCATGGCGGCGGGCGCCACGGTCAGCTTCGATCCAAAAGCGAATTCGCCCTCGTTGAGGCGGCATTCACGGCCACGGGGAAGGGTTCCGGAAAAGGCGGGAGCGATGGGGGCGTAGGGGGAAGGACGCATAAGGGAAAAAAAGGAGGAAGGAGGAGGGAGGAAGGAGGAAGTTTGGCCAGGGTTTCGCAGG
>CAVGTF010000118.1:0-6666 GCA_963632245.1 Anaerovoracaceae bacterium
GCATATCGATATCCTCATCGGCACCCAGATGATCGCCAAGGGACTGGATTTTCCCCACGTTACCGTGGTGGGCATCATCCAGGCGGATATCGGGCTCAATCTGCCGGATTTCCGTTCGGCAGAACGGACTTTCGATCTGATCACACAGGTGGCGGGACGCGCCGGTCGCGGAGAGCTCCCAGGGCGGGTGGTGGTGCAGACCTGCACGCCCGATAACTACGCACTGGTGGCTGCACGACACCACGACTACCATGCCTTCGCACAGCAGGAACTCCCTGCACGGGAGACGCTGGTCTTCCCGCCTTACGGACACTTGGTGCTGCTGCACTTCCGGCACGAGGAGGAGGAGGTCGCCCGCGGAGCGGCAGAGGCCTTCGCCGCACGGGTGCAGCCGATGCTCTCATCGGAGGTCATGGTCCTGGGGCCCATGCCTGCCCCCTTCGCACGACTGGTGGGAAAGTTCCGCTACCAGCTGCTCCTGCGCGCCGTCAATGTGCGCGCACTGGTGAACGCCTGCCGCCGCGCCATGACACAGACGCCCGCCGCCGAGCTCCGGAAGGTGCCCGTGGAGGTGGATGTGGACCCGCGGTTCTTGCAATAGCGGGCGCGGCGCGGGCGCCCGCTTAAGTACTTGGCAATTAGTGGTTAGTGATTAGCTTGCAAGGTCGCTGCGCGGCTCTTCTGCCTACCGGCGGTACCGGTACCGTTCTCGGACCGCAGAGCGGCGCGGGCTTACCACCGGCGCGTTTCTTCCTAGCGCGGTTTTTGCAGGAAGATCTCCAAAGGAGGTCGGGGCTTGCGCCCCCCGCACCCCCTGCCTAATTCCTTCCGCCTACCGGCGGTACGGTACCGGCTTTTTGGCCGCAGAGCGGCGCGGGCTTACCACCGGCGCGTTTCTTCCTAGCGCGGTTTTCGCAGGAAGATCTCCAAAGGACGGAGGGGCTTGCGCCCCCCGTACCCCCTGCCTAATTCCTTCCGCCTACCGGCGGTACCGGTACCGTTCTCGGGCCGCAGAGCGGCGCGGGCTTACCACCGGCGCGTTTCTTCCTAGCGCGGTTTTCGCAGGAAGATCTCCAAAGGACGGGGAGGGGCTTGCGCCCCCCCTTGCTAGGTAGTAGGGAGCAGGGAGCAGGTAGTAGGTTTGTGTGGTGCCTGCGGCGCTCTTCCGCCTACCGGTGGTACGGGCGCGGCTTCGCGGATATAGTACCCGCTCCTGCGCTCTGAATACGTTTCTTCCTCTTAAAAAACTACTCGCGGGGTTCCCGCACAAAATGCACTCTTCTTCCGTTGTGATCCACCTAGACCGGCTCAAGGCGAACTATCGTCTCATGGTGGAGAAATTCCCTGGCTTCTCGCTGGCACCAGTTATTAAGGCGGACGCCTACGGGCACGGCATATTGCCTTGCGCCCGTGCCCTGGAGGAGTGCGGTACTCCCTACATGAGTGTCTTCACCGTAGACGAGGCGGCGCTTTTGCGGGAGAATGGCATTCGTACGCGTTTGTTTCTGCTGGGCGGCGCGCTGTTTCCCGAGGAGTGTGAGGCGGCGGTGCATCTGGACAATGTGGCGATCTGCGCCTGGAATCGTGACGAGATCCGTGAGCTCTCCCGGTGTGCGGCGGCGGCGGGTCGTGTGGTGGATTTGCATCTGAAGGTGGACAGTGGCATGAGCCGCCTGGGCTTCTTCCCGGAGGAGTGTCCCGAGGTCATCGAGTGGATCCAGGGACTCCCCGGCGTGCGCCTGACCGGCGCATTCTCACATTTTGCCAGCGCGGACTGTCCCGAGAAGGACTACACTGCGCGGCAGGAGGCCGCCTTCCGGAAGGCCATCGCCACTCTTCCGGCAGATGCACGGGAGCTCCATCTTTCCGCGACCCCCGGAATGCTGGCCGCGCGTGGCCAGGAATACCCCATCGCGCGCCCCGGATTCACCCTCTATGGCTATGGAAACGATCCCCGGACGCCCGGAGTGGTCTTCCAGCCCGTCATGGAGTTCTCCAGTCGGCTGATCTCCCTGAAGGAGATCCCCGTGGGCGCCGAGATCTCCTACGGTGGAATCTACCGTGTGGAGGGCGCGCCCCAGCGCGTGGGCGTGGTCCCTGTGGGCTATGCGGATGGCTATCCCCGCGCCTTGGGCAATTGTGGATACGTGCTGGTGCGGGGGCACCGTGCGCCGATTCGTGGACGTGTCTGCATGGGGATGTTCATGGTGGATGTCACTGGCATTCCCGATGCCGCCGTGGGGGATCCGGTGGTGTTGCTGGGCAGCCAGGGAAGCGAGAGCATCTGGGCGGACGAATTGGCCGCCAGGGTGAAGACCATCCCCTACGAGGTGCTCTGCTTGCTTGGACGCCATCCCAGCCGTTCTTGGCAGGCGTAGAAACCGCGTAGATGACGGTGTTTTCGTGCGGGGGCGGACCTTCTGGAGGGGATTATGTTAAGCCGTTTGCATTTCCGGGTTTTCCGTGTCCTCCGCGCATTGCGGGGGGACTGTGTTTTTATTTGACACTCAAGGAGGCACATAGATGTTCGGTAAGAAGAAAGACGGTGGACAGTGCTCCGCCTGTGAGAATAGCAACAAGGGCGGTGCGCGTTGCCGCGTTTGCCGGATCGTCCGGCGAGTGGTAGTCGGCGTGATCGTGGTGGTTGCGGTGTTGCTGGTGTGTCTGCAGCTTTTCCTCACCCACATGACCCCCGTGGTGAAGAGTGCCATGGAATACTACGGTCCCAAGGTCACCGGCGCGCCTCTGACCCTGGAGAAGGTGAGCTTCTCCCTGATTGCCATGCGCTTTGAGATGACCGGACTGGTCTTGGGAAATCCCGAGGGCTACAAGACTCCCAGCGCCGTGGAAGTGGGTCGCGTCTACGTGAAGATCAAGCCCCTCTCCCTCTTCACCGACACCATCCGCGTGCAGCAGATCCTGGTGGAGGATCCTGCCATCACCTACGAGGTGGGACTGGGCAACTCCAATATCGGCACCATCCTGGAGAATGTGGATAAGTTCTCCGGCGCCTCCGAAGAGGAGCCCGAGGCTGAGGAAGCCGAGCCCGAGGTCGAGGAGACTGCGGAGGAGTCCGAGGGTGGCAAGAAGGTTGTCATTGACGAAGTGAAGGTCTCTGGTGGCCGCATTCGCCTCTCCGCCAAGGTCCTCATGGGCGTGGCCGCACCCATCCCCTTGCCTACCGTGACTCTCCATGACATCGGCAAGTCCGATGAAGGCGAGGACGAGGGTGTCTCCATGATCCAGGCTACCTCCGATGTGCTGAAGGGCGTCTTCTCCAGCGTGGTTGACGTGGCCAAGAAGGGCCTGTCTGCCCTGGGCGACGGAGCGAAGGCGGTAGGCGGTGCCATTGGCGATGGCGCGAAGGCGGTAGGCGGTGCCATTGGCGATGGTGCCAAGGCCGCCGGCGAAGCCATTGGCGAGGGCGCCAAGAAGCTCAAGAACCTCTTCAAGTAACGCGGAATACACTACTCTGCGCCTCCCCGCCTTCCGGAGCCCCTGTGGTACCGGAGGCGGGGCGGATTCCTTTCTGACTCCAACTGTTTTCATTCATCAGCATGTCTCTCTCTTGTGGATTCGTCGGCCTTCCCAACGTGGGGAAGTCCACCCTCTTCAACGCCCTCTCCAACGGCAAGGCCGCGGCGGAGAACTTCCCTTTCTGCACTATCGAGCCCAATACGGGCATTGTCCCCGTTCCGGATCCCCGCATTCAGGAATTGGCGCGTTTGGAGAAGTCGGCGAAAGTGGTTCCTGCCACCATGCAGTTCATTGACATTGCGGGTCTGGTGGAGGGTGCCAGCAAGGGCGAGGGTCTGGGCAACCAGTTCCTCTCCCATATTCGCGGCGTGGATGCCGTGGCGCACGTGGTGCGGTGCTTCCGGGATCCGGATGTGGTGCATGTGAAGGAGAGCATGGATCCCTCTCGGGATCTGGATCTGATCCTCACCGAGCTCATGCTGGCGGATCTGGAGATGCTTCAGCAGCGCGTGGCGAAGAGCCGGAAGAGCTCCCGCTGCGGCGCCATGGATCCCTCGGCGAAGCTGGAGCTGGATTTGTGCGAGCAGTTCGTCAAGGCGCTGGAGGCCGGCACCATCCCGCAGTATGACCACGAGGATGCGGAACAGTGCAAGGTGGTCAAGGAACTGCAGCTTCTTACGCTGATCCCCGCTTTCGTCTGCGCGAATACCGACGAGGACAGCTACCGGAACTTCGGCAAGGAGCCCGTCACCCAGGCGCTGATTGCCAAGGCGGCCGAGCACAGCATGGAGGTCATTCCCGTCTGCGCGAAGTTCGAGACGGAGCTGCAGGGGCTCTCTCCCGAGGAGGCGCAGGTCTTCATGGAGGACCTGGGAATCCAGGAGAGCGGTCTGCAGAAGGTGATCCATACCGGCTACAAGATGCTGAATTACTTGACCTTCTTCACCACTGGTCCCGATGAGACCCGCGCCTGGACGGTCACCGCCGGCGCCACCGCGCCTGTGGCCGCAGGAAAGATCCACACCGATATGCAGCGGGGCTTCATTCGGATGGAGGTCATCTCCTACGACGACCTCATGGCACACGGCAGCTGGAATGCCGCCAAGGAGGCCGGAAAGCTCCGCATTGAGGGAAAGGACTACGTGATGCAGGACGGCGATTGCTGCTTCGTCCGCTTCTCCGTGTAGGGCTTTAGAAGACGGGAGCAAGGCAATTATGCAGAGCATGACGGGATATGGTCGGGGCAGTGCCTCCGGCGAATGTGGCGTTTTGACCGTGGAGATCACGGCGGTGAACAGCCGGAAGCAGGCGGATCTGCGAGTCTCGCTGCCCAAGGAGCTGTCCTCTTTGGATCAGCCCATCCGCCAGCGGGTCCAGAAGGCGCTTTCGCGCGGAAGCCTGAATCTGGCGGTCTCCTACCAGCCAGACGCGAAGTATCTCGCCGAGACGCCCCGCGTGGACCACGATGCCTTCCAGGCGGTGGCGCGGGAGCTCAAGAGCCTGGCTGTTCAGGCGGAGCTGCCGGTTGCGCCCACGGTGGGCGATGTGCTTGCGGTGCCCGGCGTGGTCTGCACCACACAGGGCGCGCTGCTGGAGCCCGTGAAGGCGCTCTGCGAGCGTGCGCTGGAGGAGGCTTTGGAAGCGCTGTTGCGTTTCCGCCGCGAGGAGGGTTTGCGGTTGAAGGCGGATCTCGTCCGTCGTGGCGAACTGCTGAAGGGCTATTTGGACGCCATCGAGGGCCGTGGCCCCGAGGCATTGAAGCAGATGCAGGAGCGCCTGCGGACGCGGCTGGAGGAATTGGGTGCGCACTATCCCGCGGACGATGAGCGGCTGGCCAAGGAGCTGGTCTTCTATGCCGAGAAGGCGGATATCACGGAAGAGGTGGTGCGTTTGCGCAGCCATCTGGTGAAGTATTCCCAGTTGCTGGAGGAGTCGGAGCCCGGACGGGAGCTGGATTTCCTGGGGCAGGAGATGAACCGTGAGGTGACCACTCTCTCCTCCAAGACGGCGGATCTCTGCATCGCCGCCGATGCCCTCTCCCTGAAGATCGAGCTCTCCAAGATCCGAGAGCAGATCATGAATATCGAGTAGGGCGAACCCGCTCGCATTGATATACCGTATGGGTCCCCTGGAGGCCATCCGATCCTTCCCCCTTTCTCCACGACCCTGCTACGTGGGATTTTCGGGAGGCGGGGATTCCCTGGCACTCCTGGTGGCGCTCGTGCAGTGCGGATGGCCCGTCACGGCCGTCCATTTCAACCACCAGCTCCGGGGCGCGGACGCACAGTCCGACGCGCGGTTCTGCCGGGAATTCTGCAAGGAACACCATATTCCTTTCCGATGCTTTCGGCTGGACGTGACGGGGTCGCGTCGCACAGGGGAATCTCTGGAGAGTGCGGGACGCCGCCTCCGTTTGGAAATGTGGTCGCGGCTTACCCGCGAGAATGGCCGCGTGGTCTTTCTGGCGCATCATGCCGGCGATGTGATGGAGGAGCTCTTTTTGCGGATCCTTCGTGGCGGCGGTGCCAGCGGGCTGGTGGGACTGCGGCCGTTGCGCACTTTGGAAAATGGTGTGCTGCTGGGGCGGCCGCTGCTGGAGTGCCGCAAGGAGGAGCTGGAGGAGTTCCTCCGCGCCAACGGCATTGAAAAGTGGTGCCTGGATGTCACGAATCTCCAGCCCGTGGGCAGCCGGAATCGTATTCGGAATGAGCTGCTCCCCTGGTGGCGAAAGGTCTTCGGCACCGACCAGGGAATCCTCGCGACGATCCATGCACTCCGCGAAGACGCGGAATTTCTGGAGGAGTCCGCACGAAATGCGCTTCCTGAGAAGCCCACGATCGCGGATTGGCGGAGGGTGCCGCCCGCTCTCATGCCACGGGTGCTTCGGGAATACTTCCACCTGCCACTGCCACCCTCTGCAGAAAGCGTCCACCGCGTCCTGGAGGAACTCCACCGGGAACACCCCGGGAAAAACAATCTCCTTATCCCCCTGGGAAAAGATATCACCCTCGTGCTCAATCATAAACGCGGCTTATTGCTACGCTGAAAAGCAGGGACCCGGGGAAAGCTGTAGGCAAAACTCTTAGTTTCCTTTCCCGAAATTAGGCGGGGGACCGGGGGCGGGGCGCCTACGGCGCAATGTGCAATGTGCAATGTGCAATGTGCAATGTGCAATGTGCAATGTGCAAT
>CAVGTF010000119.1:0-6643 GCA_963632245.1 Anaerovoracaceae bacterium
GTCCTCTTCATACTTTCTTCTCCTAAAAAACAGGTTTGAACACAAGAAAAAAACAAAACAAATGCACAAAACACAAAAACAACACGCAATCCACTCCAAATCAAGAATCTCCATGGGGGGAGACCACCCATGCTAAAATTGTTTAGCAGGAGAGAAAAAATTTTTTCTTCCCCGAGATGGGGAAGAAAAAAAGATTCCTTGATTGGGATTTTCGCGCTCTGCCATATTATGAGAAGAATTTTGAGGAAAGGCAAGAGTTGTCGGGGACTTTTTTTCGGGAATTTTGAGATTTTTTTAGAATTGTTCGTGGAGTTCCTCGGGGGAAAGGATTTCTTGGAGGGGTAGCGTGACGAAGGATCGTTCTTTCCAACGGGGGTGTGGGAGGGTGAGCGCGGGGGTATTGCGGATTTCGTGATTGCAGGCGATGATATCGATATCGAGGGTCCTGCTGTGCCAGTGGGGATGATCCTTTGGGCGTCCCAGGGCGACCTCCTGTGCCTGTGTGATCTGGAGGAGTTCCTCGGGGGTGCCGTCCCACTCTCCCGCGACGGCCCAATTCCAGAAATCGGGCGCGCCCTCCTCGCATCCCACCGCAGGGTTTCGGAGGGGGGAAGAGACCCTTTTTACCCGGAAGCCGGCCTTTGCCAGTCCCTGTAACGCCGTATCGAAGGCGCGAGGGACATCTCCGAGATTACCGCCGATGCTGAGAATGACCATGGTGCTAGGATGCGGAGGAGAATTGTGTGTGGAGGGCGGTCACGGCATCCCGGAGGGTCTCCCAGGGGAGGATCCAGAGATCCCGTGGATCGGGGGATGCCAATGCCAGGATGGCGAAGACCAGGAGGAGATTTCCCGCCAGAATGAAAGCGAAGGAGGGAATCTTCCCCCAGTAGTCAAAATCGCTCTGTCCGATGCGGATGGCGTAGATGGTGAGGATCAGGTGGTAGGCCCAGGCGGCGCCCAGAAGAAAGAGTGCATCGGGTCGCGCCCAGGCGGGGTAGTCCAGTGGCAGGAGGGAGCAAAATGCGACCAGTCCTCCCCAGAGTGCGGCATAGAAGGGGAAGACATACGGCGCCAGGGAGACAAAGCCGCCGCCCCCCAAGACCTCCACGGAGCCCTTTCGCAAACCCAGACGGATCTTTCCCGTGGGACAGCCCGTGAGCTTCGCCGCCAGCCAGTGGGTCAGCTCATGACCCAGGATATAGATGGGAATGAACCGCACTTTGGCGAAGAGCACAATCCCCGCCCCCACGCCAAACAGGATATCTCGTCCCCAGGGCTGTTGCCACAAAAAGCCCTTCGGCAGCCGAAACAGGCACGCGCCCATCCAGAACGCCAGCGCCGCATAGAGGAGTGTGGCGAGAATCGCCAGATGCCAGGGAAGCCCCTTCTCGTGGGGAGCCAGCCGCCGGGACTCCCTCTCCGCCAACTTCGCCGCATTTCGTGTGAGCATAAAAAGATGGTGAGGTGGGGTCTCGCAGAGGGATTTTCTAGCGATAGTTGAAGAGTTGCGCCAAGGTATAGGTCTCCCCGGTCAGGGCATTCACCGCCCGAAGGATCTTCTGGCGCACCTTGGGGGAGAGGTACCGACCGCGGCAGCCCTTCGCCACCATCTTGTGGGTCAGCTGTTCCGTGGAGGCCGCCACCACCTGGTGGTTGGTCAGACCCTTCGCCACCAGCAAATCCGCCAGGGGCTGGGGACCGTAGTCCCTCTGCATCAAGGGCTCGGAGAGCAATTCGTTATCGGAGTCGATTCCAGTCATTTGTGCCGTATTTCGTGGTCACAAGGTTTTCAATCTGGTCGAGGAATTCCCGGCCGGGTTCCGTCGGAGTCGTGGAGATCTCCATCTCCTCCCGGAGTCCCAAAAGCAATGCCTGGGTGATGCGCTCGCGCTCCACCGGAAGCGGTCCGCCAAAATGCAGACTCGCCTGGTGCAAGAGGCCGTCCGCGGTCCGCCGCTGGGCGCATCCCGCAATCTTCCGGCCCTCCAGCAACAGGTCGTAGCGGGTGGGATTGGTGAAGCAGACCATCCGCGCACGGTCCACGCTGTGGGGGATCTCCTGGGCGGAGAGCTCCGCCGGAAAGCCCAGGGAACACACCGCACGCTTCAAGGCGCGATTCAGGCAGTTGTAGCTCTTGATGCGGTCCAGTCCCGTGAGCCAGTGTCCCATGGGGAAGCTGACGGAGAAGGTGTAGTCGTAGTCGTGATAGACCACGCCGCCACCCGTGGGCCGCCGCACCGCAGAATAGCCCGCTGGCGCGGCATCCAGGGTCTGGACATAGCCGATGGAGACCGCCGGACGATCCCAGGAGTAACACCGCAACAACGGCACGTCACGACCCGGGGAGTCCTTCAGCAACGCCTCGTCCGCCGCCATGTTCCAGGCGGGCGAATGGGCGCCGTCACGCCAAAAAAGCCACTCCTCCGACATACCGCAAAAAACCCCTGTGCTAGAAGAGGAACCGCGAGGAGCCCAAGCGGCGCTTGACCTCCTCCAACACCGCGGTCTCTTCCGCGAGGCTCGCGGCCTCGAAGGTGGCCGAGAAGCGCACGAAGGCGCCGCAGTCATCCCAGGGCACGGTGGAGATGAGCTTCGTGGTGATGAGCCACTGGCTGAATTCCTCGGCATTGGCGAAGGTGGTGCCGTCGCTGGTGCCCTTGGGGATGCCCACGTAGAGGTAGAAGGATCCCTGGGGGACCTCCGCCTGGAAGCCCAGCTCCCGGAGGGTCCCCGTGAGCGCCGTAAGACGACGGAGATACTTTTCGTTGATCTTCGGAGTGATCTCCGACTGCGCCTTCAAGGCCTCCGCGGCCGCTTTCTGAATCGCCAAGAACTGACCGGAATCCGCGTTGTCCTTCACGGTGGCGAAGGCCTTCACCGCCTCCGCATTGCCACAGACCCAGCCCAGACGCCAGCCCGTCATGTTAAAGCCCTTGGACATGGAGTGCAATTCCACCGCCACGTCCTTGGCACCCGGACGAGAGAAGATGCTCAAGGGCTTCCCACGGAAGTTCAACGGCGCATAGGCGGCATCCACCACCAGCAACGCCTGGATCTCTTTCGCAAAGGCGATGGCCTCGTCGTAGAATTCTGGAGTCGCCACCGCGCCCGTGGGGTTGTTGGGGTAGTTCAGGTAGATCAGCTTCGCCGCCTTACGGTCCTCCGCAGAGACCGCCGAGAAGTCCGGTAGGAACCCCCGCTCCCGAGTGAGCGGCATCTTCACCACACGACCGCCAAGATAGGTGGTCCAGGTGCCCATGACGCCATAGCCCGGAGTGGTCATCAGCGCGACGTCGCCGGGATTGATGAAACACACCGGCAACAGGCTCAATGCGGATTTGCTGCCCATGGAGTGGTTGATCTCCGTCACCGGATCCAAGTCCACACCATACAGCTCCTTCATGTATCCCGAGACCGCCTGCTTGAACTCCAGGCAGCCGTTGTCCGCATAGAAACGATTCTCCTTCTTCGCGGCTTCACGAGACAACGCATCCACCACCATCGGGAAGGCCATGTCGTCCGGCTCCCCAACCCCCATGTCAATCAACGGTACACCAGGATTCGCCGCCACCGCCGCACGCTTCGCACGCTTGATCTTCTCAAATTTGTAGATCACCGTGGATTTGCCAAACTGAACGCCACCAATGCGCTCCGCAAAAAGAGAAGGAAGGAAAGACATGGTACAAAAAAAGGAGGAAGGAGGAAGGAGGAAGGAGGAAGGAGGAAGTTAGGCCAGGGTTTCGCAGAAGCGAAACCCCGCGCCGAAATCTACCGGCGCGTGCGCCAAGCGCACCCGAATTGGCGCGCAAAAATGGGAAAGGCAAAAATGGTATCGCCGGAAGGCGGAAGAAGTTAGGCAGGAGGGCACGGAGGGCGGCAGATGCCGCAAGGTCTTGCGGCGCAAGTAGTTAGTGGTTAGCCGTTAGTTATACGGTCGCTACGCGGCTCTTCCGCAGCATTTCGGCCGCGGTGCCGTACCGCGGCTTCGCGCCGCGGAAAAGCGCCGCAGGCACCTTGCAACTAGCCACTAACCACTAAGGGCTAGCTACTAGGTCGATGACGCCACGCGTCATCGCCCACAGCATTTCTTATACTTCTTGCCGGAGCCGCAGGGGCAGGGATCATTGCGGCCGATCTTGGGCTGGTCGCGGACGATGGGAGGAAGGGCCTTCAGGGTGGTGGGCTCCTCTTCCTTGAGCGCGATGTCCGCGTAGTTCACCAGACGATCCAGCTCGGAGGGCAAGGGACCATATCCGCCCATGTAGTTGCCCATGAGCATGGTCTTGATGCGCTGACGTCCCAGATCAAAGAAGCTCTGGAGATTCTTCTCGGTAAGACGCTCCTCCAGCAACTCCTTGTGCGCGCGATAGAAGGCAAAGAGCGGCTCCTTCAACTGGTCGCCACCCACCGCCACCGCGTTGATCACCAACGCCATCGCAATCTCAAAGTCCACCTTGTCCTCCGGAAGGTCAGAGAGGATCTTCCGGACCGTCTCCAGGAAGGACGCGTCGTTGTCACGACGGGATACCCACCGGCAGGAAAGGGTCAACAACAGCTGCTCGGAGACCACCTGGCCAATCCCGGGATCCAACAACGCCCCAAGGATCTCCGGCACCGCGTCCGCCGGAGACAACACGCCCAACAGCCGCGAGATCTCGCTGGACAGCCATTCCTCACGCGACACATTCGACCCAAATTCCGCACTGCACAAAATCCGGAAGATCGGACCGTATGCCTCCATGCAGGGGGACATCCCCGCCAGCAAAAACACGCAGGACAACAACCGACGGTCCTCTGCCCCCGCTAGCTTCTCCGGATGCTCCACAAAGTCCCCCAGGACCCCCGCAACAAAGGACGACACCGCGCCCTTGTCCTGCAACAACTCCTGGAAGACCGGCGACAACGCCTCCACCGAGGCCGCACTCCGAAAAAGCTCTATCCGCTCCGTATTGTCCATGGATCTCTAAAAAATGCTTCTATGTATCAAAAACACACACCGCCCACTAACTTCCCGGCGGGAAAACCCCATAATCTAGCGCACTGCTTGCGCGCGCAATGGGCTTGCGCCCACGCGCACCCCACTGCGCAGAAAAAGGCGCTAGCCTCGAAGATATGGTCGGATTGCAGAGCGAATGGCATACAGTGGGATATCATCGATAAGTGCTCCCACGCTATGTTCGGCAAGGGAGGCGCGCAATGCGCGTGGGACCTGAAATCTCGTACAATACGCCTTCAGGCTCTTCGCCTGCAGATTGACTCCCGCCTTGACCTCCAGGGGATAAACAGCCGTCTCGCCCTGCACAAGGAATTCGACCTCCGCCATGCCCTCGTCAGAAGCCCAATAATAGGGAGCAATCCCCTCCGCAACCAGCTCCCCAAGGACATACTGCTCGGTGAACGCGCCCTTGAAATGGGTAAACAGGTCACTGCCCTCCAGCAACACGCGTTCCGGGAGATTGCTCAGCACCGCAAGAAGCCCGATGTCGTGCGCATAGAGCTTAAATGCACTGAAATCCTCGTAGGCCTTAAGAGGCATGCCGGGACGCGACACGCGATGGACCTGGTGAATCATCCCCGCGTCCTCCAGCCATTGAAGCGCCACCTCGTATTCCCGCGCACGCGCCCCCGGACGCAACGCGGTGTAGACCAACTTCTTGTTCTCTCGGGCAAGCTGCGAGGGTATGGCATTCCACAAAAGACGAATCTTCGGCAAAAGCGACAGCGATGCGTGCTTAGCGAAGTCCTTATCGTATGCAAGCAGGATCTCCTTCTGGACCCGACGGACTCCCTTGAGATCATGAGACTCCGCATATTCAGAAACCGCCTCCGGCATCCCCCCCACCAGGAAATACCTCTTCAGAAGCTCCTCGTATGATTCGCGAAACGCCGAAATCATCGGCCAGTCACAATTTTCCAGACGTTTTCTCTTCTCCTCCTCGCCTACAGCATCCAAGAATTCAAAGAAGGTCATTGGGGGCACAACCAGAAAACTCACCTTCCCCACCGGAAAAGACACCTTCTCCGCCCCACCCTGCAGGGAATGCTCCCGATTCAGCGCCAATCCCAGAAGCGATCCCGCGACGACAATTGCCAACTCCGGCAACTGCTCATGGAAATACTTGAGACTCGTCAGAGTCCGAGGCGATTCCTGAATCTCGTCAAGGATCAGGAGCGTCTTGCCCGGCTCTATCCGCTTGCCAGTCGCCGTTGAAATCAAATCCAGAATGCCACGCGCATCAAAGGAACCCCTCTCAATGGCATTCCTGAGGGGCTCGTCGTCATGGAGATCCACATAAACCGTCAACCTAGGATAACACTCTCTGGAAAACTCCTTGAGAAGCCAAGTCTTGCCGACCTGACGCGCCCCCATCAACACCAATGGCTTCCGCTTAGACCCCAGCGAATTCCACTCCTTCATGCGATCCAACAACTCTCGTTTCATGGCAAACTCCGTAACTCTCTTACATTACCCATAATATACCTAGCGTTTTCACATTTTCCAAAGGATTTTCCACCCATCTCTGCCACTTTTCCGAAGGACTTTTCACAACTCTCTGCCACTTTTCCGAAGGACTTTTCACCAATCTCTGCCACTTTCCTGAAGGACTTTCGACCCACACTTGCCACTTTCCTGAAGGAC
>CAVGTF010000120.1:0-6571 GCA_963632245.1 Anaerovoracaceae bacterium
CATTGGCTGCGGTCGAATCTCCCGTTTTCACGGCATGCCCGCAGCGGCCCAGCCCAATGTGGAGATCCGTGGCGTCTGCGACTTGATTCCGGAGCGTGCGAAAGCGATGTCCAAGCTTTTCACGGGCGAGGGCAAAAGCGCGGCGAAGTGCTACACGGACTACGTAGAGATGATCAAGAAGGAGAAGTTGGATGTGGTGCACATCTGCCTTCCCCACTACCTGCATGCTCCGGTGGCGATTGAGGCCATGAAGCTGGGCTGCGATGTCCTGACGGAGAAGCCGATGGCGATTTCCATGAAGCAGGCCGAGGAGATGGTGAAGGCGTCCAAGAAGACCGGCCGTAAGCTGGGCGTGATTTTGCAGAACCGGTACAATGCGGGCAGCCAGCTGATCCGTCAGTGCCTGGATTCCGGTCGGCTCGGGAAGGTCTTGTCCGCCAAGTGCAACGTGACTTGGTTCCGTGACAACGACTACTACCAGAGCAGCAACTGGAAGGGCACCTGGGACAAGGAGGGCGGCGGCGCCATCATCGACCAGGCAATCCACACCATCGACCTCATGTGCTGGTTCTGCGGCTACGACATCGCCGAAATCGACTGCACGCTCTCCAACCGCGCCCACCAGGGCATCATCGAGGTGGAGGACTGCGCGGATGGCCTCATCACCTTCAAGGATGGCGTGCGCGCCTCCTTCTGGGCCATGAACTACTACAACCACGACGCCGATGTGGAGATCGAGCTCTCCTGCGAGAATGGCAAGGCGATGATGAAGGCGGAGAGCGCCACCATCGTGCTGAATGACGGTCGGAGCTTCTCCGCCGCGCCCGACAGCCGGAACGCCTTCAACTTCGGCGGCGGACCCTCCTACTGGGGCGCCAGCCACCTGAAGGAGATCGCGGACTTCTACCAGTGTCTGGCGGCGGGCAAGGAGCCCCCAATCACCGCGGCAGAGGTCCTGGAGACCACCCAGAAGATGGTCATGGGACTCTACGAATCCGGTCGCAATCACCAGGTCGTGAAATTCTAGAAACGCGCCACGGTCCCCCGGATGGAGAGAGCCTCTCCCGGGGGACCGAATCTTTTTCCCCGCGGAGAGTGCGCCGGAGGGTCGGCGACAACATATATTTGGCTCCTGCGGGGACGCAACGCCCGCGCTCCGACATTCCTCCTACGGGACCTGCGGTGCGCCCCCGCTCTTGCATTTTCCCAGAGCGCACAAATCCCCTCCCCCTACCCTGAAGACCCTTTTTCTCCCGTGAGCGCCGCCAAACCATCCGACCAGCCCTCCGCCTGGCAGGAACTCCGGCTCCTGCTGCGCGCGCGTGACTGGGGATTCCTGGGGTTCTTCACGGGCTTTCTGACTCTGGGCGGCATCCTGGAGGTCCTCTCGCTGGCCTCCATACCGCTCTTTCTGTCGCTCTTCATCCCCGCCGACCAGGGCACCCGCGCCGCGAATCTCTTCCGGGATGCCCTGCGGGCGCTGGGGGCCTCCTCGGAGACCGCGCAGCTCTGGCTGGGCGCGGTGGCGTTGCTGGTGGGAAATCTCCTGCGGACCGCCTGGTCCATCTGGGGCACCGCCATCCAATACCGCTTCCAGGCGAAGAGACGCCGGGACTTCTCCGGACGGCTCCTGACGGCCTATCTCCGTGCGCCCGTGGAATTCCGGGAAGCGCGGGGCAGTGCGAATTTGCTAAACCAGGTGGTGGTGGAGTGCGACAATGTGGTGCTGGGGACACTCTGCCCCCTCATGGAATTCCTGCGAGGCGGCATCACCTGCTTCTTCGTCATCCTGCTGCTCCTCTGCTGGACGCCCCTCATGACCCTGGTGGCACTCCTGCTCTTGGGCGGCACCGCCTCGGCGCTGCTCTTCTTCCGAAATAGCCGTCTGAAGAAGCTGGCGCAGCAGGAGCAGAGTGGTCGTGCCACCGCCATGGAACAGTGTTCCCAGGCGCTGTCGGGCAGTCTGGAGGCAGCGATCTACGGCAAACGCCGCGGATTCCTGGAGAGCTTCTCCCAGGCAATGACGGGCCTCAGCAATGCACAGGGCGCCTCCATGCTCCAGATCCGCTCCACCTGGCCCGCCCTGGAATTCCTCTCCATCCTCATCCTCATGGCGGTCTCCCTGGCGGCGCTGGCCTTCCAGCACGGCGATGTGCTGCGGGTGGGACCACAGATCGCGTTGCTCGCCATGTCGCTGGTGCGGTTGCGAAGCTGTTCGGTCTTTTTGATGCAGAGCGCCCTGGAATTCCGGCGGTTCCGTCCCTCGCTGGTGCAAGTCTGCCGGGATTTGCGGGAGTTGGAGGGCCTCCAGAATGCGCTTCCGAGCCTGGAGTCGGAGGAATCCGCGAAGGCATTGGGTCTCAAGAAGGAGCTCTCCGCCACCGATCTCTCCTTCACCTACCCCGGACAGGACGCCCCCGCACTGGCATTGCCGGAATTAGTAATCCACCGCGGCGAGAGCCTGGCGATCGTGGGTCATACCGGCTGCGGGAAAAGCACGCTTCTGGCGCTACTGCTGGGTTTGCGGACGCCCCAGAAGGGCCGCGTCGCCATTGACGGCGTGACGCTGACGCCCCTCAACCGCGCCGCCTGGTGGCATACCCTCTCCTATGTCCCGCAACGCCCCTTCCTCCTCGCCGGCACCGCCCGCGCCAATGTCGCCCTCGCCGAGGGCGCACTCTCCGAGGACCAGGAGCGCGCACTGAAGGAATCGCTGTTGCTCTGCCAGCTGGATCCCTCCGGGCTCCCCGAGGGCCTGGAGACCCGCGTTGGCGCAGATGGACAGGGCCTCTCGGGCGGACAGGCCCAGCGGCTGGTCCTGGCGCGTGCGCTCTTCCATCACCGCGAGGTCCTTTTCCTGGACGAAGCCACCAGCGCCCTGGATCCCCGGACCCAAGAGCTGCTCCAGCAGGCGCTGAAGGCGCTCCACGGAAAGATCACGCTTGTGGCGGTCACCCACCGCCTGGAGACCCTCTCTAACTACGACCGAGTCCTCTTCCTGGAGGACGGCCGACCTGTCGCCCTGGGCAGCTACGACGAGCTGCTCAAGCGCTCACCCGAATTTCGTCTCTTCGCCACTCGAAAAGGAGCCCCCTGAATGACCTGGAAACCCAGACATCTGACTGCCTCCACACTCCTCGCCCTCGCCTGCTTGGCGATGCTCTCGCTGGTGCTGTACTCCTGCAAACCGGAGGCCTTCATGAAGGGCTCCGAGAATCCCACCGATGCCGATATTAACGAGCTCATGAACGAGGAGCTCGGCGGCGAAAAGGGCAAGACCCGCCTGGTGGTTTCTTTCTACAAAGACGACACTCCCTGGGTGGCACAGGCCCTCAGCTGGGTCTGGTTCGCCCGAAAGACCCTGGAAAAGAACGAGCCGAATTTCCAAGTGAACGTGAAGGTGGATTCCACCGAGGCGCAACAGCGCGAGACCCTCCAGTCCCTCCAGTGGGACGAAAATGTGGACGGCGTGGTCATCCTCACGCCAGCCTTCGCCACCGGCCTCTCCGATATCTGCGAGAAGCTCTGGCTCAAGGGCGTGATCGTCGCCGCGGTAAGCAACAACATCCTCTTCCCGGATACCCTGGATGTCTATGTGACCGGCGACAATGTGCGCATGGGCACCGAGAGTGTGGAGGCAATCGCGAAGGTGCTGGGCGGCGAGAATGCCAAAGGAAAGATCCTGGCCTTCACCGATCTGCGGAATTCCGCATTGCGCAGCCGTCTGGCGAACTTCCGCGACGACACCCGCCGCCATCCCGACCTGGAGCTGGAGGTGGTCTCCTGGCCCAACGAGGGAATCAATCCCCGCGAGGCAATGCTCCATGTCCTGGAACGCGAAAAGACTCCCATTGACGCCATCTGGACGGGCTGGGACGAGATCCTCCTGCAGGCGCTGCCCGCCTACGAGAGCACCGGCCGCGACGACGTGAAGATCTTCGTGGGCGGCGGCGGGGATCCCCGCGTGAACCGCATGATCCTGGACGACCATCCACTGGTCCCCTACAACATCACCTATCCGCCCCGAATGCTCTACGAGGCCATCATGACCACCGCGAAGCATATCAAGCGCGCCCAGCAGTCCGGCATCGCCCACGAGACCCCGGAAATCCTGATTCTGCCCCTCACTTCCATTACACGGGAAAACGCCGCGAACTTCCTGGGACACTCCTGGGAATTCTAGCGACTCAACCGCCCTGCCCACGCCTTTCATTTTCCGCCTCCACGCCTTTCTGCCTCTTTGAACCATGAGCAATGCCAGCGAATTCCTCCGTCTGACGGAGATCGTGCGGCGCCTGCGGCAGCCCGATGGCTGTCCCTGGGACCGCGTCCAGACCCACGAATCCATTAAAAAGAACCTGGTGGAGGAGACGGGCGAATTCCTGGATGCCTTGGAAGAGGGAAATCTAGAGGGCATTCGCGAGGAGCTAGGCGATTTATTGCTGCAGGTGGTCTTCCATGCCCAGATGGGCGCCGAGGCCGGCGAATACACTCTGGAGGAGATCTGTCGCGAGGAGGCGGACAAGCTGATTCGCCGCCATCCACACGTATTTGGCGAGGCGGCGAAGGCCTCCGATGCCAAGGAAGCGCTGGGTTCCTGGGAGCGTTCCAAGGTCGGCGAGGCGGGGGAACAGTCCCGTCGCACAAGCGCCATGGATGGCGTTCCGCGAAATATGCCGGGGCTCTCACGGGCGCAGAAGACACTGGTCAAGGCGGGACGGAAGGGCTTCCGGTGGCAAAATCCCCAGGATGCCTTGGCGAAGGTGGAGGAGGAGCTCGCCGAGGTAAAGGAGGCACTGTCGCAGGGCGACAAGGCGGCCTTCGCCCGCGAGGCCGGGGATCTGCTTTTCGCGGTCACCAGCCTCTGCCAGGTCCACGATGTGGAGGCCGAGGAGGCGCTGCACGCCACCATCGCACGATTCCATAGGCGCTTCCGCTCCATGGAGGCCGATACCAAAGCCGCCGGACACTCCCTGGAAGAAAATTCCCCCGAAGAGTGGCTCCGACTCTGGAAAAAGGCGAAGTCAGCGGCGCAGCATGCACCGCTGTAAGTACCTAGCAATTAGTGATTAGTGGCTAGTTAATAAGGTGCCGCAGGCGCTCTTCCGCCGCTGGGGCGGCGGTACGGGGTGCCGCACATAGCGGCGGAATTCCCGCGGAGCGTCCAAACAACTAACGGCTAACAGCTAGCCACTAACAACTTCTGCGGCATCCGATGCCGCAGGCGCTCTTCCGCCTACCGACGGCTTTTGCGCGCCAATTTGGGCGCGCGTAATGTTCCGCGAAGCGTCCGAATAAACTAACCACTAACGGCTAGCCACTAAAAGGTAGAGGGAGTAGGTTTGCAAGGTCGCTGCGCGGCTCTTCCGCCTACCGACGGCATTTGCGCGCCAATTTTGGGCGTGCGTAATGTTCCCGCGGAGCGTCTGAATAAACTAACCACTAACGGCTAGCCACTAGCCACTAATTCGATGTCCGGCAAGATACTGCTCATTCCCGATGGACCCGCCAGCCTGCTCTATGGAGCGGAGTTGGTGAATCGCCTGGGAAAGAAACACTACACCGTCCAGGTTGCGCCTACGGCATACGGGGGTCCCTCGGCATTGGCATTTGTGGGGGAGCTCTCCTGGACCACGCTATCGGGTCATCCCTGTCTGCCCATTGAAAAGCTGGACCGCGAGGTTTTCCGGCAGCAGGATTTGGTGATGCTGTCGCCGGTTTCGCCGCGGGTGCTGGAGATCTTTTGCCGTGGAAAAGCGCGTGAGGAGTTGCTTGCGGCGGGGAAGCCGGTCTTGGCGGTCTTGCCGGTGGTCTCGGGGGAATCGCCAGCGGATGCCGGTGCGCTGGAGGCGCTGCTGCCTCCCGGCAGCCGTGTGTTGCAGAGCGAGACGCCCTTTTCTTTGGGGGCAATGGGATCCCTGGGACTGCCCTCCCTAGATACCCTGCTCTTCCATGCAGAACAGCTCCTGACCCGACAGGATCTGGCCGGACTCTCCATCCTCATCACTGCGGGACCCACCGTGGAGGACATCGATCCCGTCCGATTCCTCTCCAACCGCTCCACGGGAAAGATGGGGGTGGCGCTGGCAATGGACGCCGCCCTCCGGGGTGCGCGGGTCACACTGGTCCATGGACCCATCGCCGCGCCGCCGCCGGCGGGACTCCCCGGACTGACCTGCATCCCAGTGCGCTCCGCCCAGCAGATGCACCAGGCCGTCATGGAACACTGGCAGGACGCCAATGTGGCAATTTTGGCTGCCGCCGTGGCGGACTTCCAGCCACTGCACTACGAAAATACGAAGATCAAGAAGAGTGACGACAAGGAGCAGGGTCTGGTCCTGCCCTTGAAGCGCACTCCCGATATCCTGGCGACTCTGGGGAGCCTCCCGAAACGCCCATACCTGGTGGGCTTTGCCGCGGAGTCCGATGATATGGAATTCAATGCGGCAGTGAAGCTCCGCAAAAAACACTGCGATCTCATCTGCGCTAACGATATCCGGAAGCCCGGTTGCGGCTTCGCCGTAGACACCAACCAGGTAACCCTGTTCTCCCCCGACGCCGAGCCCATGGT
>CAVGTF010000121.1:0-6546 GCA_963632245.1 Anaerovoracaceae bacterium
AAGGCATGTTGCAGAAGGAAGATCTCAAAAGGACGGATGGATTCTGCCCCCTGGCCCCCCGAAAACTTTTTGGTTGCGATGGGGCCTAGAAGCTTCCGTGTAACGGGGAGGTTTTGATAGTGGCGCAGGTTTCTTTCGGCGGAAGAAACTTAGGCGATAGGGGACCGGGCGTAAAGAAGGGCTTATGATCGAGTCTCTAGTATAGTATAGTAAGCTTCTATAATCACCCTACCCTATTTCGTTCCATTTTGGGCTTCAGGGCAGGGTAGGGCGGGTGTTTTTGTGGGATTCCTGTGTCGTCGGATGGTGTGGCATTACCTAGGAACTAGAAAAGGGGAGGGCGGCCAGTTTGGAGGCAAGGTTTTGCGGCTGTTGCATAATGCCATTAATTATTGTAGTATAGCGAGTTAAGAGGCGTTCTAATCTCCCAATTTGGACGTTTTTCGGGGATGGGTGGAATTTTGCGTTACTTGTTTCACATCAATGGGATGCTTGCAAATCGTGTTTCTTGTGTGTTCCCTCTTCTATATCACACTAGACCTAACTATATTTATTTTATCCTCACTCTACTACACTACATTACACCACATATTACCCAGAGATTCTAGGATTTGTAAGGAGATAGAGGGATTTTATGGGCAGGATGGTGTGGAGGAGAAATCGCAGTATAGTATGCTCCTGTACACAACTCCCTGTGTTTTTTGTGTGGACATCCCGAGGTTTTGTTTTTTGTGTTTTTGGTTGTTGATCGGGGTATCCTGGTATTTTTTGTTGTGCGCTGGGGCATGTGATTGGATTTTGCTCAGCGTGTTTTGGGTTTATGTGGGCGTGTTGTGTTGTGTGGTTGTGTCCCCTTTGCTTTTAGGTTTTCACAGAATCAGGCGGAATTCTGCTAGTAGTTTAGGAATATTTTTGGAGGTTTTGGATGCCTGGTCAGACAGCGGACTTGTTCATGCAGCAGCTCAGTCGTCTTGGGGAGGAGCATTTTTTGGTTCTTCTTTGGGCGGGGATGAGTGCGGACAAGCAGAAGAAGTACAACATCACGAACTGTTTCGACGACTTGAAGGCGGGTGGGATCACCCGTACGAAGCAGACTGCGGTAGCGGTTGTGGAGGCCATGAAGTTGCTGTGTCTGATTGACGTCAAGGACGAGCGGAACAGGAAGAACATTTACCTGACCAACTTTGGGGGTCAGGCTCTCGCGAAGTTAGCGGAGAGTGGTCGTTTTCAGTTAAAGAAGTCCCATTTTTTAGAGGAGACTTGCTAGCATGCAGAAAGTCATCGGCATTGGTGGAGCGGGAAGTAAGATTGCTTCCAAGTTGAGCCAGGACTGTGTCGTGGTGAACGTCAGTGAGGTTGAGCTTGGGAAGGTCCAGGCCCGTGAGAAGATCCAGGCGGTTCTGCGTGGTGGTTCTGGTGCCTACCGTGGTTGCCGCATGGACCCGGAACTAGGCATGGAGGCCTATGGCTCTGTGAGCCGTGAGCTAGAGAGTCGGATTCGTGGTGCGCTGGTGATTTCCGCCACGGGTGGTGGCACGGGCAATGGCATCACGAAGGGCGTCTTGGCGCATTTGGTCTCCCGCCAGGAGCAGATTCCTGTGGAAGAGAAGACCCTCTTTGCTTTGGTGCTACCCTATGCGCGGCTGGAGAGCGCCGAGTTCGTGGAGAATACCTCCATCTTCCTCAACGACTCCGTGGCGCCCGCCATCGACAGCGGCAATACCGGCAACATCTTCATGTTCACCAACCGCCTGAAGTTTGAGAACCGGATTCCCGAGGACCACTTCAACCAGATGATCGTGGACTCCCTCCAGGACTTCCTGTCCATCCCCAAGAAGAATGCGGATTTGCGGTTGATTGACGGCCATGTGGACCAGGAGGACTTCGATCTCTTCCTCTCCAAGCCCTACTTCAACCACTTCACCTCCTTCACCTACGACCCCATGCAGGAGTTCGGCCGACAGCTCCAGGAGAACAGCAACCAGCTGCTGCTGCCCGCCGAGCAGTCCATCGAGGCGCTCTTCCTCATGGAGATTCCTGCCGGCGGTGACCAGACTGTCTTCTACAATCTGGTGGAGTTCTTCAATCGCCAGGGTGTGAAGCCCATTTACAGCGTGGCGGAGAATCCCGCGCTGACCGCGCCCCGGGTGACGGTGGCGCAGCTCTACAGCCGGAAGCCCGCGGAGTTGGTTCACGACTTCAATACCGTGGCGGACGAGCATGCGCAGACCAAGGTGAAGAAGACCATCAGCCAGTATGTCCAGCTGGAGCATTTGGAGGTCAACATGGAGGAAGAGGCGCGGAAGCTGAAGACCAGTGGTCAGGAGGACATCCTGGCCATGCTGAAGCGCATCCACAAGATTTAGCGCCGACGGTCCGTCTTTGCTTTACTAACGATTTTTTGAGGAGCGCCGGGAGTTCCCGTTTTTGGGGGAGAATTGTCTCTCGGCGTTGATAGACAGTGTCAGATAGAAGATACCTAGATAATGACGAGCTGAAGCGCTTTGCGGGCGATGCGCCCCAAGCCTCCGGGGAGAGGAAGTACCTTTCCCTGGACGAGCTGGCGGCGCCTTCTGAACCCGCTTCGCCTGCGGCTCCCGCTGCGGATTCCGCGCCTGTGGCCACCGAGTCCCCCGTGCCCAAGAAGAGCGTTTTGTCTGTGGGCGGTGGTCCTAGCCGTGTGGTCATGCCCTCTGAGGAGGCGATGAAGGCGCGGAGCAAGGTCCGTGCGCGGCGTCCTTTGGCAGAGACCGCGGTGCCCCTTAGCCTGGAGGAGACTCGTCCGGGCTGGCTGGGCGATCGTCCGAGTGCCGTGGCTTCTCCCGTGGAGGTGCCCGCCTTTGCGCCCGTGGTGCAGCCGGAGCCGTCTTCTGTGGAGGAGGAGTCTGCGGTGGCTTCGGCGCCCGTGCCCTCCCCCGTTCCTACGCGGCGCGCGGCCTCGGCGTCAGTCATGGCGGAGCTCTCGCCCTTGAGCGCCGGCGCGCTCTTCCATCTGCAGAGCCGGTTGCCTGAGACCCTGAATATCCTTTCTGCCGAGCGTTGTGCCCAGGTCATTGAGGACCTCCGCAATGGCGCGGAGTATTCCATTGGCTCCCAGGTGGCGCGCGGGGCGGAGAGCCTCCTTTACCAGGGCACCGCCGAGGGCTACAACTTCCTGGTCAAATCCATCCGCAATTGGCGGGATCACTGGCTGGGCGATGTGCGCACCCGGAAGGACGAGGGTCGTCTTACCACGGGCGTGACGTATGCCACCAAGGTGAGGCACCTGACCAACGAGTGGGAGATGGGTCAGCATTTGCGGGACGATCATGGGAATCCCGTGGCGGTGCAATTCTACTCCATGCGGAAGGTGAGTCGCCTGGGCATGGAGCTGGGGTGGGATCTGCTGATGGAACGCATCAATGGCGTGGACCTCTCTGACAAGCGCCTGTTGGCCTCCATGACTCCGGTGGACAAGGTGAAGGTCTGCATCACCATGGCGCAGGCGATTTCCCAGCTGCACCAGCGACACATGATCCACCTGGACATCAAGCCCAGCAATTTCATGGTGGATCGGCAGGGCAGGGTGAGGCTCATCGACTTCGGCATCTCCGTGCCCGTGGGCACCCAGAGCCGCACCGTGGCGGGCACCGCGGGATACTTCTCGCCTGAGCAGGTCTCCTGCCGTCCCCTGGGAGAGGACACCGATGTCTTCGCCCTGGGCGTCGCCTTCAATGTCATCTTCGGCGGAAAGACCCTGGTGCAGACTCCTGATGAGGTCAAGAGCCGGCAGACGCGCCGCGATGCCGCCTCCGACCTGGAGAAGAATAACTTCCCCGCCATCACTGACATCCCCGAACTCACTGGCAACAATCGCCCCATTGCCGACGTGATTCGGGAGTGCACAGTCTTCCGGCGCGCCAACCGGATCTCCAACTGCACACAGCTTATCAGCAAACTGCGTCAGGCCGCAGCCACCGCGGGAATGACCCTCTGACGGCTGGCAGACGCGCGCCGCGGTCACACTGACTCGGCGCCCTGGCGCCTGCAATCCTCGCGTACGTCCGGGGCGCCGTTGCCGCAGTCATGGGGGAGGGGAGGGCGGCGCGATTCTTCTGCGGCGCTTCTCCCTCTCTCCGTCCATCTCTATTCATGCGCGCATTGATCTGGACAATTCTGGTGTTGGGGACCATTGTCGCCCTGCCGCTTGCCTTCCGGCGGAAAGACGCGGCGCCTCTGCGTGCGGAAAACCGTCTGGTGGTCATTACCGCCAACAACGAGGCCCTTCGGCACGAGACAGAGCTAGCCTTCCGGGAATGGTATCGTGGGCGTCATCCGGGGGAGGATGTCTCCATTGACTGGCGGACGCCTGGCGGGACCTCCGAGATCGTCCGGTTCCTCCGCAGCACCTTCGTCGCCAATGCTCGGCACGCCTGGGGGCTCCGCGGCGCTGCGCGCCCGGAGGGCGTCTCTGCGGTGCCCTGGAGCGATGGGCTCTCCGTGGCGATCTTTGGGGGGAGCTGTCCCGAGGATCCCACGCAGGCGGAGGCCTGGCGATGGTTCCGGGAGAGCTCTGTTGGGGTGGATGTGGATGTCATGCAGGGGGGCGGCCAATATGACCACGAGGGGTTGCGTCGGAGCGGCATGCTCTCGCCAGCCGGCGTCCAGGCACGCCATCCCGAGTGGTTTCAGGGGGCGGAGCCCATTTTGTCTCCGGGCGGAGGCGGCGAGGTCTGGTATGATAAGACCGACTGCTATTACGCCGTGTGCTTCTCCACTTTCGGCATCGTCTACAACCCGGATCGGTTGGCACAGGCCGGCTTTTCGCCCGAGGAAATCCGGGATTTCGGCAGAAAATGGAGCCATCTGGCGGATCCGCGGCTCTATGGCGGCGTGGGCCTGGCGGATCCCTCGCAGTCCGGCTCCATCGTCAAGTGCTTCGAGATGCTGATTCAGCGGGAGATGCAGGATGCCCTCCAGGAGGAGCATCCCGGCGTTCCCGTAGAGGAATTGCGCCCCACTGCCGAGGAGCTGGATCGCGCCTGGCAGCGCGCCATGACCCTCCTGAAGAAGCTGGGCGGCAATGCCGCGTATCTGACCTTTTCTGCCAGCAAGGTGCCCGTGGACGCCGCCAGCGGGCAGATTGCGGCGGGGATGTGCATCGACTTCTACGGCCGTTCGCAGGCGGAGTGGGAGCGTGTCCAGCAGGGCAGGGAGGTGGTCCGCTACCGTACGCCCACCGCCGCCTCAACCGTCTCTGCGGATCCCGTGGCGATCCTCCGCGGTGCCCCTCATCGGAAATTGGCTGAGGAATATGTGGATTTCCTCCTCTCACCAGAGGCGCAGATGCTCTGGGGAAAGCGTGCGGGGAGTCCCGGCGGCCCCCGGGACTACACCCTCTATCGCCTGCCCGTGCGTCGCGACATGTTCCAGGGAGAGGCGCTGGAGAACACCGTCTTCGGGGACGAACGGCCCCTCCTGTTGGCAGAGCAATTCCGCTACCGCGGCGATTGGACGGGGCGGCTTTTCCAGTCCATCCGGATTCTCGTGAAGACCATGCTCATTGACTGCGGCCCCGAGTTGCGGGCGTCCTGGGGGCGGATTTTATCGGACGGCGGTTGGGAGGCGCTCTCCGAGGAGCGCCGGGAGGCCTTCGAGGCGCTGCCTTTCCCCTACCGCGAGACCCGCGAGGCCACCGCCAGCCTGGATTCCCCCCAGGAGGAGGCGCGCCTGCGACGAGAATGGCTCCTCTTCTTCCGGGAACACTATCGACTGGCGGCGGAGGGGAAATGAAGCATTGCGATACCACTCAAGGAGGAACCCTTCATGACTAGCGCGGATAGAGTGCGGAATCTGTGTCTTCAGATGGATGCCCGGGACGCCAGCGATCTCTTCCTTAGCGCAGAACGGCCTCCCAGCTTCCGCCGCCACGGCGTGGTGGAGACCCTCGCCGAGCCGCCGCTGACTCTGGCGGAGGTGGAGGCATTCATCCGCGAGTGCCTGCCACAGGGCACCTGGGAACGCCTCCAGCGCGACCGCGATCTGGATTTGGGCACTCAGATGGGCGAAGATGTCCGTCTGCGTGTCAATCTCTCTTTCCGTATGGGGAGTCCCGCGCTGGTGATCCGCAGAGTGCCCTCCGGCGCACTCTCCTTCGAGGCGCTCCATCTGCCGCCCGTCATCCGGAGCCTCTGCGAATGCCCCCGGGGACTCATCCTGGTCACCGGTGCCACCGGCTCCGGAAAGAGCACCACCATGGCGGCGATGCTCAATTCCATCAACACGCGCTTCGCACGCCATATCGTCACCCTGGAGGACCCCATCGAATTCGTGCACCGGGATGTTCGTTCCGTGGTGACGCAGCGGGAGATCGGCGGCGACTCCCTGGATTTCGCCCAGGCGCTGCGGCATGTGGTGCGACAGAATCCGGATGTCATCTTCCTGGGCGAGCTCCGTGATTTGGAGACCATCCAGACTGCCATCAGCGCCGCCATGACCGGCCATCTGGTGGTGGCGACCTTCCATACCGTGGACGCCGAACAGACCCTGGAGCGAATCCTCAACTAC
>CAVGTF010000122.1:0-6340 GCA_963632245.1 Anaerovoracaceae bacterium
AGGCACCTTATGAACTAGCAGCTAGCCACTAACCTGCTAAATACTAATTCGGGGGTGCGGGGGCGGCAGCCCGACCTCCTTTGGAGATCTTTCTGCAAAAACTGCGCCCTGGGAGGCACGCGCCGGTGGTAAGAACGCGCCGCGGAGCGGCCCAGAAGCCGGTACCCGTACCGCCGGTAGGCGGAAGAAATTCGGCAGGGGGTGCGGGGGCGGCAGCCCCAGTCCTTTGGACTTCCCTCATGGGGAAGAACGCGCCGGCAAAAGGGGCGTTTTCGACGCCTGCGACCGCTACCGCCGCTGCCGGTGCCGCTACGCCAAGGCGGGTTCCTGGTGTTTTCGGGGGCGGCCGCCTTTGCAGCCGTTTTCGCGGCTGGAGGCCGCCTTCCTGGCGGATTTGATGCCGCCGAGCATCCGGGCGGCATTGCGCTTCCGTGCTTTCAGCCAGGCCTCAACGGAGACCTTTTCAGGAAAACACTCTGGGTGCTGGAGGGATTCCAGGGAAAGGTCGATGTCAATCGATTTCCAATATACACCCCAACGGTCCGAGGTGACATCCCGCAGCTCGGCTACACTGCAAAACTCAAACCACGGGAAATCCGTGAAACGCAAAAAGTACTCCACGCCACTCACGACCACGGCTATGCCGTCGGAAAAGGAGCCTACAAAACAGGTGGTGTCAGCCGAGATAGAGATCCCAAGCATCTTTGCATAGCTGTTCATTGCGTCTAACCTTCCTGAGAAGCTCGTTGAGTAGGGCTGGATTTACATGCCCCAGCACCGAGGCAATCTCTACCTCGGGTTCAAGCCAGATCTTGATATTGGCATCGCTACTTATGGCATGGACGTGCCGACGACATTCCTCAAAACAATACCAAAATCTGATGACGAAGTCCTTGTAACGGAAAATGAAAGGCATTCCGGACTCTCACCGTGCAATGTCTTTTGCCACAATGTAAAACCTAGCGTTGGCTTCACCCACGGCATCGGATGTAAAAAGTCTGCATTTCCTTGCCTTTTACCAGAGATCCTGTGGGGTTTGGTCGAGGGAGCGGTACTGGCATGCCTCGGCGAGTTCTTCTGCGGAGATATTTTCGTGTCCATTGAGATCGGCGCAGGTTCGTGCCACTCGGAGGATTCGGTCGTAGGAGCGTGCGGAGAGGTGTTTGGCTTCCAGGGCGACCTTCATGAATTTTTTGCCGTTGTCATCGAGGGCGCAGAATTGATCGAGAGCCACTCCCTGGACGCCGGCGTTATCGGGGATAGTGGTGTCCTTGTATCGGAAGAGCTGTCGGTTACGTGCTTCCAGGACCTTTTCCCGGAAGACCTGTGAGGAGGGCCCCTGGTGTGCGCTGAGGAGGACCTCCTGTGGGAGTGGCGGCACTTCCAGGTGGAGATCGAACCGGTCCATCATGGGACCGGAGACTCTTCCTCGGTAGGAGAGCACCTGTTGTGGGGAGCAGTGGCATTGATGGTCTGGGGAACCGTAGTATCCGCAGGGGCAGGGATTCATGGCGGCCACCATCATGAAACGTGCGGGAAAGGTGAAGGATCCGCCGGAGCGCGCGAGGGTCACGGTGCCGTTTTCCATGGGTTGTCGGAGGGTCTCCAGGGTATTTCGGCGGAATTCCGGCATTTCGTCCAGGAAGAGCACTCCGCGGTGTGCCAGAGTCACCTCTCCGGGGCGGGGGATTCCCACGCCGCCGCCCAGGAGTCCCGCGTCGGAGATGGTGTGGTGGGGTGCGCGGAAGGGCCGGTCTACCACCAGTCCGCCATTGGCCTCCTGGAGGAGTCCGGCGATGCTGTAGATCCGCGTGACCTCCATGGATTCCTGGAGGGTCATGGGCGGGAGGATTCCGGGAATGCGGTTTGCGATGAGGCTTTTTCCCACGCCGGGCTGTCCCACCATGAGCACATTGTGGTTTCCGGCCGCCGCAATGAGGAGTGCGCGCTTGGCGGTGGCCTGGCCCTTCACGTCCCGGAAATCCAGCCGTGCATGGACGGATTTTTGGAAGAGCTCATTCACATCCACCGTCACGGGCTGCGCTTCCGCCAAGCGCGAGAGGATATCGCGGGCCTCCGGGAGGGACCGCGCGCCATAGACCCTCATGCCGGAGACCGCCGCCTCACGGGCATTTTCCATGGGAAGGACCATCTGCTTCAACCCCAGACCCTTTGCGTGCATGGCGAGCGGTAGCGCCCCACGGATTCCCCGCAATTCGCCATTCAGGGAGAGCTCCCCCACCACCATGGTCTCCGCGAGGACCTCCGCCGGAAGCTGTCTTCGGTAGGCGCACAGGCATAGTGCAATGGGCAGATCGTAGAGTCCGCCGGTCTTTCGGAGCGCCGCCGGCGCCAGATTTACGGTGGTGACTCCCGTGGGCATGGCGACCCCATTCATTCCCAGCGCAGTCCGGACACGGTCCCGGCTCTCCCGGACCGCGGCATCCGGCAGTCCAATCAAATTGAAGTGCGGCTGTTCCGTGGGATCCCGGGATTTCTGGTCAAAGGCATTGACCTCGATCTCCACAGTCTGGACGTCCACGCCCTGTATGGTGCCGCTGATGGTGCGAGTGATCATAGTTTCCTCCGTAGGTGGGTGACTTCGGGGAAATATACCGACCACCATCCCCACACCACCGAAAATCCCCCAGGACGCCCAGGACTCCCAAAAACTCCCGGATTTTCCTCCGTAATTGCACCCCACCGCACTTTTTGCGGTTTTTCTTTGTGCGTGGGTGAAAAACGCGAAGATGTGCTTATAGTATGCGGCGTTTTCCAAGAGAAAACATCCGTTTTCAATTTGCGACTCAGCCTTTTCCTTTGCACAATGCGATTCTCCTTCGCCAACCAAGTTTTCTTCCGACTTTACGTCGCGGTTAGATAGCGTTGCGGGACGGCGCCAGACGGCCCTCCGGCAACGCGAAGAAAATTTGCTGTGGACGAAGCGCCGACTCTGAAGGAAAAAAGAAGTCAGCCATTAAAATTCCGAGAAGATCCGGGTTCCTCGAGCGGGGATCCAGGAGAAAAGAAGAAGCCCTTCGGTCCATCATAAGACTGCGGGGCTTTTTTCGTTTCCCGCACAATTCCGCGATTCCTTTCTCTCCCCTTTCCTTTTTAACGATTATCCCCCTTATGAAATGCACCGGCGCTAAAATCGTGGTGGAGTGTCTCCTCGAGCAGGGTGTGGACACCGTCTTCGGCTATCCCGGAGCCACCATCCTGAATGTCTACGACGAGTTGCTTAGCTACAAGGATCGCATTCGGCATATCCTGACCAGCCACGAGCAGGGCGCCGCCCATGCGGCGGACGGCTATGCCCGCAGTACTGGCAGGGTGGGCGTCTGCATGGCCACCAGCGGTCCCGGCGCGGCAAATCTGACCACCGGCATCGCCACCGCGTATCTGGATTCCTCCCCCGTGGTCTTCCTGACTTGCAATGTCTCCGGGAACCTCATCGGAAAGGACTCCTTCCAGGAAGTGGATATGACCGGCATCGCCATGCCCATCACCAAGAGCGCCTTTTTGGTGAAGCGTGTGGAGGACCTGGCCGATACCCTCCGGCAGGCCTTCGCCATCGCCTGCAGCGGTCGTCCCGGTCCCGTGCTGGTGGATATCCAGAAGGACGTGACCCTGGCGGTCACGGATTTTGAGCCCCTCCCCAAGGAACAGCATGTGACCCACGGCGGACTGGCATCCCTGATTCATCGCGCCAGTCAGAATTTCCATCCGCCAGAACCCGACCAGGAGGACCTAGATATCCTGGCGCGGATGGCGCAGGAGGCAAAGCGGCCCTTCCTGATCTGCGGCGGCGGCGTGGTGCTCTCCCGCGCCCAGAAGGAATACGTCGCTTTTGCCGAACGCCTGGACGCGCCCTCCGCGTTCACCGTCATGGGTGCCGGCGGAATCCCCGGAAAACACCCGCTCTCCACCGGAATGGTGGGAATGCACGGCTCGCAGGCCTCCAATTCCGCGGTGGAAAACTGCGATCTGCTCATCGCCGTGGGATGCCGATTCTCCGACCGCGTGGCGCTGGATCCGTCGTCTTTTGCAAAGCAGGCGAAGGTGGTGCAGATCGACATCGACCGCTCTGAGATTGACAAGAATGTGCAGACCGCCCACCACATCGTGGGCGATGCCCGACGGGTGCTCGCGCTGCTGTTGGAGCGTGTCGAGCAGTGCCATCATCCCGAATGGAAGGAGAAGGTCTTTGCGCTGCCTCGCCAGCCGCAGTATCCCATCTCCGGCGATACCTTGAATCCCCGGCAGGTCTGCGATGCCGTCCGCCGCATCATGCCCCAGGACACCATCGTGACTACCGATGTGGGGCAGCACCAGATGTGGTGCATCCAGAACTTCCTCTTTGATTACCCCGGACAGCTCATCACCAGCGGCGGCTTCGGAACCATGGGCTTCGGATTGGGCGCAGCCATCGGCGCGAAGGCCGCCCATCCCGACAAGACCGTGATCCATGTCACCGGCGACGGCAGCTTCCGCATGAACTGCAACGAGCTGGCCACCGAGGAGTTCTATAGGCTCCCCATCATCACCATCCTTTTCAATAACCAGACTCTCGGAATGGTGCGACAGTGGCAGACCCTCTGCTACGACAAACGATACAGCCAGACCGATCTGGATCACCGCGGACCCGATTTCGTCCGCCTGGCGGAGGCATACGGCCTGCAGGGGCGGCGCGTCTGCACCGAAGAACAGCTCTCGCAGGCGCTCCACGAGGCCCTGGAGTCCAAGACGGGCTTCGTGATCGAGTGCGCCATCCAGAAGGACGAGATGGTGCGCCCCATGGTCTGCGCCGGCCGCCGAAGCATCACCGATTTCCTGGTCAACTAGCCCCGAGGAGAAGACACCATGAATACTCCGGAAGAACAGAAGACACACACTCTGGCCGTGCTGGTGGACAACGCCGCCGGCGTCCTCAGCCAGGTCACACGGCTCTTCTCCCGAAAGGGATACAACATCGACTCTTTGGCAGTGGGACCCACCGACGACCCATCCGTCTCCCGCATCACCATCGAGACCACTACCGACGACGGCCGCGCACGGCTGCTGTGCAACCAGCTGCGCAAGCAGATCACCGTCCACTCCGTCACCGATCTGACCGAATGCCCCAGCGTCCGGCGCGAGCTCATGCTCATCAAGGTCCGGGTGCCCTCCAGCGAGAGCCAGACGAAGATCCTGGAGGTGGCCTCCGTCTTCCGCGCCTCGGTGGTGGATATGCACCCCGAGTGCCTCACTCTGGCGGTCATTGGCCAGGAGGCGAAGGCGGGCGCGCTTCAGAAGATGCTGGAGGAATTCGGCATCCTGGAGATGGCGCGCACCGGCATCGTCTCGTTGGAACGCGGTCCCGCAACCATTTCCGATCATACCAAGATGAAGGGCGAGTTCGACTACGGGAAGAATCTCCTGTAGCGCAGCGCGTCCTCCCAGTCAGCAGAAAACCCAAGCACCCACAAACAAGGAGAAGACCAACAATGGCCAAAATGTACTACGAGAAGGATTGTGACATCAACAATCTGCAGGGCAAGAAGATCGCCATCATCGGCTTCGGCTCCCAGGGCCACGCCCATGCCATGAACCTGAAGGACTCCGGACAGGACGTGGTCGTGGGACTGCGCCCCGGCAGCAAGTCCATCCCCAAGGCCGAGGCCGCGGGCCTGAAGGTGATGACTGTGGAGGACGCCTCCAAGTGGGCCGACATCGTGATGATCCTGGTGAACGACGAGGTGGCCGCTGACGTCTACAAGAAGTCTGTGGCGCCCTATCTGGAGGCCGGAAACGCCATCGCTTTCGCTCACGGCTTCAACATCCGCTATCAGCAGATCGTGCCCCGTCCGGATATCGATGTCTTCATGGCGGCTCCCAAGGGCCCCGGTCACACCGTGCGCAGCCAGTTCGTGGCCGGAAAGGGCGTGCCCTGCCTGGTGGCCGTGGAGCAGAATGCCACCGGTAAGGCGCTGGAGATCGCTCTGGCATACATCGCCGGCATCGGCGGCGCCCGCGCCGGTGTGATGGAGACCACCATGTACGAGGAAACCGAGACCGATCTCTTCGGCGAGCAGTGCGTGATCTGCGGCGGCGTGGCCGACCTGATGCGCTGCGGCTTCGAGGTCCTCGTGGAGGCCGGATACCAGCCCGAGAACGCATACTTCGAGTGCATCCACGAGATGAAGCTGATCGTCGACCTGATCAACAAGGGCGGCATCGCGGCCATGAACTACTCCATCTCCGATACCGCCGAATACGGCGAGTATGTCTCCGGTCCCCGCGTGCTGGATCCCGAAGTGGTGAAGGCGAATATGCGCGCCGTCCTCAAGGACATCCAGAA
>CAVGTF010000123.1:0-6302 GCA_963632245.1 Anaerovoracaceae bacterium
GTACTAGTTCAGCGCCTGCGGCACCTTATTAGCTAGCCACTAGCCACTAACCTGCTAAGTGCTAGTTCAGCGCCTGCGGCACCTTATTAGCTAGCCACTAGCCACTAACCTGCTAAGTGCTAGTTCAGCGCCTGCGGCACCTTATTAGCTAGCCACTAGCCACTAATTGCTAGCTACTTACAGCTTGAAAGCCTAGCGCGCGGCGCTAGTCTTTCAAGCTGTTTTCATTGAACTGCTTTTTGACTTCCTTGAAGGTGCGGCAGATGCTGGGCTGGTCCAGGATGTCCTCCATGGTGCGGGCATTGTACTCCCAGTTGTCGCTGTCCACGGTCATGACGCGGAAGTTCTCGCGGGCCATTTCGGCGTATTCGGCGGGCACGCAGTTCTGGTCGCCCAGGATGACGACGGTGCGGGGATTGAGGTACTGGATGAGGTCCTGGAAGCGGCTGACGCTGACGGTCTCCACATCGTGGCGGGGCGCGGTGATGAAGTAGAACTGGGAGGCCTTTTCGCCGGCGGGAGCGGGGGTGAAGAGGAAGATGGGCTGCTTGGTGCGCTCCTGGCAGATCTCGGCCAGGATGCGGGGCTCCATGTAGTTTCCGGTGATGATGAGCGTCTTGACGCGTGCGCGGGAGGTCTTGCGGAAGAGGGCGCAGGAGGTCCCCATGAGGAGGAGGCACAGGAGGGAGGGCAGAGCCAAGTGGGAAAGGAGTTTCTTCATCAGAGGAGGTCCGTTTTTTCGTTCCAAGGATTCAAGAGGCAAAACAGAATGTTGTATACTATGGTCGCAAACAGAAAAGTTGCTCGTGCCTACCACGATTTTTTTGGGTTCGCACTCCCGCGAATGCCCGCAAGAGGGATCGTACCACAGCCACGATTCCCCTCCCCATCAAGCCCTTTCTTACCCCAGGACCACTCCTATGACGGAACTCAAGCCACTGCTCCCCAAGACATCCCAGAAGTCGGCGCGATGCGCCATCTTCCTCTCCGGAAGCGGTAGCAACGCCGAGGAGATCCTCCGACGGCTCCAGAAGGACCAGACGGATGGCAAGACGCCCTTCCAGGTGCTCTGTCTGGTCACCGACGCCCCCGAGACCAGTCGCGCCCGGGAGCTGGGACAGCTCTTCGGTCTCCCTGTGGTGGAAGAGGATATCCGGGCTTTCTACCACGCCCGCGGTGAGGCCCGCGTCTCCCTCATGACCGAGGCGGGACGACAGATCCGCGAGGAGTGGACCCAGCGGCTCCGGGAGCGCCTGGCGCCCATGGAGCTCTCTTTTGGAGTCTTCGCCGGATTCGTCCCCCTTACCAATCTTACCGCCGATCTGCCCTGCCTCAATGTCCATCCCGGCGATCTTACCTACCTCAAGGACAGACAGCGGCACCTGGTGGGACTCCACCAGATTCCCGTGGAACGGGCGATCCTGGAGGGACTGGATTGGCTGCGCTCCAGCGTGATTCTGGCGACGCCGGTCACCGGAAAGGGCGAGGACATGGATGGCGGACCCCTCCTGGGAATCTCTCCCGCCATGCCCATGGAGGTCTCCGAGGAGCAGCTGGAGTCCTTCCGGAAAATCGCCGCCGCTCGTCCCGCAAAACGGCCCGTCGGCGGTTTCCATGACGCCCTGGAGGAGTTCGCCTGCCAGAAGCAAAATGAACTCAAGACCGCCGGAGATCTGGTGGTCTTCTATCCCACGATCTGCGATTTCGCCGCCGACCGATACTACGTCGACGACGCCGGAAAGCTCTTCTTCCGGCACGCCCCTAATCACTTCCTCCCCATCGAGACCGTGGAGCAGGGAAAGGACGGCGCCCGCGAACTGCTCTTCGCACACTAAATATCCGCGGAAGGAAAGGCGAGGGGGCATGGGGCGGCTACCATTCACACCGCCCCGGGATAAAAGAATATCACTGTTCCTCAAGGAGCGCCGCGATCCGCTGCTGGATTGCGGTCTCGATTAGCGCCAGCCGTTCCGCGGGGAGGTTATATCTGCGGTGCTTTCGGAACCGGAAGCCCAGGAGCCCCCGGAGGGCGTTTTCCCGCTCGTGGGTCAGGGCCTTTCGCGCTTCGCTGACGAAGTCGTCGTAGACGCAGGGCATCTGTGTCTTGGCGTATTTCAGGAAGCTCTTTTGGTCTTTCAGGGCATCGGGACCCGCGAAGTTGAAGAGGCTATTCCCGTGGTCGAAGAGGGGCGCCGGCGCGATAATCTGGTTGGTGCGACTGTCCACCAGGAATCCGAAATTCCCGTAATGCCGATCCGTATTGAAGATCAGGGCATCGAAGAGGATCATGTCGTCCAGGGCGCGGGTGAAGCGCCCGCCCAGTCCCTCGTAGTATTTCCGGACTGCCTGCATGCCGCCAGTGCGCAAAATCCTCCCCACGGGCATGAAGGAGCGCTCTTTGCTGGTGAAGAGCTCGCAGGTGGAGCAGAGGATGCCCTTCCAGCGGGAAAGACCATACGGCACGGCGTCCACGCCGAGGATCCCCGCAAGCTGGCTTGCGTAGAATTCGGAGTAGGGCTCGTAGCCCGCATTGGAGGCGCCCATCGTGCCGCCCTTGAAGAGGACAATCTTTCCGTCCAACCGGCGCCAGCACTTGGGCAACATGCCGTTGGTGGTGAATTCGGGACTGGACGAGATCCCCGAGATGTCGCTGCTGCCATAGCCCGTGAAGGCGATCTGCCCTAGCACGCGGCTAAAGCGGTTGTCATAGAGGTTCACGGTATTGAAGACATCCCGGCTGCCTTCTTCTTTCACCCAATAGCAGTCATTCAGGCTCAATCCCTTGGAGACCCGGAGCAGATCCAGTGGACGATTCGCGCTTAGCCCCAAAGCAGAAAGGAGAGTGTCTACGTATGCACGGTTCTTGGGAATGGACCGATGGCGAATCCAGGACTCCAAGCCCCGCGGAGTGATCTCCGCTAAATCCAGCGGCAAAAAGGCGCGATTCTCCTCATGCGTCGCCAGGACGCGGAGGGATGCCTCCGCGCCACCCTCCGCGGAAAATTCCACGAGGGGCTTGTCAAAATGCATGAGGGTGTAGTTCATGGAAGAGGTCGTTGCGCGCTGGCAGAATGCTTACTGCATGCAGAGGAACGCCACATATCCGGCGTAGCCGATCAGAAGCACGGCGCCCTCCCAGCGGCGGATGGTCCGTCCGGTATAGGACATGACCATGAGGACCGCGGCAAAGGCGACCATGGCGATCAAATCAACGATTTGGATGCCGGCGGCCTGGAAGGGGCTGATGAGGGGCGCGATGCCCAAGATGCAGAGAATATTGAAGATGTTGGAGCCAACCACATTGCCCACCGCAATGTCGTCCTCGCCACGAATGGCCGCAACCGCAGAGGTGGCCAGCTCAGGAAGACTGGTCCCCACCGCCACGATGGTCAGGCCAATCACCGCATCCGAGACGTGACAGAGCTTCGCCACCACAATGGCGCCATTCACAAAGAGCTTCGCGCCCAGCACCAATCCCGCCAGGCCAATGACCACCAGCAGGACCGCTCCCCAGAGCGGCATCACACGCTTGGACGAGGGCAGCTCGTCATTCGCGGGGCAGGGCGGTTCCGCAGGGACCCCGGAGACACTGCGCTCCCTCAGGGCGTCATGCAACTGCTTCCACAGATAGGCCGCGAAGCCCAGGAGCAGCACGCCTGCCTGCCAGCGGGTCATACCCTGGCTCATCAGCACAAAGGCGGACAGCACCACGGAGGTGACAATCATCACCGGGGTGTCGAAGAAGAGCATCCCGCGATTGACCTTCATGGGGGTGATCACCGCGGCCATCCCTAGAATCAACCCGATGTTGCAGATGTTGGAGCCAACCACATTGCCTAGGCTGATGTCCCCCGAGCCCCCAATCGCCGACTGGATGCTCACAACCAATTCCGGCGCACTGGTCGCCGAACTCACCAGCGTGAGACCAATGATCACCGACGGAATCCGCAACGCCTCCGCGATCCGCACCCCGCCCTTTACCAGCAGATCCGCCCCATAACACAAAAACGCCAGACCAATAATACCTAAAAGAATGGAAACTACGGAAGACATGGAAGGGAGTAAAAACGGAATGTGAGGTGATGCTGGAAGGATTCCGTCGGAGGCGGAAAAAACTCGGCTGGGGTACGGGGGGGCGGCAGATGTCGCAAGGTCTTGCGGCGCAAGTAGCTAGTAGTTAGTGGTTGGCCGTTGGTTATACGGTCGCTGCGCGGCTCTTCCGCGGCATTTCGGCGGCGGCACCAGTACCGCGGCTTCTCGCCGCGGAAGAGCGCCGCAGGCACCGCTTTAACCTTCTACCTACTAGCTTCTCCCTTCTACCTAGGCTAGGCAGGGGGTACGGGGGGCGCAAGCCCCGACCTCCTTTGGTTGGATCCCGGCTAGGAAAAAGCGCTCCGGTGCCAGCACTGTCAGCGAAGGCGGGCACCTTTAGTACCGTCGCTTCAAGCGGCGGCACCAGTACCGCGGCTTCGCGCCGCGGAAGAGCGCCTGCGGCACCTTGCAAACTAATCACTAACCACTAATGGCTAAGTGCTTACGGCACATTCGTGTGCCGTGGCGCGGTTAGATTCGCGCCAACTTGAAGCTACGACAGTAAATGTAAAACCGCACGACGGAATTATCTGCGTTCGCCCGAACACGCCCAAAATGGCGCAGAACAGAAAAATCCTCAAAAATCAGGGTCTACGTGAGAATTTGTGGAATAGGCTTCGCATCGTCGAGGCCTTGCCTCTCCGTTGCGCGGCCCGCATTAAGATGGTCCGCCTTTGCCTGCCTCCAACCGGCTTTCACGGCATAAAACGCGCCAGCGGGCAAGCCCCCTGGCGCATTTATTCCATGACCGGCATGGATGCAGTCTGCAGGCGGACCTAAAAAGCGCGCGCCGCGCCCGGAGAGGGGCAGCCTCGGTTAGGCAGCGAAGCAAAAAAAAGCGCATGTGGTAGCTTAACTCAAACACGAATTGAATAAGCTACATATCCCCTTAGTCAGGAGAGAAAACACATGCGCTTCAGTACTCTAATCGCTGCTTTGTTCCGTTTCCAGTCATTCGTCTTTGAATCAGACGAACTTGTTAAGGATTCTTCCGGTTGTCCCATGCGTGTAGTGATCCATGTTCGCGCTAGGAAGAACAGCCGAATCCATTGTTCTCGCTGTGGGGCGGCAGGCACGCACTACGACACACTTCCTCCACGGGATACCAAGTTTGAGCCTTACTGCGGCATACCCGTGGTATTTCGCTACAGCATGCGCAGGTGTCTTTGTCCGAAATGTGGGAAAGTGGTAGTAGAGAAGGTGCCATGGTGCGAGGGGAAATCTCCCGTGTCGCAACCTCTTAAGGTGGTAGTAACACAAGAGGCAAAGAAGAATGCCATCATCGATGTAGCCAAACGCTATGATCTGTCATGGAACGAAATCCACGGCATACTTGAAGATGCCGTTGACTTCGGTCTAAAGGTCAGGGATCTTAAAGACGTGCGTGTCATTGGTGTAGATGAAATCGCCTGGCAGTCCGGTCACCGGTACATCACCCTGGTATACGACCTAAAATCAGCTAATGGAAGTAAAAGACTCCTGTGGGTGGGAAAGGACAGAACCAAAGAGACGTTGCAGGCATTCTTTGATGACATGGAAAAACGGTGTCCCGGTTTTGCTTCTGCCCTAGAAGTCGCTTGCACAGACATGTGGAAACCCTACATGGATGTCATTGCCCAAAGAGTACCGAATGCCATGAACGTCCTTGACCGTTTCCACGTGATGAGGATGCTGAACCAGGCACTCGATGCCATTAGAAATGAGGAGTTTAAAAGGCTTGGAGGAGAGGACGGCAAGGTGCTTGTAGGCACCAAGTACTGCTTCCTTAAGAACCCGGAGAATCTCACTTTTGGACAAGCACTTCGAATACAAGAACTTAAAAAGATGAATCTCAGAACCGTGACCGCCTACATGCTCAAAGAGCAACTTCGCGTCCTCTGGGGGCAAAGGCTTGCTCCAGAAGAAGCGGAGCAAACGCTAGGCGCGTGGATCGCGGCAGTAATGCGATCGGGGCTTGAGCCGCTGAAACGGGTCGCTCGAACGCTTAGAAGCAAGATGAAAATCATCCTCAACTTTTTCAGGGCAAAATTTCCTGTGTCAAGTGGATGCGTTGAAGGCATGAATCGCCTTGTCAATCTCGCAATACGCAAGGCATTCGGCTTCAGGAGTTTCTCGTCAATTAAGACGTATCTACTCAACCAGCTTGGCAACCTTGAACCGTTGCCTTTACTCCACAAATTCTGTTGAAGAGGCAAAAATCAAAAAAACGC
>CAVGTF010000124.1:0-6090 GCA_963632245.1 Anaerovoracaceae bacterium
GCCCCCAGTCCTTTGGATATCCCCCGCCCCATCAGAAACCGCCCTTCCCTAGGGAAAACCACCCATTACCCATTGCACATTGCACATTGCGCCGTAGGCGCCACGCCCCCCGAACCCCCGCCTATGCCCTTCCGCCTACCGGCGGCACTGCGCGCCAATTCGAGCGCGCTTGGCGCACGCGCCGGTGGTCCGGCGCGGGGGTTCGCCTGCGAAACCCTGGCCTAACTTCCTCCTTCCTCCTTCCTCCTTCCTCCTTTTTCTTCCTCCCTCCCTTGTTGCGAGGTCAGCAGCTTCGCCTGTCCGAAGGAGAAGAATCCGCGTCCGGTGGGGTCTCCCTGCAGGGAGCCCAAGATCACATGATCCAGGACCTTGATATCCAGGAGCTCCCCCGCCTCCTCCAACTCACGCGTCATCTTTATATCGCCTTTTGAGGGACGGGGATCGCCAGAGGGGTGGTTATGTGCTAAAATCACCTTCTGACATCCGATGCGCACCGCGCGCCGAAAGACCTCCCGCGCATGCACCAGCGTGCGATCCAGCAGTCCCACCGTGGCGCAGTACTCCTCCAGCACCTGGTTCTTCGTGCTGAGGAAGACCACATGGAACTCCTCCTGGTCGGTCCGCCGAAAGCGCGTCCGGAGATAGTCCGCCACCTCGGCAGAAGACGAAAACTGCGTCTTCGGCAAGAGCTCCTCCTCCCGCTGACGGCGTCCCAGCTCAAATGCGGCGGCGAGAGTCACCGCCTTTGCGGGTCCCACCCCCAACAGCCCCGTCAATTCCCCCAGCGGCGCCTGGGAGAGCCGTCCCAGACTCCCGCCGAAGTGTTCCAGGAGCTTCGTGCCCACCGTGGTGGCACCGCATCCCCGCACGCCCGTGCGCAACAGGATCGCCAGCAACTCCGGCACCGAGAGCGACCATGCCCCCAGGCGCTCCAGACGCTCCCGGGGACGCTCCTCCGCCGGCAGATCCGATAGAAGATGTCCATCCATACACCACTTCCTCCTACATAAAAATCAATCCCGCTTCCTGCGCGGTACCCAGCAACCCCGCGGCACACCCAAAGATACCTCCTTCCGCCGCACACCCCGCCAAAATCCGCGAAACGCCCCATTTTCCCAACTTTCCCCAGGAGGTGCCGCAGGCGCCCGGCGCCGTGCCGGCGCCGTAAGTACCTAGCAATTAGTGGTTAGTGGCTAGCCTATATGGTGCCGCAGGCGCCCGGCGCCGTGCCGGCGCCGTAAGTACCTAGCAATTAGTGGTTAGTGGCTAGCCTATATGGTGCCGCAGGCGCCCGGCGCCGTGCCGGCGCCGTAAGTACCTAGCAATTAGTGGTTAGTGGCTAGCCTATATGGTGCCGCAGGCGCCCGGCGCCGTGCCGGCGCCGTAAGTACCTAGCAATTAGTGGTTAGTGGCTAGCCTATATGGTGCCGCAGGCGCCCTTCCGCCGAAGCTTCGGCGGTACCAGCCTTTCCCCAAATGGGGGTGCGGGGGGCTTGCCCCCAGTCCTTTGGATATCCCCCGCCCCGTCAGAAACCGCCCTTCCCTAGGGAAAACCACCCATTGCACATTGCACATTGCACATTGCGCCGTAGGTGCCACGCCCCCCATGTCTCTCCTCTCCCCCTTCTCTCTCCCGCGCTTTCCCGACTTTTTGCCGACGAGGCTCCTGCCGGGTCCCATGGAGGGAGTCACCACGGGGGCATTCCTGAAACTGCTCACGGAGCGCGGGTGGGTACGGGTCTGGTGGACGCCCTTCTTGCGAATATCAGAGGGCGTCCCGCGGGTCGCGCGCTTAAAGGCGTGGCTGGAACCCTACCTCTCCACCGGAATGCCGGTGATTACGCAGATCATGGGCGTGCACACGGGGCGCCTGGTAGAATCCGCGCGGCGTCTCCGCGCGCTGGGCGCAACTGCCATCGATCTGAATTGCGCCTGTCCCAGCGATATCGTGGTGGGCAATGGCGCCGGCGGCGGACGTCTCCGGGAACCCGAATGGATCCGCGAGACCCTCCGCGCCCTCCGGGAGTCCCTGGATTGTCCGCTGGGCGTGAAGCTCCGCAGCGGCTTCGCCTCACCGGAGGAATTCTCGCGCACGCTGGCACCAATCCTCCAGGAGGGCGCGGTCGACTTCTTCACGCTCCATTATCGTACGGTGGCGGAAGGATACCGTGAGGTGCCTGGCGGCTGGTCCCGCCTCAAGGAGGCCCGCCGCCTCCTGCCGGATTTGCCCATGATTGGCTCCGGCGACCTCTGGACCGTCCAGGACATCCGCCGCATGGCGGAGGAGTGCGGCGTGGACGCCGTGGCGCCCGCACGCGGTCTCCTGCGAAATCCGCGGCTGCTCCGGGATGCGGAGTCCTTCCTCCGCGGCGAAGAGCCCCCCGCCTTGACTCTGGACGACCGACTGACACTGCTCCAAGACTTCCGGGAGCGCGGCACTCCCCTGGGATTCCTCCTGCAAATGGGTGCGAATCTCCTGCAAAAGGACTCCCCCGAATTCCGGACATTCCTCCAAAAGACCCTGGCGGACTCCGCCAGCGGCAGACAATCTGAATTCCTGCAATGAACAGCAAGATCCCCTTCCATGTCGTCCTGGTGGCGCCGGAAATCCCCCAGAACACCGGCACCATCGGCAGACTCTGCGTCAATGCCGACGCGCATCTCCATCTCATCGAGCCACTGGGATTCCTCATTGACGACACACACCTCCGCCGCGCGGGACTGGACTACTGGCCCTACCTGAAATGGAATCTCTGGAAGGACTGGGATGCCTTCCTGGAGGGCGCCAAGCCCACCCGGCTGGTCTTCCTCTCCTCCAAGACCAAACAGAGCCTCTACGATCTCCAAATCCAGCCCGGAGACTTCTTCGTCTTCGGAAACGAACAGCACGGCCTCCCGCCGGATTTCTACGAGCGCTACAAGGCGCAGCTCTTCACCATCCCCATGCCCGGCGAACACGCGCGCTGCCACAATCTGGCAAACGCCGCCTCCATCGCCCTCTACGAAGGACTCCGACAGACCCAATTCGCAAAATGACCACACCCTCCTTCACACTCCTCGATGGCGCCAAAATCCCCGCACAGGGCTTCGGCGTCTTCCAGATCCCGCCCGGCGAGGACACCGAGAGGGCGGTCCTGCAGGCATTGGAGGCCGGCTACCGGCATATCGATACCGCCGCCGCATACCAGAACGAGGCCTCCGTGGGACGCGCAGTCCGCGCCTCCGGAATCCCCCGCGAACAGCTCTTCATCACCTCGAAACTCTGGCTCCAGGACTTCGGCTACGAGCCCGCCAAGAAGGGCATCGAGACCTCCCTGCGACTCCTGGATCTGGATTACATCGACCTCTATCTCCTCCACCAGCCATACCTGGATACCGTCGGCGCCTGGCGCGCCATGGAGGAATCCCACTCGAAGGGCCTCCTACGCTCCCTGGGCGTCAGCAATTTCACCATCCGATACCTGGAAGAATTCCTTCCCAGGGTCTCCACCATTCCCGTCGTGAACCAGGTGGAGTGCAATCCCCTCCAGCAGCAGAAGCCACTGCGCGCAAAAATGGCGGAGCACGGCATCCTCCTGGAAAGCTGGTATCCCCTGGGACACGGAAACCCCGAACTCCTGCAAAACCCCGTCCTCACCGAGATCGCACAGGCGCACCACCGCAGCGTCTCACAGGTCATCCTGCTCTGGCATCTGCAAGAGAAATCCATCGCACTCCCAAAATCCACCAATCCCGCACACATCAAGGAGAACCTGGATCTGGACTTCTGCCTCTCTTTCGAGGAAATGGAGCGCATCCGCGCCCTGGATACCGGAAAGGGCTACCGGAATCCCGAGGATCCCGGCATCGCAGAACACCTCCTGGAAAAGTATAAGATCCATCCGTAAAAAAAACAGGGAGAACACCCCATGAAATCCCTCTCCACACTCCTCTGCCTCCTCCTGGCACTGCTCCTCCTGGCACCCGCGTGCGCACAGGAAGACACCACTGCCACCACCACACAGGCCACTGCCACCACAACCACCGCGGAGCTACTCCCACACCAACTCCCCGATGACGCACAGGGACCCGTCGTATACTTCACCCGCGATATCTCCGCCGAGGGACTCCTCCGCGCCTTCCAGGCAATGAACTGGACTCCCACAGACAAGGTGGGCGTAAAGATCAGCACCGGCGAATCCGCAAAATCCAACCACCTTCGTCCCGAGCTCATCGGGCCCCTGGTGAAGTCCATCCACGGCACGCTGGTGGAATGCAATACCGCCTACGGCGGAAACCGCTCCACTCCGGAACACCACCACAATGTGGTCAAGGAACGCGGATACCTCGCAATCGCCCCCTTCGATCTCCTTGACGAAGAGAACTACACCACCCTCCCCATCCCCTTCGGAAAGGTCATCCACGAGGACTACGTGGGCTCACACTTCCCAAACTACACCTCCTATCTCGTCCTGTCACACTTCAAGGGACACGCCATGGCCGGCTTCGGCGGCGCCCTGAAAAATCTCTCCATCGGCTTCGCCAGCGGCACCGCCGTGGAGAAGTCCGGAAAGGCGTGGATTCACTCCGGCGGCAAAAGCGCCACCTCCTGGCGCGGCGGCGACCAGACCGATTTTCTGGAGGCAATGGGCGAGGCCGCTCTCGCAGTCTGCATGGCAATGAATGACGGCAAAAATATCGCCTTCGTCAATGTCATGAACCGACTCAGCGTGGACTGCGATTGCAACGGAAATCCCGCCGAACCCGATATGCACGACATCGGCGTCCTCTCCTCCACCGACCCCCTCGCCCTCGACCAGGCATGCATGGACCTCGTCTGGAAGGCCGAGGACTCCGCAAGCCTAAAGGCACGCGTCGACCGCCAAGACGGACGGCATATCCTCGATTACACCGACTCCCTCAACATCTACCACCGAAACTATAAACTGGTCGACCTGGACAAACGGTAAAAAAACGCCGTACGCTATTCAACCATAGCAACTACAGGACTTCTTGTGGGATGCCGAGGCATCGTGCGAGGAGCCCTGCGGTGTTTTGGTGGAGGACAAGTGTGGCCTGATCGTCCATCCAGGTCTCGTCGCGATTGAGGATCACGAGGGGTGCGTTAGCAGGTCGTTGTGAGGGGAGATAGGATGCGGGCATGACCTGCAGGGAGGTGCCCAGGACCACCGCCAGATCGCAGTGGGCGAAGGCCTCCATGGCGCTGGTGAAGTCGCGTTGCGGCAGATCCTCTCCGAAGAAGACGATATCGGGTCGGAGGGGATGATTGCAGTGTGGGCATCGGGGCATGTCGCCGGTTTTCATGACGGCGAGGAATTCCTCGCTGCGGGAGGAGAATCCGCATTGTGGGCAAGAGAGGGTCTCCATGGTCCCGTGGAGCGTACAGACCCTCCGGGAACCCGCCCGCTGATGGAGCACATCGATATTCTGCGTGGCCACGCATACCTCCTTCTCCCAGGGGGCGCGTTCCAACGCCGCCAATGCCAAATGACCGCCATTGGGCTTCGCCGACAGCACCTCCTGGTAAAAGGGGCCAATCGCACGCCAGAAGTGCTCCGGACGCGCCAAGAAGGTGTCCAGCTCGAAGATGTCCTCGCCGACTGTCTCGTATAACCCGCCAGGCGACCGGAAGTCCGGTATGCCACTCTCCGTGGACATCCCCGCACCCGTCAATACCGCAATCCGATGCGCGCCCCGCAGCAACTCCTGCAACCGACGCTCCTCACCACACAAGACAATCTCCGACATCCCTAAAGACCTCCCAAGAAATTCCTCGAAACTAAACCGACGACACACTCAATCTAATCGCATCCCCAAACCCCTCCCCGCGCCCCCACGGGCTTTTTTTACCCCACAAGCGCATTCCGCTGGGGAAAAAACACAACGCTATGCCCCCCCGAACTAGTCCCTAGCAGATTAGTGGCTAGCGGCTAGTTTGTAAAGGTGCCGCAGGCGCCCGGCGCCCTGCTGGCGCCGTAAGTACCTAGCAATTAGAGGAGGCTCTCAAAAAGCCCCACGGTGGGAAAACAGGTAGGAAAACCCTGAAAAAAGTTAGCGAAAATATACGTAACTTACTTGAAATAAGCAAGT
>CAVGTF010000125.1:0-6064 GCA_963632245.1 Anaerovoracaceae bacterium
GGGGGGGGGGGGGGGGGGGGGGGGGGTTCAGGCGGTCGGAAGTGCATGGGGTGCAACATGTTACGACATAAAATAGGGCCTCTATCCTTCCCTTTTTCCAGGGAAAGGGGCGGAGCGTCTCACCCGTATTGTGCCGGTTGCTGTGCGCTCTTTTACCAGCGGTTCAGGTGCACCTGGGCCGGGTTATACTGGGTGCGGGGGGGCTTGGTTTCCGAGGGCCATCCCAGTGCTACGGCGGCCACGGGGAGGATGTTCTCGGGGAGGTCAAAGAGTTTCCGGAGGGCATCAATGCGGTCCTGGTTGGGATGGACTCCCAGCCAGCAGGCGCCGAGGCCCATGATGCTGGCGGCCAGGAGCAAATTCTCCATGCACGCCGAGCAGTCCTGAAGCAAGTAAGATATCTCCTTATGACAACTTCGCTCTTTGTCACCACAAATAATTATTCCCAAGGGCGCCTGGGACAGGAATTTGCCGTTTGGCAGGCATTCGGAGACCCTCTTGCGCAATTCACCATCCTGCAGGACCAGAAATTCGGCGGGGTAGGTGGCGCGGGCGGAGGGCGCGGCCATGGCGGCCTCTAGCAGGAGCCCCACGTCGTGCTGGTCGACGCTGCGGGGCAGGAAGGCGCGGATGGAGCGCCGGCGGAAGATGGGCTGCAGGCGCGCATCCAGGGAGGCGCCAGCACCGGAGTTCTCGGCGGCGGCACCCTCCTCGCGGATCTTCTTCACGATGGCACTGGTGGAGCAGCCGGGGACCAGCGGGAGGATCTTGATCTGGCTACCGCAGGCCTGCAATGCCTGGAATTCGTCGCGGTTCAGGGTCTCCGGCGTGTAGTCGCCACCCTTCACGTAGACATCCGGCTCACAGCGGCGCAGGGCCTCGGTGGCCTGGGGACCCGGGAAGATGGAGACCGCGCCCACGCACTGCAGCGCGGCCAGCATGGCGGCGCGGTCGGCCTGCGGCACCAGGGGCCGGGAGGGGCCCTTCAGCGCCGTGACGCTGGCGTCGTCATTGACCAGCACCAGCAGGAGATCCCCTAGCGCCGCGGCCTGTGACAGGTATTCCGCGTGGCCGCGGTGCATGAGGTCGAAGACGCCGTTGGTGACTACCAGACGGCGCCCGGAGCGGCGGACTTCCTCCCTCCAGGAGGAGAGTTGTTCGTAGGGAATGATCTTTTCCATGTTCGGAGGAGAGGAAGAGCCTTCGCCGATTTTCTGTAGGGGGTTATGCGCGGAGGAAGGCGAGGGTCTCGTCGTCCAGGGCGTGGATGGCCTTGATGACCGCCTTCTCGCCGGCAGGAAGGGTCACTTCTTCGCCCAGCTTGTGGCCCAGCAGGACCTGTCCCAGCGGGGACTCGTAGGAGAACCAGTTCTTCTTGCTGTCGGTGTCGTGGAGACCCAAGAGCGTCACGTCCATCTCGCCACTCTTCTCCTGCTGCAGCAACACCCGCGCGCCCACAATCACGTATTCGTTCACGTCCTGGTCGGCGAAGTCCATGGGACGGCAGGTGGCCAGCTCCCGCTCCAGGAAGTTCCGGCGGTGGTTCAGGCTGCGCTGCTGCTCCTTGGCATACTTGTATTCGGAGTTCTCGGAGAGGTCGCCGTTGGCGCGGGCTTCTTCGATGGCCTTGGAGTTGGCGGGGATGGTGACGGTGAGGAGGGTATTGAGCTCCTCCTTCAGCTGGTTGTAGCTGTGGTTGGAGGTGATGCGCTCCAGGGACTGCTTCTCCTCCACCACCTGCGCGGCGCCGCTCTCCTCCACCATGGGACGCGCCTTGGGGAAGAGACGCACGATCTTCACCAGCAGCGACTGCTTTTCGCTGGAGTCCAGCAGCGGGACACGCTTGACGCAGCGCACCAGGTTCCGGATGGCGTCGTCGTCGCCGTCGCGCATGACGGCGCGCTGGAAGGCGCTGTCGTCCAGGAGGAGCTTATGGAGATTTCGCTGGCTCTTCAGGTAGTTGCCCTTCAGGTCCTTATGGAGGGTCTTGAAGAGGAGGTAGCTGTCGGAGAGATACTTCTTGCGGTCTTCCTTGGAGCCGGACTTCCACAGCCAGGCGTAGTGGTCGGGGGTGGGCTTGTTCTCCTTGAAGTCCTGGAGGATGCGGTCCTCGAAGGCCTTTTTGTCCTCGGCTGCGGAGAGGAGCTTCTCGGTGTGTGCCCACAGGCGGAAGGGCATCTGGAGGGTGGCGTCAATCAGGAAGTCGCGGCCGGCGATCTGGCGGGTCAGGTCCATCCAGGCGGCGACCTGCTTGCCGGGGAGCTTGTCCGTGATCTCCACGAAGAGCTTCATGTCCTTCCACAACTGAACCTTGTCCTTGAGCTTCTGCGCAATCTCCTCAATCAGGGGACGGGTCGCCTCCGCACGGTGCAAGAGGCCGGCCACATTGGCCCAGCGCGCCGCCATCTGGGGACGCGGCGCTTCACGGGTCAGAAGATTCTCCAGGTTCTCGCGGTTCAGGTCGCTGCAGTTCAGGGAGTCCTTCTTCTGGATGGCTTCGTCCAGGCGGACCTCCAATTCCATGAGGGTACGGCTGTAGTCCCAGCGCGCCGTGGTGTTGGAGGCCGCCTTGGCGGTGTTCTGGCGCTCCTTGCTGGCATTGCAGATGGCGCGAAGGTCGTCTTCGGTGTAGAGGCCGTCGATCATGCGCTCGAAGAGCTTGGGAGTGGGCTCCAGGCGGGTGATTACGCTCTCCAGGGCGCTGTCGCGTAACTCGATCGCCTTGGTGAAATCGAGGGCGTCGGTCTTCTTGTCGAAGAGCTTGTCGAGGGTGCCGTCCTTGATGGGGAGGACGGCCTTTTCCAGGAAGAGCGCCAGCGGGATCTGGCGCTCGCGCTCCTGCTCGGCAGAGACCTCGCAGGCCTCTTCGTCCAGGGAGACGACCTTTCCGAGACCGTAGGCGGCATCCCAGAAGCGTGCGCCGGGCACGATGGCCTCAAAGACTCTCAGACGACGGGCGGCGGCATCCAGGTCGCTCTCGTCGTCCAGCAGTCCCAGCAGTTCCAGGATGCCCTGGGGGTTCTTGCACTTGGGGCAAATCTCCTGGAAGAGGTGGCGGTAGAGCTTGCGGAGGATGGGGGTATCCAGGCCCACATTCAGCATGGCGCGCAGGAGATTCTGCTGTTCGGCGGAGAGCTTCTGCTTGTCCGTGACCGCATGGAAGACCTCCTCCATGCTCTTCTTCCACTCGTCCCGCGTGAATTCGGGCCAGGTGGAGGCCTTAGAGGATGCGTTGTTCAAGGTGGCGGTCAGCTCGTTGATGGACTTGATGCCATTTTCGGCGGCGTCGGCAAAGAGGGCCTTTAGGTTTTTGATGTCGCGATAGGAGACGGGGGTTGCCATGGAGTTTTTCCTATTCCTTTATTAAGGGGTTGGGGAGGATTGGGATGAGTTGAGTAGAAAGTCGAAAGGGGGGTGTCGTGTCGCCGCTTCTTTTTAGTAGCGATACTGGTCGAAGCGGCTCCTGCTCCAGGAGTCCAGGTGCTTCTGGTTGGCGGCGATGTTCTCCGCGATCTTGGTGGCGTCGTAGAGGTTCCAGAGGGGCTCGATGACCAGGATGTCCTGGTCGCGCATCTCGGCAGTGAAGTGGGAGGTGCCGATGTAGGTGCCGTCCACCACCACGGCGAAGACCAGTCCCAGGTTGGAGCCGGCGGTGTGGTGCATGTTGCCCAGGCTCCAGCGGGAGACCACGATCTTCAGGCCGTAGAAGCCCTCTTCGTCAGGACCATAGACCTCGCCGTCCAGGAAGTTCCGCGCGTCCAGGAAGGGGAAGTTCTTGATGGTGTATTGCCACTCGCGGCTGGTGTTGCGAACCTGCTTGCTCAAGCGGGTGCTCACACCGGGATCCGCGAATTCGTGGAGGGAGAGAACGAAGGCGGGGGTGTAGGTCTGGCAGGAGGAGAGCAACGCGACGGCGAAGAGCGCCAGCAGTGCCAGCATGCACGGAATGCGTCGGGGGGACTTTTTCATGGCAGAGAGAGTGGTGGGGAAAGGGGTGTGTCTATGCGCCGTCGGAGAGCTTCCGGTAGAGGGTCGCGACGCTGATCCCTAGGATCTTGGCGGCCTCCTCCTTGTTGCCGTGATACTCCTCCAGGACGCCACGCAAATACTGCCGCTCGCAGGAGCGCAAATAGGCCTTCAGGGTCTGGGGATGAGATGCATCCACTCCCGGAAGCGCCGAGGCACCAGGGTCGACTCCGTCCTCCCTCGCTGCGGAGAATTCTTGCGGCAGGTCCTTCAGGCGGATGGCATCGCCCTCGGAGAGGGTGACGCCACGCTGCAGGACATGCAACAGTTCACGGATATTGCCCGGCCAGCTATGGCGCTCCAGGGCCTCCCGCGCCGCCGGAGAGAGCACCCGGATGCGCCCGTCCGCGCCGGGATTCTCGGCCAGGAAGGACTGTATGAGCAGCGGCAGATCGCCCTGGCGCTCCCTCAGTGCGGGCAGCCGCAGGGTGAAGGCGCTGAGGCGGTAGAAGAGGTCCTGGCGCAACCGCCCCTGCTCCCGCAGCAAATCCACATTCTCGTTGGTGGCCGCCACCACCCGCACATTCACGGGACGCGGCGTCACGGAGCCCACGGGACGGATCTCGCGCTCCTGCAACGCGCGCAGCAGCGCCATCTGTGTGGAGGGCGGAATGGAGCCCACTTCGTCCAGGAAGAGGGTGCCGCCCTCTGCGGCAACAAAAAGGCCGTCCTTGTTGTGGACGGCCCCAGTGAATGCGCCTTTTACATAGCCAAAAAGCTCGCTCTCGAGGAGGTTCTCGGGAAGGGAGGAGCAGTTGACGGGAACGAAGGGCTTGTTCGCCCGATCCCCGGAGTTGTGGATGGCCTTCGCCACCAGCTCCTTGCCTGTGCCACTCTCCCCTAGAATCAAAACGGTCATCTCTGCCCGGGAGACCTTCTCAATCTGGCGGTAGAGCTCCTGCATCCGCGGACTCTCGCCCACCATCAAACCGAAGTGCCGCACGGGAAGCGCCTCCGCGGACTCCTCGCTGCCGGAAAGAACCGCCTCCTGGTCCCCGGGACCACCCGTGGGAAGGACCTCCTCGGATTGCTCCTTACGCTTCTTGCGGGAAAGGACACTGCGCAACAAGGAGAGCACCCGGCCCTCGCGAATGGGGGAGGGCAGCCAGTCGGTGGCCTCGCCCCTCGTCACCAACTCCCGCGCACGCACCATGCCATCATACGGCGCCAGCAAAATCAACGGCGGATTCCCCGGAATCGCCGGCAACCCCCGCAACCGCGAAAACAACGATAAGTCACATAATATCAAGTCCCAGGGACGCTCCCCCAAATTCTCCGGCGTCTCCCGCGATAGGTCGTAGGTCCTCACTCTACAGGAAAGACTCCGCAACAAGCCCCGCAGGATCTCCCCACGACCCTCGTCTGTCTCCAATAGCAGCACACGCGCCTGAAGAGGACAGGATACGCTCTCACTAGGTTGTTGACGATCATTCTCCGGCATATCCCCGTAATTTATTCCATTATGACAGAATTGCATTTCTGCGACAGCCTCAGGACATAAAAGCAGTAGAAGGGGAAAGGGGCGACAGCGGCAGGGTGGCGGCAAGGGTGGGCGCATGCGGTGGTATGCGGTGGCAGCGGGGGAATTCGCCGCTTTTCCGGGAAAATCCCGGCATTCTCCCGGCGAATTCGGGGGGAATGGGATACTTTCGGAAGAGGGACGAAGGCATGGAAAAAGGGTCGCTTTTTCGCCCGAGGGGGCGGCAAGAACGATCCGCCCCTTTCATATTATGGGCGTTGTGACCTCCGGAGGAGGCGAAAGCGTTGGATCGGTGGCATAACGCTTGCTCTTCCAAACAAGGCACACGCCCCCCTTTCTCTCGGAACCACCGGGGCACTCTCAGAGTCAGAGGCACCTCGCCGTCCATCAAAAAAACTCTTCCCCGGAAAGCCATCCCGCACTCACGGATTGCCACGGGTCTCTCGCGAAAGATGAAAAACTTCTCATTTTCAAGAATTTTCACCACATTGCTCTTTGGTCTTTTGGCGCTGTCGTTGTTCGCCCAGGATGCCCCCAATGTGCCGAATGTCACCGGTC
>CAVGTF010000126.1:0-5982 GCA_963632245.1 Anaerovoracaceae bacterium
CCGTCCTTTGGAGATCTTCCTTCTACACCATGCCTTTCCCAAAGCCACGCCTTGCTTCTAAGCACGCCGGGAAAAAGCCCCCCCCCGAACCCCCGCCCTTGTTAGATGGGAGGGAGTAGGGAGTAGGGAGTAGGTTTATAAGGTGCCGCAGGCGCTCTTCCGCCGCTACCGGCGGTACTGCGCGCCATTGGGCGCGCTTGGCGCACGCGCCGGTAGATTCCGGCGCGGGGTTTCGCGGTTTCGCGAAACCCTGGCCTAACTTCCTCCTTCCTCCTTCCTCCTTTTTTTAGGGGGGGGACCGTGTCCCCCGGTTATATTATTCGTGTGGACAGCGACAGGCGGCCGCTCTGGGTCTCTCGTGAGGGTGATTCAGGGAGGAAAGTCCAGACATCGCAGGGCAGGAAGTCCGGTTGAAAGGTCGGATATTGCGGGGTGATCCCGCAGTCAGGATAGCGCAACAGAGAAGAGACCGCCGGGGGAGTGATCCTCCTGGCAAGGGTGAAACGGCGGGGTAAGAGCCCACCGCTCCGGTTCGCGAGAGTCGGGGGTCAAGGCAAGCCCCTTCCGATGCAAGACCAAATAGGGAACGAGGTGCTGCCCGTACCATGCCGCAAGGCGCAGTTCCGGGTATCGGTCGCGTTAGATGAATGGTCGCCGGTTCGGGGAGGAGACTCCCCGGACGCACAGAATCTGGCTTATCGTCCTGTCCACAATTCTTTTCTCACAGCCGACGCGTAAAAAAGTATTCCGAAGAGACTCATGCAAGCGGCCCAGAACAATTCCGTTTCCGACGACCGGCCGGCGGCCGGCAAGAATGGCGTGCTCTTCCAGTCCGGGACCCCGATTGTGGCCGGCGTGTGCTATGGCCGCTGCATGGTCCTGGCGGGTGGACAGGCCTTGCGTGAGACGGGCCTGGTGCATGCAACGGATCCCGCGGCGGAGGAGCGTCTTTTTCAACAGTGCCTGGAGTTGGTGCGCGAGAGCCTCCGTGCGGGGGCGCGACAGGTCTCCGAGTTCCTGACGGAGGCGGACGAGGGCATTTTCTCCCTCTACGAGAGCCTCCTGGAGGACCCCACTCTCCAGGACCGCGTGCGGAAGTATTTAAAAGAGGGCCTGACTTTCCCCTCTGCCCTGGGAATGGCCTCACGGTCCTTCCAGGAGGAATTCCAGCAGATTCAGGACGACTACCTCCGGGAGCGACTCCTGGATGTCCAGGATGTGTTGCTGCGGCTGCTGGAGGCCTGCAAGAACCTGGCCGACCATGATGCTGCCGAGGAGAAGGAGGCCGCGGAGGAGGTCGCCGATGGCTCCATGCCGCTCATTCTGGTGGCACAGGAGCTCTATCCCTCGCAATTTCTCGCGGCGCCCCTGAAGCGCGTCTGCGGAATTGTCTGCGAGACGGGCGGTCCCACCAGCCACGCCGCCATCCTGGCGCACGCTCTCCGGATCCCCATGCTGGTGGATGTCCCCGGAATCCAGGATCACGTCACTGCGCGGGACAAGCTGCTGGTGGACTGCCGTGCCGGGCTCTGCTACGCGAATCCCTCTGCGGGCGTCCTGCGGCAGTATAAGCTGGCGCTGAACATCAGCCGTCGGAGCCGCCAGAGTCCCGCTACCACCCAGAAGCCGCCCCTGGATGACTCCCCCGCCACCCTCGATGGCGCAGTCGTGAATCTCCGCGGAAATATCACCCTCTTCAGCGAAATCCCGGCGCTCCACAGCGTGGGCATCCGGGAGGTGGGACTCTACCGCACCGAATTCATGTTCCTGATCCGGAATGCGTCGCCCGACGAGGACACCCAGTATCGCGTGCTGAAACGCCTGGTGGACGGCGCCGAGGGCGCGCCTGTGGTGATCCGCACGCTGGATATCGGCGGCGACAAGCCGCTCCCATACATCCACTGGGGCTTCGAGCAGAATCCCTCGCTGGGATGGCGCGGACTCCGTTTCCTACTCACCAATCCCGAGTTCTTCCGGATCCACCTGCGCGCAATCCTCCGCGCTTGCGCCGCCCCAAATGTGAAGCTACTCTTCCCCATGATCTCCGATGTGGACGACATCCGCCAGGCGAAGGCGATGGTCCGCGAGGCCATGGAGTCCCTGGACCGCGACGGCATTCCCTACGGCCATCCCTTCATCGGCATGATGCTGGAGCTGCCTAGCGCCGCGCTGGATCTGGAACGGCTACTCCCCGAGGTGGATTTCGTGAGCCTGGGCACCAATGACCTGGTGCAGTATCTCTTTGCGGTGGACCGCGGAAACAGCCGTGTGAAGCAGTGGTATCAGCAGTGCCATCCCATTGTGATTCGGCTACTGGGACATATCTGCCAGACGGTGGCGAAGTTCCCGGGCAAGGAGCTGGAGATCTGTGGCGAGGCCGCCGGCGATCCCTCGCTGCTGCCCGCACTCCTGGGCGCCGGACTCCGCGTCTTCTCCATGAATCCCGCCGCCATCCCGAATATCCGCGACCGTGTCCGGAAACTCCGCCTGGAAGACTGTCAGGACCTCTTCCAGCAGGCATGCCAGGCAGATACCCCCGAGGAGGTCCGGCATCTCCTGGATGACTTCGCGGAATCCGTGAAGTAAAAACGCCCCCGCGGGCTTCCGTTCCACACCGTCCGCGCTCTTGCAAATCCGTTTGCCCTGAATATATTAACGGGCATTTCCTTACATACCCCCATTTTTGTATCCACCCTTTCATTGGAGAATCTCCATCATGAGCCAGCAGCATACCAAGGCTGAGAAGCGTACTCGCCGCAAGCGCTACGAAGAGCGCGTCCGCGCCCGTATCCAGGAGGCGAAGGCGGCAGCCAAGAAGAAGTAAGCTTCTTATATGCCAACCGAGCATGAGGCCCGTGGCCCTGAAGCCAAAATCTTCCCCTAGGGGAGAATTTGGCCCGGCTCACGGGCCTTTCTTTTTTTATCATGACCGGTGAGATGCAAGCGAATGCGTCCCGCCGGTCAATGCGTACGCGTCCCACAGAATAGCATTTTTCACACAACAGGATGGTCTCCCGCGACTGTGGGCCGGGAGTCCATCAGAGGATCGAGACAATGACCGAGAAAAAGAAGTCGTCCCGTAAGAGCGCCTCCTCCGTCGTCGAGAACGCATCGGCGGCCTCCGCGCAGGAAGTGAAGTATGTCTACAGCTTTGCCCAGAATCAGGCCGAGGGCAATGCGGAGATGCGGAATTTGTTAGGTGGCAAGGGTGCGAACCTGGCGGAGATGAGCCGTCTGGGTTTGCCGGTGCCCGCCGGTTTCACCATCACCACCGAATGCTGCAACCGCTATTTTGCCCTGGATGGGCAGTTCCCGCCCGAGCTGAAACACCAGGTGGAGGCGGCGCTGGCGGTCGTGGAGAAGCAGATGGGCCGCAAGTATGGCGATCCCAAGAACCCGCTGCTGGTCTCCTGCCGTTCTGGCGCCCGAAAGTCCATGCCTGGCATGATGGACACCGTCCTCAACATCGGACTCTCCTCCGCCACCATCCCCGGACTCATCGCGCAGACCAAGAATGAGCGCTTCGTCTGGGACTCCTATCGCCGTCTCATCATGATGTATGCCGACGTGGTCATGGAGAAGGCGGAGGGCATCGATCCCATCGACGGCAAGGGCATCCGCAAGCTCCTGGATGACATGCTCGCCCAGTATAAATACATCAAGAACTACAAGTCCGATACCGATCTGACCACCGCGGATCTGCGGGATCTCTCCTGCGCCTTCAAGCGCCGCATCCAGGAGGTCCTGGGCGCCGAGTTCCCCGATGATCCCATCCAGCAGCTGTGGGGCGGCATTGGTGCCGTCTTCAAGAGCTGGAATGGCGCCAAGGCGGTCTCCTATCGCCGGATCGAGGACATCCCGGATACCTGGGGCACCGCCGTCAATGTGCAGACCATGGTCTTCGGCAACATGGGCGAGACCAGTGCCACCGGCGTCGCCTTCACCCGAAACCCCGCTACCGGCGAGAACAAGTTCTTCGGCGAGTGGCTGGTCAATGCGCAGGGTGAGGACGTGGTCGCGGGCATCCGCACTCCCAGCCCCCTGAACAACGAGACCAAGAATGACCGCAACCGGAAGATGAAGTCCATGGAGGAGCTCATGCCGGCCGCTTACAAGCAGCTGGTGGAGATCCGGAACATCCTGGAGAAGCACTACCACGACATGCAGGACCTGGAGTTCACCGTGGAGAATGGGAAGCTCTTCATGCTGCAGTGCCGCGTGGGCAAGCGCGGCGGCAAGGCGGCCGTCACCATGGCGCTGGATATGCTCTCGGAGAAGCTCATTGACGAGCCCACCGCAGTCATGCGCGTGCAGCCCAACCAGGTCTTGGAATTCCTGCTGCCCATCATCGAGCCCGCCGCCGAGCAGCGCACGCCCATCCTGGTGAAGGGCCTCCCTGCCGGCCCTGGCGCCGCCTTCGGCGGAATCTACTTCTCCAGCGCGGACGCCGTGGAGGCGGTCCGCCTGGGCAAGAAGGCGATCCTGGTGCGCGAGGAGACCAACCCCGAGGATGTGGAGGGCATGCGCGGCGCTGACGGCATCCTGACCGCCCGCGGCGGCATGACCAGCCATGCGGCACTGGTGGCCCGCGGCTGGGGTAAGTCCTGCATTGTGGGCGCCAGCGACATGGTGGTTGACGAGGTCAACAAGACCGCCCGCATCGGCGACCGGATCCTGCACGAGGGCGATGTGATCACCATCAACGGCTCCAAGGGCTTCGTCTACGAGGGCGAACTGCCCCTGGTGCCCCCCACCGCCGGCTCCGACTACTCCAAGTTCCTGAAGTTCATGACGCTGGTCGACAAGCACCGCACCATGGGCGTCCGCGCCAATGCGGACAACCCCGCCGATGCCCAGAAGGCGAAGGACTTCGGCGCCGAGGGCATCGGACTGTTCCGCACCGAGCACATGTTCTATGGCACCGGCAGCGCACAGCCACTCTTCCTCCTCCGGAAGATGATTCTCTGCGTGGACTCTAAGGACCGCATCGCCGTCCTCAAGGAGCTCTTCCCCGCCATGAAGGACGATATCAAGAAGACCATGCGCATCATGGGCGACTACCCCGTTACCGTCCGTCTGCTGGATCCCCCGCTCCACGAATTCGTGCCCCACTCCAAGACCGGACGCATGGAGCTCTCCCACTCCCTCAATGTGGCCGAGGAGGAGATCGTGAAGCGCATCGACGCCCTGGCGGAGTCCAATCCCATGATGGGACACCGCGGCGTCCGCCTCTCCGTCACCTATCCCGAGATCACGGAATTCCAGGTGCGCGCCATCTTCCAGGCGGCAGCGGAGATCATGGTCGAGGAGAACCGGAAGGTGGTCCCCGAGATCATGGTGCCCATCACCTGCGATGTCCGTGAGTTGCGCTATGTCTCCGACATCGTCAAGACGGTCCACACCGAAATCAAGCGACGCTTCGATTTCAAGAGCTTCGAGTATCACCTGGGAACCATGGTGGAGATCCCCCGCGCCGCTCTCAATGCCGATAAGCTGGCCACCGTCGCCGAGTTCTTCTCCTTCGGTACCAACGACCTCTCCCAGATGACCTTCGGATTCTCCCGCGACGACGTGGGATCCTTCATGAGCTCCTACCTGAACCACCACATCATCGACGCCGATCCCTTCCAGACTATCGACGTGGATGGCGTGGGACAGCTCATCGAGATCGCTGCCAAGAAGGGCCGCTCCGTCCGCAAGGATATCCACCTGGGCATCTGCGGCGAACAGGGCGGCGATCCCGCCTCCGTCGAATTCTGCTACCGCGCCGGACTCACCTACGTGAGCTGCTCGCCCTTCCGAGTCCCCGTGGCACGAGTCGCCGCCGCACAGGCCGCAATCCGCGCTAAGGAAGAAAAGAAGTAGGAAGAGATAACGCAAAAAAGGGGCCCTTTGGCAATGCTTGCCGAAGGGCCCCTTTTTGCGTTAACCGTAACTTTTAGTTTTAGGGTATGCATGAGCCTTCATTGCACCTCTTGAGGG
>CAVGTF010000127.1:0-5922 GCA_963632245.1 Anaerovoracaceae bacterium
CACTACCCACTAATTGCTAGGTACTTACGGCGCTTTTACGCGCCGTTGGCGGAAGAGCGCCTGCGGCACCTTGTAGACTAGCCACTACCCACTAATTGCTAGGTACTTACGGCGCTTTTACGCGCCGTTGGCGGAAGGGCGCCTGCGGCACCTTGTAGACTAGCCACTAACCACTAATTGCTAGGTACTTACTTAGATATTGGCGGCGTTCTTTGCGGCGAGGACGGTGTTATAGAGGAGCATGGTGATGGTCATGGGGCCGACGCCGCCGGGAACGGGCGTGATGTAGGAGGCGACGGGTGCGATGTCATCGAAGTCCACATCGCCCTTGAGGCGGTATCCCCTGGGGGCATCGGGAGCGGGGACGCGGTTGACGCCCACATCGATGACTACGGCGCCGGGCTTCACCATTCCCTTGGTGATGGTATGGGGGGCGCCGGCGGCGGCGATGAGGATATCGGCCTGTCGGGTGAAGGACGCCAGGTCCTTGGTGTGACGATGGCAGACGGTGACGGTGGCATTGCCGCCGGCGGCCTTCTGGAAGAGGAGATTCGCCACGGGCTTTCCCACGATATTGCTGCGACCCACCACCACCACGTGCGCGCCGTCGGTCTGGATGCCGGTGCGCAACAGCAGCTGGATGATTCCGTGGGGAGTGCAGGAGAGGAAGGTGGGCTGTCCTAGCAGGAGCTTTCCTAGCGAGACGGGGCTGAAGCCGTCCACATCCTTGGAGGGATCGATGGCGGCGATGACGGCATCGCCATCGATGTGCTTCGGCAACGGCAGCTGCACCAGGATTCCGTGGATGCGGGGATCCTGGTTCTTCTGGCGGATGAGCTCCAGGAGCTGCTCCTGGGTGGTCTCCGCAGGCAGGCGGTTGTCGTCAGAGTAAATGCCAGTCTCCTGACACGCCTTCTCCTTGGCAGTGACATACGATTGGCTGGCGGGATCCTCGCCGACCAAAATCACCGCCAGGCCCGGGGTGACACCCTTGGAGGCCTTTAACTCTTGCACTTGCTCCCGCAGCTCCTGACGGATCTGCGCCGAGATCTCTTTGCCATTGATGATTGTAGCGCCCATAAAAAGAAAATGAGAAGTTAGGGGGGGGATAACAAAAAAGGAGGAAGGAGGAAGTTAGGCCAGGGTTTCGCGTGCGAAACCCCGCGCCGGAATCTACCGGCGCGTGTGCCAAGCGCGCCGGAATTGGCGCGCAGTACTGCCGGTAGGCGGAACAGCGCCTGCGGCACCTTACAAACCTACTCCCTTCTCCCTACTCCCTACTGCTTTGGGGGCGGGGGTCAGGGGGCGGTAGCACCTCCGTCTCTTTGGTAGTTTTCTCTACCGCATGTGTGGCTCGCTACTTCCAGAAGATCCTCTCGGGCTCCGCGGCTAGCGGGGTCTGGGAGTCCATGGCGTCCTGGAGCTCCTCTTGTCGGTCGAGATCGAGCCACCAGTAGGTCTCGGGATTGCCGCCGAAGCGCCCCAGGATCCTCGCGGGCGTGCCGAATTTGTTCCAGTAGAGGAGTCGGGTGTAGTTGATGTTCCAGAGGAGGATGTATGGGAATTGCTGTGCGAGGATGGCATCCACCTGCCGGTCCATCTCGTTGCGCTCCTGGACGGAGAAGCAGCCCTTCTGCTGCTCAATGAGGGCGTCCACGCGCTCGTTCGCAAAGCCGGTGATATTGGAGGAGCCGGGCTGTGCGCCCTCCTTGGAGGACCAGAGCTGCTCCGGGTCCTTGAAGAGGCTGCCGCCCCAGGCGGCCCAGGTCATGTCGAAGTCGTATTGGTCCATGTCCTTCGCCCAGGCGGACCAGTCCTTGACGGCGATGGACATCTGGATGCCGGCCTTCTTGAGGGCCTCTCCGTAGACGGCGAGGAATTTATCGGAGGATCCCCCGCGGCTGAGGAAGGTGAATGCGAAGGGTGTGCCGTCCTTTTCGCGCCAGCCGGTAGCGGGATTCCGGAGCCATCCGGCCTGGTCCAGGAGTTCCTCGGCGCGCTTGGGATCGTAGGGCGTGAGGGGATTGGTGCAGGGGTGCTGGTCGTCGTAGAGGTCCTCCATGTAGGAGCGGTGGAGGAAATACTGGTTGTGCATCATGGTGCGGTTCATGAATTCACGGTCCAGCAAGAGCGCCAGCGCCTGTCGGACCCGCAGATCCTGGAAGAGCGGTCGACGAAGATTCATGGCGAAGCCCTGCATGCCCACGGGCTCCTGGTTGTGGACCTCCTGCTTCACAATCCAGTGATTCCGGACGGCGCCCAGCTGGTGTTCCAGGTCGTGCCACTGGCTGGCGGTGTAGATGCGCATGGCGTCGATCTCGCCCTTCTTGAAGGCGTCGAAGGCGTTCTGCTGGTCCTCGAAGAAGCGCATCTTCAGCTGCCGGAAGTTATGGATGCCGCGGCAGGCGGGGTAGTCCTTCCGCCAGTAGTCGCTGCGCCTCTCCAGCAGCAGATGCTGCCCTTCCCGGAATTCTTTGACGCGGTAGGGACCGCTGACTACGGGAAAATCAAAGTTCACCAGATTGAAATCCAGGTGTTCGAAGGCGTGTTTCGGCAGGACCATGAGGCCACCCAGGGCGGAGAGATTCTCCCAATGGAGGGACTTCGCGCGGAATTGTATGCCGCCATCGGGCAGGAGGACGGGCGGCTCCATGCGCTGGAGCTGGTAGCGGATGGGGCCGGTCAGATTCTTGGGATCCGTGAGGACCTGGCAAGTCCACAGGACATCCTCTGCGGTGATGGGACATCCATCGCTCCAGCGGGCATTTTCGTCTAGCCAGAAGGTGAAGGTGCGCTTGTCCTCGGAGATGCTCCACCGGCTGGCCAGCCAGGGAGTGAATTCCAGGGTCTCGGGATCCCGTGAGAGGAGGCAGTCGTAGAGCAGCTCGGTCACTTGGGCGCTCATGACATTGTTGTCCAGGTAGTAGTTCAGGCTCTTGGGAGAGGGGCCCAGATACGACACGAAACACCCGCCATCCTGCGCTTCCTCCACCGCCGCCGCGGGATCCGGGGCCTCCACCCACCCAGGCAACGGATACCCCTGATCCGCATACAGCGCAGGAACGGTTAGCAGGAAAAAGGCTAGAATTGCGGTGAGAAAACGCATTGCGAAAAAAAGGGTGTGGAAGGGTAGCGGTACGGTGCCGCCGGTAGGCGGAAGAGCGTCTGCGGCACCTTACAAACTAGCCACTAATCACTAATTGCTAGGTACTTATGGCGCTTTTACGCGCCGTTGGCGGAAGAGCGCCTGCAGCACCTTACGAACTAGCCACTAATGGCTAATTACTTTCCAAGGATCCGCAGGGTTCCGAAGAAGTCCGGGCTCTTGTGGTGGTATCCCATGATGGGGACGAGGCAGGAGTACACGGGCTGTGTGCCGTCGGCGACGCGTGTGCGGTAGAAGTCCGCCTTGAGGGAGTCGGCGGTCTCGGGAGTGGCCTCCAGGTCGGACCAGGGCACCTTCACGATGGCGGTCCATTCGCCGTCCTTGCGGCTGACGTGGCACTGTGGCGTGCCGTCCCATCGGGGATCGATGGTGCCCTGTGCGGTAGTCCACTTGCCGTCCCAGAGAGTGCCATTTGCGGTAAGGATGAACTGGATGCCCTTTTCGCCGTCGGCAGTGCAGAAGAAGACCTCCACGCTGTCGTCATTCCAGGGCATGTCCTTGTCGTGCTGGGTGGCCTCGGTGAACAGCTTCGAGGTATTGGGCTCGTGGCATCGGAAGAGGAGGGAGAGTCCCTCGCGGTCGGCCAGGGTATAGAAGTCGGTGGGGATCTCGATGGGTTTCCCGTTGGGATCCACGAAGGAGTCCTTGTGGGCCTTCTGCCAGACGGGCGCGTCGGGGCCCTCCTGGGGATTCACGATTTCGTCGGCGAGGAAGGGGAATTGGATGGGCATGCGGAGGCGTTCGCTGGGATGCAGCTGCAGTCCGGAGTATGGCTCCATCTCGTCGCGGATCATCTGGATGCGCTTGTGGTAGTCGCTGTCGGGATCGGTGAGCGACAGTCCCCGGTCCAGGAGATTGAAGAATTCCTGGATGTCCTGGTTGGAGTAGATGGTGCTGGGGTGATTTTGCAGGTCGTAGGTGAAGGGGTGTGTGGTGCAGATGTGTTCGGCCTTCTCCCAGAAGGCGCGCATGGGCGCCTCGGCGGGGCCGTAGAAGAGGGTGTAGTATTCGTCCAGGAGCGCCTGGAGATCCAGGTCGGGATTCCATTCCAGCTTGGCGGTCACGTATGCCGTCAGGTGGGAGATTCCGGGCTGCCAGATCTTGAAGGTGTTGAATTCGTCGGCGGCCGTCATGCGCCACTCGGATTCCATGAAGAAGCCCTCGATGCCGATTTCGTGCTCGAAGCGGATGTCGTCCTGGAGGATAGTGGGGTAGAAGGCGGGGTATCCGCGCCAGGGCTTCCAGTAGTCCTTGTGGGGGTAGGTGTAGCTGTAGACGTGGCTCAGGCGGTTGCGCCACTCTTTCAGGACCTCCCGGATGCTCTCCTTCTTGGCGGGATCCACCTGGTCGCGCTGGGTGTGGCAGATGAGCGTTGCCACATTGGGCTCGAATTGCGCGGGCGTGGTGGGTGGCGTGCGGTAGTGTTCGTAGGCGAAGGTGCCGATGAGACGGTCGGGGAAACGCTTGCGGACCTCCCGCGCCACGTTGTTGGTGAAGGTCCAGACGTAGTTGGAGAACTTTCCGTCCTCGCCCATGGAAAGATCCACCAGCGCCTGGCAATTCTCGCATTCGCAGACGCGCTCGGTGCCGTCGTTGGGGCTGAGGGGATAGAGGATATTCTCGGGGTGGGTCTCGAAGTATTTGCAGATCTTCTCTACCCATGCCTTCTGGAGGCCGGGATTGGTGAGGCAGTAGTTTCCGCCCCAGCGCACCAGCACGGAACGGCTGTCGGTGTCGCGGCGGCCGTCAATGATGGCGAAGTATTCGGGGTGCGCGTCCTTCTGGTCCTCCATCTGCCAGTAGGCGTGGTTGATGTCGCGGGGGGAATCGCCGCCAAAGCCGACGCGACGGAACCACAGGGCGTCCTCGGGCTGCTCGCTGAGGAAGGAGAAGAAGGCGTATCGGTAGGAGAATGCGGGGGCGTTGGTGCGCTGGAAGGACGACAACTCCAGGGAGTCGTGGCGGGGACAGACCGTTCCTAGCTCGCCTTTCATGTAGAAGCGGATGCCCAGGAAGGTCTCTAGGAAGTCCTTTACACCGTAGTAAGTGCCCATCTCGCCCATGGCGCTGAGCTTCAGTTGCTCATTCCAGAGCTCCACCCAGCGGTAGGGATGGATGAAGCCCTGGAGGATGCCGCCGGGGTAGTCACGTCCCGCAATGAAGACGCACTCGTCGTTGGCTCCCAAGAGATAGCCGTCTTTCGCTAACGACTCGCGGTCGAAGCCCGCTTTCCGCGCGGCCTCGGAATCGCCGAGGTAGATGGGCACCAGCCCCGCGGGCGCCGCGCCCTCGTAAATCCGCCACTCCAAACCAGCGGACTTCCCCATCCAGAGCGCCAGCTCCTTCGCTGCAAAACGGACGGGATCCGTGGCATCCTGCGGAATCACAATGGCAGAACGCACCTCGCCATCCTGAAAGAGCGTCAGGGAGAAGAGCGGGAGAGCGCAGGCAATCAGCAGTAGGGCCAGGAGGAGTCTTTTCATGGTGCGGCAGGGGGCGTGTTGAAGGGACTCGGGGAAAAGAGGAAAAACACAGGCGCTTAATATAATTTCCGGGGAAAAGCCGCCCCCCCGTGCTTCTCGTTACGCTCTTCCGCCTTACGGCGGTGAAGATGCGGCCTTCGAAAGCGGTATTAGCCCCCAGAACGCCTCTACCCAGTTGGGTACCCAAAGGACGGAGGGCTGCCGCCCCCGTGCCCCCTGCCTAATTTCTTCCGCCTTGGAAGGCGGTGCGGTGCGCGTTCTCGGGCCGCTCCA
>CAVGTF010000128.1:0-5816 GCA_963632245.1 Anaerovoracaceae bacterium
CCCCGACCTCCTTTGGTTGTTTCCCCCCTTACCATCCTCCTCCCCTCTCTCAACAACGCCCCTGCATCATGCCCACCAACCGCTAGCTAAATTGCCACTTTTCCAAAGGACTTTTCCCCCACCCCACTTCATTCTAGCGGAAAATTTCCTGAAGTATGCAATGGAACGCCCCCTCACCCCCCAAAAGCCGCCACCGTACCGCCTTCAGGCGGAAGAGCGCCTGCGGCACCCTACAAACCTACTCCCTACTACCTTCTCCCTTCCACCTAACAAGGGCGGGGGTACGGGGGGCGCGAGCCCCGACCTCCTTTGGAGATCTTACTGCGAAACCGCACCTTGGGAAACCCGCGCCGTCGGAGGGGGCACCATATCACCGCCCACACGGCGGAATTCCCGCGGAGAGTCCATATAAACCTTCCTCCCTCCTCCTTCCTCCTTTCTGTGATTCGTTAAATGCCCGTTAACGGGGTCATTTTTGTAATTTCTTCAAAATTACCCCCGTTAACTGGCAGTTTTCTACATTCCAAATACATTCTTTGCACACCTCCTCTTAACACCCCCTATTCTACAACTCCCTCCCATGAAGAAGCTCTACACTCGAGAATGCTATCTACGGAAAGTCCGTCCTTTTTACCGTAGCGACATTATCAAGGTCATCACCGGTATCCGTCGCTGTGGAAAATCCTGCCTCATGGCGAGCATCATTCACGAATTGCAGTCCGCCGGCATACCGGAAAAGGACATCATCTACCTGAACCTTGACAAGCGGGGGTATATCGACATCAAGACACCGCGTCAGCTAGCGGATGCCATTGACAGCCAGCTCCATGATTCGGACTACAAGTTCCTCTTCATTGATGAGATCCAAAATGTGACTGGCTTTGAGCAACTAATAAATTCCTATAGAGAGGAGGGGAACTTTTCCATCTTCATCACGGGCTCCAATTCCTATCTCCTCAGCGGCGAATTAGTCACAAAACTCACGGGAAGATACGTTGAGATCCCCATGTTCCCCCTCACCTTCTCCGAATACCTTGGAATGAAGCGCTTCCACGGCCTCGAGGTCGACAGCAGACAGGATGCCTTCCAAGAATACCTGCGTGATGGCGGCTTCCCGCAGTCCCTGGAACTGCAGGACCGGGAGGCCCGGCAACTCTATCTGACAAATGTCCTGGAACAGATTCTAAAGAAGGACATCCTGGGACGCCGCAAAATCAGGTGCCGCCTGGCATTCGACAAAGTCCGCACATACCTCATCAATAACTTCGGCAGCACAACCAATCTCGACGGCATCACAGAATACCTGAAAAATACCAATAACCTTGCAATCCGCAAGGAAACTATCCGCCGCTACGTAGAGACTCTCCTGAATGCCAAAATCCTAAACGAATGCAAGCGATTTGACCTGAAATCCAGAAAATCCCTGCAGGGCAGTGAGAAATACTACCTAGCCGATACCGGACTGTATTTCGCCACCAATACCGACGAACGCATAAACTACGGCCCCGTGCTCGAAAACATCCTCTACATATACCTGCTCTCCAAGGGCTACAAGGTCAGCGTCGGACGCCTCGGAAAACTGGAGTGCGATTTCATCGCCCAAAAGGACGACACCTACAACTACATCCAGGTCGCCATGTCCATCGCCGACAAAACCACGGAAGACCGCGAATACGCCCCCCTCGAGGCCATTCGCGACAACTACCCGAAATACGTCTTCACCCTAGACCCCCTCCTCCAACGACGCAACGGCATCAAACACCTCAATCTCATCGACTTCCTCGCCGAAGATAAAGAGCTGTAGACACACGAAGACTAGCGTCATCCATTCAACTGCATCGAGACCACAACCGTGAGTACCCAAGCAGGAGAGATGCGGTGGTCCACGGAATCAGTGGCTAGAGACCGCATGCTCCTGCAACGCCTCGGCGTCATCGACGAATAGTGTGCGCCTTAGCCGAGTTTTAGGCTATCCCGTTCTTTCACCCTACCTTCCCTGGGTAGCCTTTTCGCAACTGGCTACCGCAAAAGGGGTTCGTGCTCACTCACTATGCGGGGCTGGCCTGCTTCTGGCTTCTTTCCGGACAGGATGCCAATGACGTACTCACAGCCCGCACTAGCCACAGCCTTGGAGATGGTCACCGTGCAATCCCAGAACTTTTTCACGGCCGCCTTGAGTTCCTCGGACTCCATGACCTCGACGATTCCCGAGGTGATTTCGCTAAGGGCCTCGTGCAGGGCCTCCTTTCTGTCGGCATCGTTCCCGTTGTATATATAGAATCGCGTCAGGGAAGCCGTGCGAAGACAGGTCGCCACTGCCGCAAGGGACTGTGTCAAGAGGGAAAGCATCTTCACATCCACGGCACCGAAAGCAAACTGATCCAGGACCTCATCGATAGATCCGACCATGAATGCATGGGTCAGCACCTTTGCATAGATGCGAAGCATCATTCCCACGCGGGGACGTCCGCCATAGATCTTCAGAGTCGCGGAAATGATGCGGCACTGCCATACGAGGAGTGCCAGGGCATCCCCCGCCGACTTAGGCGACAGCACGACTGACACCGCCGCAAATACAGCATACGTCTGCGTCCGCTTCTTGGCTTCCTCCTGACACAGCGAGAAATACTCCTTCAAGAAGCCTTCTTTGTCCGTAAGACTCCCCGACTCGATGACATAATCACAATTTCTCCGCAGACTGAACTTGTCCAAGATGGAATCCGGCGACTCCTTCTGAGACGCGATATTCTTCAACAGCCTTGTGATTTTCCCCTCGTCCCGGCTTTCAAGCAATGCCGCTATATTCAGTTCCTCATACCCGCATACATTTCGGACAATGATAATGGCAAGTATCAGAAAAGGAGCCAGGCCCGCAATAACATCCCAGGCATAGACAAACAGCGCCTTCGGGGAAAATGCACCATTTTCAGGACATCCCAGCAGACGTCCCAGGTGGTCTCCTATGACAAAGACATTCCCCCAATAGACAACGAGTCCCAGGAAGGCAAATACCGAAACCACAAGCCATAGAACCTTCTTCATCTCGCCCCCTCTCCTATGACACTAAGCTCTCAAATTCCGCACAAGTCTGTTCAAGATACCCAATTTGAGCAACGAGATCAGGAATCAAGTCAATGACCTCGTTATACTGCTGAATGGAGTTCTCCATCCGCACCAACGACCGGTTCTGCTTCTCCTCCAAAAGCTCTTTCAACGCGTTGACTCTGCGATTTAACAGACAGTCATCATGGATATCCACAGTCACACAAAATTGTGAGAGATCCTCCTTGATCACAGTCTCAAGACGAGTCTTAAAATCCCCCTCATATTTCGCGATAAACTTATTCTTGTAATTTTCCAATCCTTTCTTGGTCCACGGTCTTGAGAAGAAACCACTCAGCTTTTCCCTGTCGATTTCCTTCACGGGATCAAGCGGGTGATACTGTTCTTTCAATTCCGAGACTGCGTCTTTCCAAGCAGAAAAGACCCGTATTTCATTCTTCACCTCATCAACATACGGACCATAGGACGGATGATCACATTTCATATCATCCAGCTTGCTGTTCACATTTCTATAGAAGTTCTCGAACTCGGTTTTCACGATCTCATTCAATTCTCCAATAAGGCCCTGTTCGATATGCGCTTTTTGAAGACCCTTTCGTACATTTGTAGCAAACTGCTCAATTTGGGCGAGCTTCTCTTTCTTGTCATCCTCCCAAGGGAACTTTTCCCCTTCTTCTATTGCCTTTTTGACCTTGTCCTTGGTCTCCGGCAACCTCTTGTCCCAAGCCGCGCTGATCAAATCTTGAAGATTCTCCCGCTTAATCTCGCAATTACACCTATCGATGCAGCCGAGAATCTGCTCCCAGACCTCTCGCTCGTCATTCAACGCATCGCGATTCTTTGCGGCATCTTCCTTCAGTGTATTCGCACGTTCTATAAAGCCCTTCAGGGCATTATTGACGCCTTGAACCGCGTCCTCTTGGATGATGCGGTCTGTCTGCTCTGCAAAGTCCTTTCGTAAGGCATCCATCAGCACATCAATGGCGGAGGCCTTGCGGAGATCTTCACAGGTGACTTCCGTTTGCCAGTATTGGCTATACTCCTCCTGTTGACAAGACTCCCACGCCTTCGCGGCATTCACCTTGTAGCAGTCCCGGTAAAACACCTTCTGCTGCTTCAACTCCGCCAGGGCTCTATCCTGACTCTTTCCACTCTCCGCCTTGAGGCTCTTTTCATTGCACCAATCGGACTTGGAGTTGATCTCGTTGAAAACCAAATACACCGGGGTATTTCGCTTGCCCGACTGCCATTCCTTCAACTTACTTGCTGTGGTCCTATTCAGACCAGAAATAGAACTCTGAACCAGCAGAAACAAATGACAGAACTTCGGCAAGAAATTCACGGGATTCCCGGCGGGATTGACATCATTGGAATCCACGCCCGCAAGCGAACCATCCAGTCCCGGCATATCAATGATTGCCACATTATTCCTCAGGATGCTTTCCTTTGTAGGATCCGTCTGAATCCGGATCTCCGCCAGCAGGTAGTCCCGGAATTGCTGCAATCCACTCAAATCCGGCGAGGTCAGGATATACTCCAGATTATCCATGCTATTGAAAGGATCGATGCTGTGAGAGCGCAAAGCGAAACTCTTCTTGTCGAAGTTCTTCAGCTCCTCATTCCAGTCACATATCCCCTTGAAATACTCCATCAACTTGCGCGTCGCCTTTTCACAAGTCTCGTTCAGTTCCTTCTTTTCTGCTTCTGAATTGGATGGCACACCCCGATAACGATACAGAGTAATCCCCTCCGGATGCTCTTCATCTGCAGACATGATAATGGAACACTTCTTGGTCGTCTCCGCCCCCGTTCCTGCAGGACTGACCTTATACCCCGTCAAGGCATTCACCAACGTGGACTTTCCTGCCTTCAATGCCCCAATCGTCACGACAAAGAAACGCCGCGTATTGAATGCGCGCTGCAGACGCGCGAGCTCCTCCTGGATATCCACCAGAAAATTTGACACCCCAGAAGCATCCTCCTTCGCCTCACGCTGCTCAAACACCCCCTGGATATACCCCAGAAGATCCTCTATCCGCTTCTTGACTCTGTCACTGTTGTTGGCCATCGATAAATCTCCGATTATGCTACTCCGCTTCACATTCATTCAACACCAATGTCAAAAGCGTTTCGCTATTGTATTCAACCTGTTTCTTAAGATGGTAAATTCTCGCTCGTTTTTCTAGCATCTTGCAACGCTTTTCGATCTCCATTGCCTCACGTTGTTGCATCTCATTCCAGCAATGTATAATCACCAATCGTGTTGCAAAATAGGCACCACTAGCCATCCAGGATGCCGGACCGCCTAAAGGCAACATAAGCCTACCGATAAACAGTGGCGTACCGCCTTGCAATAATGGGAAGGCTTTTATGAAAACGGATTCCATTCCCCAGGCAACCATGCCCGCACTGGTAGACGCAACAAAATTCATGAAATATGGGGCATAAGAATCTTCCCCTGTAATAGCAAGACTGACTGTTGAAAAAGCAAGATCTAAAGCAACAAACTTTCCCCAACGTGGGGCTGTTTGAATGACTTCTCGATTATATGGCAACCTTTTTATAGCTTCCGCATACTTATTCCCCCAAACTTTATTCCCACCAACATGAGGTAATTTATGATGTTCAGAAGAAGGAACAAGTTGATACCCATTTCTCCCGTGATGCCATTCTGTTGCACTCCCATCAACCAGTTTAGGATTATTATATATCCCTTGTTTATATTTTGTTACTGTATCTGGATGAAATATCTC
>CAVGTF010000129.1:0-5773 GCA_963632245.1 Anaerovoracaceae bacterium
TTCGCCCTTCTACCTACCACCTAGCCATGGACGGGGCCCCTGCCGGGCCGAACCTACCCCCTACTACCTTCTACCTACTCCCTAGCCATGGGCGGGGCCCCTGCCGGGCCGAACCTTCTACCTACTACCTTTCGCCCTACTCCCTAGCCATGGGCGGGTGCCGCGGAAGAGCGCCTGCGGCGCCTTATAAACTAGCCGCTGGCCACTAATTGCTAGGTACTTACGGCGCGTTTTCAGCGCGCCGTTCGCGCGTTTTCAGCGCGCCGTTCCGCGCGTTTTCAGCGCGCCGTTCCGCATTCCTGGTCCAGTTCCTGGAAGAATGCGTGCATGAATGCGGCGCGTTGGAGGGCGAGGGCGTGTCCGGTGTGGGTGAGCATTGCCTCGGGGAGGTGCTGGAGCTTCACCAGATATTCCCGGTATGCGGAGTCCTCGCGTCCGTAGGAGGCGCCGGAGAGTGCCTCTTCTTTGGTATTATGGACGCGTGCGCCGGTCTTTCCTGCGAAATGGAATGCGCGTGCCAGTCCGATGGCGCCCAGGGAATCCAGCTTATCGGCGTCATAGAGTACCCGTGCTTCGATGGAAGCGGGTGGTTCGCCGTTTCGGGAGCGATAGCGGTGGCTGCGGATGCACTGGCAGACGTGTTCTTGCCAGGACGCATCGCCGATTTGTAGTTCCTGGAGGATTTCGGCGGCCTTCTGGCTGCCGAGGAGAGCGTGATCGGTCTTTCCCTGATCGGCCATCTCCTCGGGTCGTGCGATATCATGGAGGAGTGCGGCGGCGGTGATCACGCCGGGATCCCCGCCCTCCGTCTGTGCAAGCTGGAGGGCGGTTGACAGGACGCGGCGAGTGTGGTCCCAGTCGTGGCAGGAGCAGTCCCGCTCCAGACACGCGCGTGCGGCGGTTTCCAGAGCGTGGAGCTGTTCCTCGTTAAGGGGGCCGGTCATTTACTTCCGGAGGAACTGGGGTCCCTTGGGAGTATCCTTCACCGTCCAGCCTGCGGCCTCGATGGCGGCGCGCATTTCGTCGGCGCGCGCCCAGTCCTTTGCCTTTCGGGCGGCCTGGCGCTGTTCTGCCAGATCCAGGACCTCCTGGGGCACCTGCACCTCCTGGGCATCAGGCTCCACAATGGCGAGGATGCGGTCCATGGACGCCAGGACCTCCAGCGCCTTCTGCGCCCAGGCGCGGCCCGTCTTGCCGCCATCCATCTCGCGATTGCCCTCGCGGAGGAAATCGAAGAGTGCGGCCAAGCCCGCAGAGACATTCAGGTCATCCTGGAGAGCACCGAGGAAGGCCTGTGCGGACTTCTCGAGGGTCTCGGACTGTTCGGGAGCCAGCGGACTCTCGGGTCCATTGGCGGCCAGGTCCTTGAGCCGTGCGGTGAAGGCATCGATTCGCTGGAGATTTCCGCGCGCCTCCTCCAGTGCCTGGAGGGAGAAATTGAGGCTCTGGCGGTAGTAGGTGCTGATGAGCACGTAGCGGATTTCGCGGCCGGTGTAGCCCTTCTGGAGCAGGTCCTTCAGGGTATAGAAGTTTCCCAGGCTCTTGGACATCTTCTGGTTCTCCACCATCAGGTGTGCGCAGTGCATCCAGAGATTCACGAACTTGCAGCCATTGGCGGCCTCGGACTGCGCGATTTCATCCTCGTGGTGTGGGAACATATTGTCCACGCCGCCGCAGTGCAGATCGAAGGTCTTTCCGAGATACTTGGAGGACATGGCGGAGCACTCGATATGCCAGCCGGGACGGCCCTTTCCCCAGGGGGAATCCCACCACACATCGCCGTCGGCCTCATCCCAGGCCTTCCAGAGCGCGAAGTCGGCGGTGGCGTCCTTGGCGTATTCGTCCATCTTCACGCGGACGCCGACGCGCATGGCATCGCGGTCGATCTTGACCAGCTGACCGTATTTGGGCCACTTTTCGATGGAGAAGTATACCGACTTGTCCTCGGCCTGGTAGGCGATGCCTTTATCGAAGAGCGTCTGGATGAGCTGGATCATCTCGGGGATGGTATCGGTAGCGGCGGGATAGACATCAGCGGGGAGCATCCGGAGGGTCTTGATATCCTGGAAGAAAGCGTCCTTGTAGGTCTGGGTGAACTGCCGCAGAGGCACCTTCGCCGCCTGGGAGCCGCGGATGGTCTTGTCATCCACATCGGTGAGATTCATGACATGGCGTACCTTCAGGCCGGAGGCCAGGAGGGTCCGCTTGAGGATATCCTCGAAGGCGTAGCAGCGGAAGTTTCCGATGTGAGCGAAATTGTAGACGGTGGGTCCGCAGGTATACATGCCGATCTTGCCGGGATGGATGGGTTCGAGGGGCTCCACGCGGTGACTCAGAGAATTATAGAACTGCAGAGACATGGTCTTTTTCCTGTTTGCGGGATTGGTTTTCTGAAAGAGGACTCCGCCTGTCGGGCGCGCAAAAGCAGCGCGTTTTTTAGGAGGAGAAATCGGGAATGTCCCGGAATATAAGCCGTTGCCGTGGGGCGGCCTATGTCCGGGGGGTGAAGGCGGATTCGGGGACCTTCGCTTCCGCTTCCAGGAGGCGTCCCCAGGTCCACTGCCAGAGCGCCTTCCAGACTTCGCAAGAGAGCGGCAGGGGTTCTGCCGTGCCGGAGGCCATCTCCAGGAGCATCTGGCATTGCGCGGCCTCGCGGGGCGTCAGATCCACGGGGGAGAGCACGCCATTTTCGTTGAGGTAGGAGAGTGCGGCGGCGGTGAGGACACCCTCGGGTGGGAGGGACTCCACGGGATGCGCCAGTCGATCCAGTGCCACCAGGAGCGCCTGTGTGTAGGCGGGCATGGGCAGATGGAGGAGATTCTCCAGAGTGAAGCGCGCGAGGAAACACGCAGCCTCGAAAGAGTCCCTATGGAGTGCCACGGTGGAGAAGTCCCGGAGGATGGTGTATTGCCGTGCGGAGCCAATATCGCCCTTCTGGGTGTATTCCACCTGGAGGAGCTGAAAAAGATCGAAGGCGCCAGCGCCGGAAGTGCGGCGGCTAGTGGGTGCGCCCATGCGGAGGGTCATGCGTCCCTCCTGTGGAGAGACTCCCGCGACGACGAAGGAGTTCTCGCCGAAGGGAGTCTTCCGAAGGACCAGGAACTCCGTGGTCTTGGATGGCGTGGGTGCGGCGCGCATGAAGGGCGGTCGTTCAATTCCGTTGTGGAGGCGGGAGAGTGAGTGCCTGGTTCAGGGAGAGGCAGAAGAGCAGGAGTGCCAGAACGGATGCAGCCAATCCGGCATACCGGAGGACCCGCGGACCGGTCTCGGCGACCTCGCCGGCGCGTTGTGCGTAGAGCTGCAGGAGGAGGATGGTGGAGTCCACGGCATCCAGGAATTTCCGGTGGTCCTCCTGGGAGTAGTCGCTGAAGACCTGTGCGGTCTGGTTCATGGTGCGGGAGAGTCGTCCCAGGAGGGTCTCCAGATCCCGCGAGACCCGCTTCAGGTCCTCGGCGGGCTTCAGGGAGAGATTCCCCAGGAATCCGGGGACGGGTGCCGCCAGCGTCTCGCGGAGTGCGCCCACCAGCTCGCCGGTCTCCAGGGAGAGCGCGCCCAATTCCCGGAAATTCACCGCGTAGCTGGCCACCACGCGGGTGCCCAGGCGGTCCCAGTTGTCCCGCTGGGCATCCAGTGCGGTGGCGTATTGTACCAGGAGGGTCTGGAGCATCCGGCAATCCGCGACAGGGAAGTGCCGTGGTGCCAGGAGAGTGAAGAGGAGTGCGCCGGTCAGGAATACTCCGGAGAGCAGGAGTTCCAGGGTGACCAGGCAAAGGGCGATCTTGCGTTTCATGGGGAACTCCTATCGTTCGGCGGGCGTGAGCCAGCGCCGGCTGATTTCGGACCAGTTTTCGTAGTGTTGGAGAATCTCGGACCAATCGGAGAGCGTGCGTGCGCCCTGGGAGCGCTCCTCGGAACGTTCCAGAAGCTCCTCGGCGGCATGCTGGCGTTCCAGGCTGCTGGAGAGATTCCGCCGCGCCACCTTGAGGCGTTCCCGGAAGAGGCGGTAGTCGTGGTGCTGGAAGGCGGAGACTGCAGAGCGGTAATCCCCCACGGCATCCCGGAGGAGGAGCGGCGCGGTATTCTGGAGCCGGAGGAGCCGGTCGTAGATCCGCATGATGGCGGCCTCGTCCACCTTGTAATCGGTCAGGCGCTGCGGGAGCTGTTCCAGATGGATGCGGAGGATTCCGTCGCGGGAATCCGCGGAGAGCACGGAGACCGTGAGTATCGCCTCCAGCTGTTCCTGGATGCCGGTGGCGGTATTTTGGCCGTGTCGTTCCCGAGAAAATTCCAGCGCGCGGCGTTCATACCATCCCTGGAGGGTCTCGCCAGAACGCAGAGTCCCCGGCGGCAAGCACTTCGACAGCGCGGTGGTGGTGGAGAGGCCCTCCTGGGCCTCCGCAAGGGCCCACTCCCGCAGGAAGTAGGTAAAATCGGGAGTGGCGTCCACCAGGATATCCAGGAGGAGATTCGCGTGCGCCAGATAGACCATCAGCACCGCGGGACGATCGGAGGGCACGGGCATGGACAGCAGCTCCTCCAGATCCGGAAAGAGCCGATCCCGGAATTGCCAGCGTGGGATCCGGAAGTCCGGCCGGTAGTATCCTCGCACTCCAATTCCGCCGTAGGCGACGCGATTCGCCATACCGGAAGCGAGAGTCTGCAGGAAGCGGGGCGCAGCGCTGCGCGCCTTCGCGGCGTCCTTCGGGAGCTCCTCCCGGAGTCGCCGCCAGAGGAATGCCTGGAAGACGCGGCAGAGCTGTCGGGGGACGGATTCCGTCACGGGGACGGGGATATCGCCGCCCTTGAATTCCCGTTCGGAGAACTCCCGCTTGAGTCCCAGGAATTGGAGTCGTCGCTGAGGGGCATTCTCCCGTTTCAGGAGCTGATCAGTCTCGCGTGAGCAGAGTCGCGCCATGGTGATCAGGCGCCAGAGGTTCTCCTGATCCAGGGCATAGCACTCCGCCTTCTCCCCCACCAGGCGCTGCATGAAACCCTCCGGTTCACTGCTCTCCTGCCCAAATGCCTCCCCTACCCCAAAGGCCCCAAGGGCCCACGCAAGCAGGAGGATGGCGGACAACAGCGCTCTCATGCAAAAAGGTATCAAATATCTTCCGTCAGAGGGATCGAGTTATTCAATAAAAGAAGGGACTCCCGCGCGAGGAGAAAGAAACTCGGCATCTGCCTTTCCCTCTCCCGCGCGGCGCATCTGCAGGGACTCTACAGGGACTGCTGGAGTTCCCGGTCGGCGGTCAGAACCTTCTCTTTGCGGGCGGCGCGTTCGGCGGCCAGACGCTGACGCAATGCGGGATCCGCCACGGCGATGATCTCGGCGGCCAGCAGTCCGGCGTTTGTGGCGCCGCCGGAGCCCACGCCCACGGTGGCGACGGGGATTCCGCCGGGCATCTGGACGGTGGAGAGGAGTGCGTCCATGCCGTGGAAGGCGCCGCCCTCCACGGGGATTCCGATGACAGGCAGGAGGGTGTGTGCGGCCACGGCGCCCGCCAGATGGGCGGCGCCACCCGCGGCGGCCACGATGACGCCGAAGCCGGCGCCCTCCGCGGCCTCCGTGAACTCCGCCACGATCTCGGGAGTACGGTGGGCGCTCATGACACGCACCACAGTCTCGACCTCGAGCTTCTTCAACACATCCAGGCATCCCTGGATCTTCGGCAGATCAGAATTGCTGCCCATCAAAACGGCGACCTTTAATGACATGTTCGTTGCTCCAATGAGGGGGGATAAAAAAAAGGAGGAAGGAGGAAGGAGGAAGTTA
>CAVGTF010000130.1:0-5637 GCA_963632245.1 Anaerovoracaceae bacterium
GGGTGTGGGTATCATAGTGGGGGGATGGAGAAGTTATTTTGGCAGATGCGGGTATTGTCTCCGGCGTTTTGGATGTCGTTGGGGATGCTGTGTGGGGCGTTGTGTGTGTCTTGGGGGAGCTGGGGGGTATTGGGTGCGGTGGTGTTGTCGGCGGCCTTTGGGGGATTGAGCCGGTGGTGTGGCTGTGGGTATCGCGGGGCTTGTTTGTGGGGGAGCGTGGTCTTCGCGGGCTTTCTTTGGATGAGCTGGGAGGGAAGATTTCCCTGTGGGGAGTCCCTGGAGGGGGCGCTGCCGCATTCGCGGAGTGCGGGGCGGTGTGTCTTGGTGTTGACGAAGACCCCTCCGGCGTCGGGGGCGTTGTCTCCCTGGGACACGGGTGGCGGCGTGGTATTGGGGGAGGTGTTGTCCTGGAAGTCGTCCCTGGAGGGTGAGAAGCTGGCGTTTTCGGGAGGGCGGCGTGTGTCGTTGCGCGCCAATCCCTGGGAGTCCCAGGAGCTATTGCGGCAATTGCCGGAGGGGACGTTGTTGGAGGGTGAGGGTGTTCTTTTGCCGCTGGAGAGCGGCGATCCCCTGGAGAGCCGCTTTGCGGAGTCTCTCTCCGCCCGCGGTGCGGAAGCGCAGCTGCTACTGTTTGGGTGGCATGTGGCGGGGGAACACTCGGGAGCGCGCTTCTGGGGGAAGCGACTTCTGGGGTCGTGTCGACAATTCCTGGGCGGGATCCTGGTGGAGGGGACGCAGGAGACCTGGGAGGGACAGTTCCTGTTGGCGTTGGGACTGGGCATGGGTGAGTGCCTCCCGCGGGAGATCCGCCAGGCGCAGGCCGTGGCGGGGACCGTCCATGCCTTCGCCATCTCCGGCATGCATGTAGGAATGATGATCCTGGCGACGGGATTCCTGCTGCGGTGGATTGGCGGACCGCTTCTCTTGCGGCGAATCACCATGGTCTCCTTGGCTACGGCGTATGTGCTGCTCACGGGGGCGGCGGACTCCGCCCAGCGGGCGCTGGTCATGACCGCCGCATATCACTACGCCGCGTTGCGGAATCGTCCCGCCGTGTGGCTGAATCTCCTGGGAGTGGCGGCAGTACAGGCCTTCTTGCGGAACCCACTCTGCCTGAAGAACCGCGGAGTGCTCTATTCCTACTCCATTGTGGCGATTCTCTTGTTGGGATCGCCGCTGCTACGGGAGCTCCAGGAGATCCTTCAGGAGCGGGAACAGTGGCTTCCGCGACCGCTGCGGCATCGTCGCGCCTGTGCCTTCTGGGGGTGGTGTCTCAATGGCGTGGGCGTCTCTTGCTTGGCCTGGGCAACCAGTCTGTCCATCTCCCTGGAGTCCTCTCCGCGGCTGGGACTGCTCTCGCCACTGGTCAATCTCCCGCTGGGATTCATGGTCTCGCTGGCACTCCTGCTCTGCCCACTGAAGATCCTCCTGGTTCTCCTAATCCCCCAAGGCGCGACCCTCTGGAATGCCACGCTGCGCGCTGTTATTCGAGCCACAGCCGCACTCTCCGTCACCGGCTCCAATGCCTCCGGGCCACTCTGCCAGAATGTGGCCGCCGCACCACCCCTCCCACGACTCCTTTTCCTCCTGGCGCTGATCCTGCTGCTGCTGAAAGCACAGGCCACCCTCCGCCAAGGCGGAAAAAAGGAGGAAGGAGGAGGGAGAAAGGAGGAAGTTAGGTCAGGGTTCCGTGCCGGAACCCATCGCCGGGAAGACCCGGCGATTGCGCCAAGCGCGCCCAAATTGGCGCGCAAAGGAGAAAATGGCAAAATAGTACCGCCGTAGGTGGAAAAATTTTGCCGACCGGCGGTACGGTACTGGTCTTCGGGCCGCTCCGCGGCGCGTCTTTTTCACCGGCGCGTGCCTCCCAAGACGCAGTTACGTAGGAAGACTACCAAAGGACGGGGACTGCCGCCCCCGCTCTCCCGCCTACGGCGCATCAATGCGGCGTAAGTCTTTAGCAATTAGAGGCTAGTGATTAGTTTGCAAGGTCCCGCAGGCGCTCTTCCGCCTACCGGCGGTACGGGTATAGTATCGCCCCCAAGACGGTGCTAGCACCGGAGTGATTCTTCCCTAGCCGGACCTAACTCAAGGAGGTCGGGGCTTGCGCCCCCCGTGCCCCCGCCTAATTTCTTCCGCCTGCCGGCGGTACTGCGCGCCAATTTGGGCGCGCTTTGTGTAGCGCGCCGCAGGCGGTCCTTACTTCCTCCTTCCTCCTTCCTCCTTCCTCCTTTTTTTGCATTCTTCATGCTTCGTCTTATTGTCACAGGTGGTGCGGGTTTCATAGGCTCGGCGCTGGTCCGCCATTTGGTGGGCACGGGTCTGGCGCGGGTCTGCGTGCTGGACGCCCTCACGTATGCGGGGCACCTCTCCAGCCTGCGGAAGGTGGAGGAAAATGAGCTGTACTCCTTTGCGAAGCTGGATATCTGCGATCGCGAGGGCGTCTCTGCGCTCTTCCGGGAATTTCGTCCGGATGGCGTGATGCACTTGGCGGCGGAGAGCCATGTGGATCGCAGCATCGCGGATCCGCTGTGCTTTGTGCGCACGAATGTGTTGGGGACGGCCAATCTCCTGGAGTGCGCCACGGACTACTGGCGGGGACTTCCCGAAGAGAAACAGCGCGCTTTCCGGTTCCTGCAGGTCTCCACGGACGAGGTGTATGGCTCCCTAAAACCCGGTGATGCACCTTTTAGGGAGACGAGTCCCTACGCTCCGCGGTCGCCGTATTCCGCCAGCAAGGCGGCGGGCGACCATCTGGCGGCGGCCTGGGGAAACACCTACGGACTGCCGATCCTGCTCTCCCATTGCACCAATAACTACGGCGCCTACCAATTCCCCGAAAAGCTGATTCCTCGCATGGCATTGCAGGCGCTGTCGGAGCGGTCGTTGCCGGTCTATGGCACGGGAGAGAATATCCGTGACTGGCTGTCGGTGGAGGACCATGTGGAGGCGCTGTGGCGAGTCTACAATGGCGGCGTGCCAGGGGAGGTCTACAACATCGGCGGAGAGTGCGAGCGCACCAACTTGGGGGTGGTCCGCGGCGTCTGCCGCGTGCTGGATGAATTGCGCCCGCGGACCTCGGGACGCCCTTACGAGGAATTGATTTGCTTGGCGCCGGATCGTCCAGGACACGATCTGCGCTATGCCATGGATATCGGGAAGATCCGCCGGGAGCTGGGGTGGTCTCCGCGGGTGACTTTCGAGGAGGGACTGCGGGCGACTGTCCGGTGGTATTTGGAGAATGAGTGGTGGTGGCGGCCCTTTGTGGAGGAGGCGGTCCGGCCCGTCCGATAGCGCTGTCTTGCGCGAAAAGGCGTGTCGCGTCGCCGGAACTCCCCCTGGACCTCCTTATATTATCCGCGAAACGAAATCCTCCCGAAACCCCTATTTCTCATGCCCTCTACACAGCATACTTCGCCCCAGGATCTGGCCAAGAAGCTCCAGAGCGTGGGCGCCGCTTTCCGACTCCCCGGACTCTTCTTCTCCTACGAGGAGGTGCGCACCGGCAACGTGAACAACACGTATAAGGTGAATTACATCGTGGACGACGGCGCGGGCATGGCGCGGATCAAGTCCTACGTGGTCCAGAAGCTGAACTCCTTCGCCTTCCGGAATCCCGTTCAGCTGATGGAGAATATCGACAAGGTGACGGAGTATATCCGCCGGAAGCGCCCGGAGGGCATGAATCTCCATTATCACCACACCGAGGTCACCGGCGAGCGCAAGACCTACTTGATGGACAACGGCGATCTTTGGCGAGTGGTCAATTTCGTGCCCTCCATCACCTTCGATACCTGCGACGATCCCCTCATCGTCCGCAATGCCGGCGTCGCCTTCGGCGATTTCCAGCGGGTGCTGGAGGACTTCCAGGCGGGCGATCTCTTCGTCACCATCCCCAATTTCCATAATACCCGGAAGCGCTACGAGCAGCTGAAGGAGGCCATCCGTCTGGATCCCCAGGGGCGCTATGCGTCCGCCAAGGCGGAGGCCGATGACCTCCTGGCGGTGGAGGAGGAGGCCTGCCAGCTTACGGATCTCCAGATGCGCGGCGAACTCCCGTTGCGCGTTACGCATAACGATACCAAGATCAACAATGTCCTCTTCGACGAGGCGACTCGGGATGCCCTGGTGGTCATTGATCTGGATACCGTCATGCCTGGATTGGTGGCACACGATTTCGGTGATGCCATCCGGTTCGCCGCGAATTTCACCGCCGAGGACAGCCGGGATTTGACGAAGACCGGCGTGGACCTCAATATCTTCTGGGCCTTCGCCGACGGATTCCTCTCGCAGACCGCAAGCGGACTGACTCCCGCGGAGCTCAATACCCTCGGAATCTCACCTCTGGCGCTTGCCTGCGAGCTGGCTACACGCTTCTTGACCGACTATCTCCTGGGAGATCCCTACTTCAATATCCATTGCCCCGACCACAATCTCGTCCGCGCACGCTGCCAGATCGCTCTGGCGAAGGACATGGGGCGCAAGAAGGACGCCATGCAATCCATCGTGGATGGATGCGCTAAAAAGTATCGCTAAGGGGGGTAGCGATACTTCTAGAGGGGAATTTAGGGCGGTCGCTGCGCGGCTGTTGCGCGCCAATACGGGGGCGCTTGATATGTATTCCCGCGGAGCGACCGAACAACTAGCCGCTAGCCACTAACCTGCTAATTGCTCGCAGGCTGCAGAGCAGTCTTGATCGCCTCTTCGGCACAGCGCGCCAGGAATGCGGCGTCGCTGTTGGAGATGATTTCGGGGACGAATTTGATGTCGGCGGCGGTCTTGTTATAGAGGCTCATGAACCAGACGCAGGCCTGGAGGTATTCGCCGCGGCGGTTCAGGTGGATGGAATCGCGCTCCATGTAGAGCTCGCCGGTTTCGGCGTTTTTCCGCCAGTAGTATTGTCCCACCACATCGCCGGCCTGTCGGGGGAGATCCGGCCAACGGAAAGGCGTCTCCCAGACCTCGGCGGGGACGGGCTGGAACTTGATTTCGGAATCGCGGCGGGCGATCTGGACGGCCAGTCCGGTGGGGATGATGCGGAAACCGTATTCCCGGGAGAGTGCCTGGTAGTTCTTGGTCAGGCGGTTATACATCTCGGTCTGGTCGATGTGCCAGGAGCCCTCGGCCAGGAGTCGGGGATCGTCGCAGCGGTAGGACCAGGTCTGCTGGATCCGGATTTCGGCCTGGGGCTGCGCGGCGCGGATGGTGTCGATGAGCTCCTTGGCGGGAGCGAAGGTCTCAGGGATCCAGCTCTCATGACTTCCTTGCTGGATGGTGATCACATCCCACTTCCGGACGGATAGCATCTCGGGCACATTGGTGTTGGGACGCCCACCGAAGAGCGCGTCACCCTGGTTGGTCCAGTAGGGACGGCTCTCGGGATCGAGCTGGCTCTTGTGCAATTCGTCAATGTGGCGGGAGAAGACGCAACCGCCGATGCCGCATTGCGCCAGGAAGATCTTGCAGTCGTCGGAGGCGCCAACGACACTGGGCAAATACCTCAGCACACTCTCGCTGAAGCTGTTTCCGATCATCAGGACGCTGAGTTCCTTGGCAGGACAGGAGATGCACATGGCAAGACAGAGAAGAAGGAGGAGTTTTCGCATGTTAGATGGGGAGAAAGGACGGGGTCGAATT
>CAVGTF010000131.1:0-5586 GCA_963632245.1 Anaerovoracaceae bacterium
GTTGATATACTGCACCGGGGTTCCTCGAACTTCCGTAAGTACATTGCGTATTGAATGGAATTTTGGGACCGCTTCTCAAGTCAACGAAGTCAACGAGATCGCGAGTATAATCTCCTTCGACACCTTCTTGCGAAAAACTATGCACTTCAGAAGAAACTATGCCAGCAAAGTATACCTCCTTTTGCCAATTTGCTCCTCGTGCTATGATCACAAGGTCACCTTTTTGAATCTTTTCAAAAACAGAATCCTTTCGGTTGATGATTGCTATATGATATTTTTCTATAACGGGAAGGTAATGTGAAGCAGAGCCGGGTCCCATCGCAGATGGACTCAAGATAAAACTATTCATACTTCATCTCCTATGTACTTAAGAGAACTTATCAGTTTTCCTCGTCTTCGCTCAATTCATCTCCCATATGCGATACTTGATGTCATAGTTAATGATGAAGTCAAGTTCCTCTTCTGTAAATCCGTAATGCTTCGCTAAGGCTTTGTCGATTTCGTCAATGATTGGCTTGGATTTTGATGGATAATACTCATCATAGATTACCTTCCCTGTCGTTTTATATAAAGTCTCCTTTCTGTATGCATTTGCATCATAATCCTTTAATAATCGTGATACAAGAATAGCATCCATATCAAAAACGGGAACGCAGAATGAATTTATCTCTTTAGATACAAGGTCTCTGCAAGTTGAGAAGATTGTGAACCACCATTTTTTTTGCGCAGCAAAAAATTGCCACGGCGTAGCCGAAGCCCGCGTAACGGGTGAAGATGAAGTCGGGCATTGCGCTGCAACGAAAGCCGCAGTTCGAAAGAACCGCGGCTTTTTCGTTTCTAGTGTTAAGCATTGAACGGTCTTATGCTCTCGTGCCGAGTTCATGAGTCGCGCTTTGATGGAAGCGGCTATGTTGACGATGTTTCTTGTGTTCATCCGACCAGCATTTCCAGGTATGGCGTGAGGGTGTTTGCTACGCGGCAGATTTTAGCGGCTTCTAGGAGTTCGTCTACCGTGAAGAGTTTTTTGTGCCAGCCGTCGCGCAGGGCTTCCATTGCTACATCGAGGCCGATCCGATTGCGGAATCGGAAGCAGTCGGCGATAGTTCGGGCGGGGGTGTACACTTTGATGGGGAGATGATTGATTGTCTGGGTGGTTGTTAGAGCGTTATAGAGGCGTTCTTCAAGGCGTAGACATTCAATGGGAAAGTCGACGGTGGGGATATGGCGCGCTTTCTGCACGGAAATCCAGATTGCGTGGGAGTGCTGTGTGCCGATATTGTAGAACCTCAGAGCGGAGAGGAGGCAGAGGACGAAATCACAGCCTTTCCGTTGAAGGACCTCGATTTCGGGGACTTCAGACTTGCTTCCTTGGACGGGGAGGTAGATGCCACGCCCCATGCGGACGAGTTTCCCCGCTTGGAGGTAGTCACAGAGGGTTTGGCGACTGATTCCGGCCGCTGCTGCCTGTGCGGTTGTAAAAGCGTTCCCCGTGGATAGTAGGGAATGGATGTGAGGATTGTACATAGCGATTTTCAAAATGAATAAACTTGATGAAAGTGCTCATACAATAAAATAAGTGTGCTGTTTTGTCAAGTCTCTTTGCAGAATTTTGGGGAGTTCGGAACGGTTGCAACGGATGGCTGCCCATGGGGGAAACGCAAAAGGCACGGGTGGTGAGCCCGTGCCTTTTTGCATGTGTTTGGATGGTGGGTGATGCGGATCAGAAGGGGCGGTAGGATTCTCCTTTATCGAAGACGTCCAGTTTTTCGACCTTTTTGACGGCGGCGACGCACCAGTATGTGAGGGGTGTGAAGAGGATTTCGTAGCAGACCTTGAAGAGGTATTGTGCCAAGATCATCTGGAGGAGGACCCTCGTGGGGACAGTTCCGTAGAAGGCGATGGAGATGAAGAGGAGGGTATCGGCGGCCTCTCCCACGAGGGTGGAGAGGATGGTCCGGAGCCAGAGCATGCGCCCCTGGGTCTTCAGCTTCAGCCGTGAGAGGACGACGGCGTTGGAGAATTCTCCCACCAGATAACCGGCCAGGGAGGCCAGGAGGAGTCGTGGGGTGACGGAGAGGACGGTCTGGTATGCCTCCTGGTTGGTCCAGAAGTCGGGGTAGGGCAGCGCCAGCGCCAGGAGGTATCCCGCCGATGCCAGGAAGTTGCATGAGAAGCCCAGCCAGATCACTAGCTTGGTGCGCCGGAAGCCATAGACCTCCGTGAAGATGTCACCCAGGATGTACGCCAGAGGGAAGAGGACCACGGCGGCGGGGAGGGTGACACCCCAGAAGGCAGTGAGCTTGCCTGCCACTAGGTTGGAAACTAGCAGGCAGGTGAGGTAGAGCGCCGAGAGCGTCAGGAAGACGGGCGAGATGGGCTTGGGAGTGGTCTGCATGGGGATATTGTGTAGGGAATTGTCAGATTCTGTCAATTCCTAAAGATAGCCCATGAAACCGAGTCCGTTATGTTGACAAAAAAAGCGGGGGGACGAATCTTCGCGATTTTGCGTTGACTCGTCCCCCCGCGGGGAACTGTGTTTGTCGGGCTTTTACGGGAGCCCCTGAGTGATTGATTTTGGGTCTCCCGTTTGTGGCCCTGTCGATCGAGCTATTTACTCGATGGTGATTTTCTTGGCGGCCTTGCCTGCCTTGGCGGGGACCTTGAAGGTCAGGACTCCGTCAGCCAGGGATGCCTTCAACTGATCGGCATCGGCGTCCTCGGGTAGAGTGAAGAAGTACTCCACTTCGTTGGTGTAGGACTCGCCGTCGTCTTCGCCGGAGGTCTTGCCCTTGATGGCGATGCCGCCGTTTTGGAATTCCACATCGAGGTTTTCGGCCTTCATGCCAGTGACTTCAGTGTGCAGCACATAGGAGCCGTCCTTGGTCTTGTGGAAGCCCTCCAGCTTCTGTGCGTTGTCGTTTCTGCTGGTGAAGAAGGGCATGACGGGGAATCCGAAGAACTCGGCGAAGGGATCGAAGGCGTGGTTGTTGGTGCGAGCCGGCTTGGTTTCCTGGGTGTTGTTCGCATTGACTTTGACTTCGTTCATAGTTTATACCTCCTGAGTTTTTGGTTGAACTCGAAAGCGCTTCCGCGAGGGAAGCAGGGTGAAAAGTGGTATCGCGGGTTGCGTCAGCCGATGTTGATTTTGCGGTTGGCGGCGGAGCCCTTGACGGGGACTCGCAGAGTGAGGACGCCGTCGTTGAGGGCGGCCTGGATCTTGTCGGGATCGGCGTCTTCGGGGAGGGGGAAGAAGACCTTGACTTCTTTGTGGAAGCCCTCTTCGGTCTCCGGGGTCTTGCCCTGAATCAGCACCCCGCCGTCCCGGAACTCGATGTCCAGATTTTCAGCCTTGAGTCCGGGGACTTCCAGGTGGAGGAAGTATCCGCCTTTCTTGGACTTCCGGAAGCCATTCCGGATTTCCTGGCGGCTCGGGCGAGAGGCGTGGGAGAAGAGAGGAACCACGGGCATGCCGAAGAAATCGGCGGCGGCCTGGTTGAGCTGCTTGTCGCTGGCGGTCTCAAAGGGATAATCAAGGAAGTATCTCATGGTTCTTGTTCCTCCTATTCAAGGGTGAATGATGGATTCTGAAAAAAGCGGATTGCCGAAGAGGTCACCCGGGATTCCCCGGGGCTTCTTCGGCAACAATTCTGAAAAAAAAGCAGAGGCCGTGCCAAATTCCCCCAGGAAAACCCCGAGGATCCCCCAGGAAATTGCTTGTGGATTTCTGACGCGAAAAGCGTGACACGGGGACGCGGATTGCGCACGGCGGACGCAGACGCTCCACCGTGCACAGTGAATAGGGAGCGATGTTTGTGGAGTTGCCCCCAGAAACGCCGAAAGGCCGCTCGGGGGGAGTCCGGGCGGCCTTCTGGGGGGAGTGAATTGGGGTTTGTGTGGTTATTCCACGAGGGTATAGGGCATACCTTGTGGGACGGTGAGTTGGGTCTTTTTGCCCTTTTGTGCGAGGAGGGTGATGTTGCCTTTGGGCGTAGGGCAGGTGACGGCGAGGAAGTCCAGATCGCAGAGATTGGGGGCGATGCGGACGCCGTCTTGGTATCCGTCGCCCACGGGGGTGATTCCGGCGATGTTTTCCATGAGCCAGGCAACGGGGGAAGCCCCCCATCCGTGGCAGAGGCTATTTCGTAGACCCTGGAAGCAACCGCGTCCGCAGGTCAGGTGGATGTCGGTCTTTCCCTCCTGGGGCATTTGGTCGATGGGGGTGGCGTTTATGCCCCAGGGCATGTCGTACTGTTCCCAGATGGTGCGGGCGCCCAGGTGGATCATTGCGCCGTAGTATTTCCGGAGGAGATCCAGTCCCTCGGCGGTCTTGCCGGCCAGGGAGTAGGTGCGCAGGAAGTTATCGAAGTGGAAGGTGGACCATCCGTCTTCGGGATCCTGGAGGAGTCGGTTCAAGCCCTGTTCGGGAGGGATGATTCCGGTGATGGTAGCCCAGGCGTAGACGGACTTCGCCGTGGTGGGCTCCAGGCGGATGGCCTTTCGCAGGGAGTCCTCGGTCTTCTTGCAGCGCTGGGAGAGCTCGTTTTCCTGGAGGAACTCGGCAAGCTCGCGACAGGCGATGACGGCTGCTAGGTAGAGGGGACCGTAGGCATTCTTGGGGCAGCCCTCGGGATGCGCCCAGTCCACAATGGTAGCCTGCAGGACGCCCGCGGGGTCCGTCTCGTAGGTCTGGAGCATTTCGTTGGCGAAGAAGCGCAGATTGTCGCGCTGCGTCAGGAGGAAATTTGTGTCGCGGTAGAAGCGGTAGTATTCGCGCAGAGCGAGGAACCAGTATGCGGTATAGGAGACGATGCCGTTGAAGGAGTGGTTTCGGCGGCCCTCCACATTGAGGAATTCTAGGCTTTCGGGGATGGCGTCGTGGCTCTGGAAGAGTACTCCGCAGGCGCGGATTTCGTTATAGAGGTCGCCCATCCAGACTAGCCGGTCGCGTTTGGTGCCGTCCAGGAGCAGGGGCGAGATGCATTTTTCGAGAGTGACCGCGCAGGCTTCGAAGATCTGGTTCAGGAGGGGATCGCTGCACTGGAAGGACCCTACGCGCTTTGCGGGGTGGATCCAGGCCTCGGCGGAGCACTCCCGGAGATTCAGGACCGCCTTGGGATCGGTTTCCAGGTTCTCCAGGCGCAGGAAGCGGAAGCCGGTGTTTCCGATGCGGCTGATGCCCATGTGGGAGAGTGACAGCTCCATCTCGTGCATGGAGTGGTCGTTGTTGGGGGTGTGCAGGACCTCGCTGACCGATTCGCCCAGGCGCACAAGGACTTTCGCGGGACCAAAGCCATCATATCCCCGGGAGACGCGGATTCCCTGGAGGGGCAGGGGCGTGTCGTATTCCAGGATCACCGTGCCGCCGGGAGGCAGTTGCATGCCCGGATCCCGCCAGATGGTGGCGGTTTCACCAGCGGTCTCGAGGAGGCGTGCGGCGTCCTGGACTTGTGGGGACTGCCAGACCACGCGGCTGGGGGCCACATAGCATACGGAGCGCTTTTCGTGGAAGATGACGGACATGGGGAAAAAAATCCTGTTGTAATGATGGAGGGACGCGGGGGGGGGGGAGGTCTACGTGCCTAATGT
>CAVGTF010000132.1:0-5583 GCA_963632245.1 Anaerovoracaceae bacterium
GGGGGTATTTTGTGGGAGGGGGGGGGGGGGGAGAGAGAAGGCGGGGCGTGTGTCCTGTGTGGTTGAGTGTTTTTTGAGTTAGGAGGCTAGTTGATGGCTGAGCGTGTGCATGAAGAGAAGTATTTGGTAGTGGATTTATCGGAGGGGGAGAAGGCGAAGGAGTATCCCGTCCGCTGGACGTATGCGGATCCCTGGGAGCGCGAGCAGATCTGTCGGACGACGGAGCTGTGGCTGCGGCGGATTCCGGGCGGCGAGATCTCCATGGGACCCGTCCGGAATGGGGAAGAGGAGCAGCACCACCGGTATGCTTCACTGCCGGACTACTATCTCGGGATCCTGCAGTGCACCTGCAAGCAATATGGTCAGGTGATGGGACTGCGCTTCAGCGGAGGGCTGGAGCCGCAGCCGGTGGAGGGCGTAACAAATGCCTTCATCCGCGGGACTGGTTGCACAATCTGGGATCCCGTGAAACCGGAGTCCTTCCTGGGATTGCTCCGCGCAAAGACGGGCCTGGCTTTCGAATTGCCTACTGATGCACAGCTGGAGTACGCCTGCCGTTTGCAGGCGGATGGCGTTACTGTGGGACCCGTGGAGCGCTTGGCGCCCTACGAGGATACCCCAGAGGATCCGCGGACGGGACTGGGGCTGTTGGATATGCGGGGAAATGTGCGCTGGGAGTGGTGCCTTCCTGTGGACGCCCCGAAGACGCCTCCCGCAAAGGAAAAGGAGCCCGGTTTCTGGTCGAGGCTCTTCTCTTTCCTGGATTCACCCAAGAAGCTCGCCCATGATCCGTCCTCCGATGGATACTATGTTGGAACATGCGGGGAGTGGTTCGACTACAAATGGTGTTTCGGACACTTCCATGGCGTCATCGCCCAAACAATGTACGATGGCGAAAAACGCGCGCTCTCCTTCCGGGTGTGCCTGCCCGCGGTGCCCGCCGTCGACTGGAAGCGCCCCGGCGCACCCTACGCGGGATGAGCATTTTCCCTGGCGCGGGACCGTTTTCAAATAGGTGTTTATGCGGGTGGAAAAGTCGGGTGATGGGGATATATTAACGGGATTTCCGCTTCACCGGCCGGTGACCTAGGCCTCTTTCGCTTTTTCGCGGCCTTCGCGGTCGTGCGTCGTCGGGGCAGAGGCGTTCCTTTCAACTGGGATGGTAGCTCAGTCGGTAGAGCATTGCACTTTTAATGCAGTGGTCACGGGTTCGAATCCCGTCCATCCCACCACATTTTTTGATCTGTAAAAAAAATCCAACCATTTAGTTCAGCGAGGTAGCAATTATGGGAGCAGTCTGCGAGATTTGCGGCAAGCACAAGGTCAGCGGCGGTCACATCACCCGTCGTGGTCTGGCGAAGAAGAAGGGCGGTATCGGTATGCACGTGGTGAAGAACACCAAGCGTGAGTTCAAGCCGAACCTGAAGAATGTCCGCGCCATCGTGGACGGCGAGGTGAAGCGCATCACGGTCTGCACCGCCTGCATCCGTTCCGGCAAGGTGGAGAAGCCCTGATTCCCTAAATTCCGTTTCTAGCGCCAATCGATAGGGCCCTCGAACCCTGATTCGCTTCCGGCAAAGACGGCCACGGTGTATACTGCGGTCGTCTTTTTCGTACTACCACTGTCGGAAGAATCCGGAATTGTCTAGAAAAGGAACCCCATTGCCTCTTCTGTCTGGTGTTTATAGAGCTCTTCCGCGGCGCGTGCCGCGGTACGATGTAGTTTTTTTGCTCCGAGGCTGGCTTACCCGTAATAGCTCGCTTCCCTAGTCGGAGCCCAACCAAAGGACGGAGGGCTACCGCCCCCGTGCCCCCGCTTTGATAGGTGATGGGGAGGAGGTAGCAGGTAGTAGGTTTAAGCGGTGCCTGCGGCGCTCTTCCGCGGCGCTTAGCCGCGGTACTGGTACCGCCGCACGGACGGCGGAAGAGCCGCGCAGCGACCGAACAACTAACGGCTAACAACTAATTGCTAAATACTTGCGCCGCAACCGGTTGCGGCGCTTGGCGCACGCGCCGGTAGATTCCGGCGCGGGGGTTCGCTTCTGCGAAACCCTGGCCAAACTTCCTTCTTCCTCCCTCCTCCTTCCTCCTTTTTTCATTAAGATGTCTTCTCCCTCTTCCCAGATTCGTCTTTCCCAGTGGCCTCGCGAGCGCGTATTGATTGCGCCGTCGTTGTTGGCTGCGCGGTATGACCGTCTGGCGGAGGAGGTCAAGGCGGTTGAGGACGCGGGGGCCGAGGTCTTGCATTTGGACATTATGGATGGCCACTTCGTGCCGAATCTCTCTTTTGGCGCGGATTTAGTGAAGGCATTGCGTCCGCTTTCGAAGATGCTCTTCGATGTTCATCTGATGATTGACGATCCCTTGGAGTATGCTCCCCGTTTCCGGGATGCCGGCGCGGACCACATCACCTTCCATGTGGAAGCCACGGGCGAGAACACCGGCAAGGTGGTGGACGCCATCCATGGCCTGGGGTGCTCTGCGGGGATCTCGCTGCGTCCGGGCACTTCGGCGTCGGTGCTGATGCCGTATCTTTCCCAGATTGAGATGGTGCTGGTGATGACGGTGGAGCCCGGTTTTGGCGGGCAGTCCTTCCATCACGAGCAGCTCCCCAAGATCCGTGAATTCCGCGAAGCCATTGACAATGCCGGCCTTTCCACTCGTCTGGAGGTGGATGGCGGCGTGGCGGAGAAGACCGCGGCGCTTTGCCGAGAGTCGGGCGCGGATGTGTTGGTGGCCGGCTCCAGCGTCTTCCGATGCGCCGACGGCGATTATCGCCGCGCCGTCGATGTCCTCCGGTAGCGATCAATAAGACCGTCCTCCGGACAGAAATCCCTTTTCTCTTACTTACTCTCCCTTCCCATAAACACAACAATGTTCATCTCCCATTTCAATCGCTACTTCGAGAAGCACGCGAAGTTGACCTATTTCGTTCTGCTGATTATCATCATCGCCACCTTTGTGATTTTCGTGACTCCCGGAAGCATGAATGGCTCCCAGGGCCGTCTGAAGGATTTCGGCAAGATGTATGGCAAGACCCTGGGCGTCGAGAAGGTCCAGAAAGAGATGTCCAAGACCACTCTTGGCATCTGGCTGGAGTATCCCAATGCCTTCGGACAGACCTTCTCCAGCCAGAGCGAGCAGCTCTTCCAGGAGGCCCTGCGCCGCATGCGCATGATGCACTACGCCAAGCAGCACGGCCTGGATAAGGTTGCCGATTCCGAGATCCAGGACGCCATCCGCGTGTATCCCCTGATCCAGAATTCCGAGACCAAGGTCTTTGACAAGGAGCTGTTCAACCGGATGCTGGAGACCGTCCAGAGCTCTCTGGGGCTGCTGCCCGTGGAGTTCGACCAGGTGGTCCGCGAGAACCTGATCATGAAGAAGGTGGAGAATGCCGTCCGTGAGGCGGTGGTTGTGGACCAGGCCGAGGTGGATGCCGTTATGGCCAAGTACACCCTGCTGCCCTTCGAGCTGCCCGTCCAGGAGAAGGACCTTCAGGCCTCTGAGGAGGAGATCCAGAAGTACTTCGCTGAGCACCGCGCCGAGATCGCGCTTCCCGATTCCAAGAATGCGCTGGCGGCGGTCTTCCGCTACAGCAAGATCGCCGAGGTCCTGGGCGACCAGGCGGCTCCCAGCGAGGAGGAGATCTCCCAGCGCTACGAGGCCAACAAGAACACGGTGTATCAGGGCAAGACCCTGGAGGAATCCCGCGCGGATGTGGTCTCTCAGCTGACCCAGGAGAAGGTCCGCGCCAAGGCCCGCGAGAATGCCTCCGCTCTTCGTAGCGCCTTCCAGACTGTGGTCCAGGACGAGAAGCTGGAGGACCGCGTGGCGCGCTTCCGTGGCGAGGCCGAGAAGCTCGGCGGCTTCGTTGCCAGCACCGGCGTGGTCTCTCTGGGCGACGCCATCCAGGGACTGGGCGCACAGCCCCGTCTGGCATCCGCTATCCGCAACGTCTACGAGCTGGGCGGCGTGACCTATCCCATCTACACCGATGACTTCGCTACCGTGGCCATGGTGACTGCCACCCAGCCCACCCAGATGCCCGAGAGCCTGCCCGCCCTGGAGGGCGCCGAGCAGGATCCCCTGCGCCGCATCGTCTCCGACGCCATCTTCAAGAAGCAGGCCGCAGAGTTCTACCAGGCACAGGTGGTGGCGCCCTACAACGCCTTCCTTGCCAAGCAGGCCGAGCTGGAGTCCACGAAGGCCCTGAATCAGAACCAGAAGCAGCAGGCGCTGGCCGCGCTGGCCGCAGGAATGGACTTCGATCTGATCCAGCGCTTCTATGTCCCCGAACAGCGCTCTTTCGCGCAGGTCACCTTCGATCCCGTCAAGTTCTTGGATCAGACCGCCGAGCCCACCGAGGAAGAGCTGAAGGCCGTCTACGAGGGCCGCAAAGCCGAGTTCGGCGAGAAGTCCTTCGAGGAGGTCCGCGAGAGCCTGGCAGACGACACCCGCAATGCACAGGCGCGCAAGCTGGCCGATGCTGCCGCTACCGATTTTGCGACTCGTTTCTCCGAGGCCTGGTGGAAGGGCCAGGAGGGCGCCGAGAAGCAGGATGGCGTGGCGCTGATGCAGAAGATGGCCGGCGAGATCCCCCAGGCGCGCTTCCAGCAGGTCGAGAAGTTCAATCCCGTCATGATCAACGCCTCCAATAGCGAGCTGATCAATGCGGTCTACAAGAGCACCGATGCCAATCCCGTCTCCCACGCGATCATCGGACTGGATGCCTCCTACGTGACGCTCCTCACCGGACGCGAAGAGGCCCGCCTCATGGATCTGGCGAAGGATCCCCAGGCCGAGGCGATCCTCTCCCAGGCATACGGTAGCTTCCGGAAGATGTCCGCCAGCGAAAAGCGCGCTCAGGAGTTCAGCCAGAAGCTGGTGAAGGAGCTGGGCGAGAAGAATGGCGATATCGCCGCCTGCGATGTGGAGAAGGTCCAGGCGCTGCCCGCCTTCAGCATCGATGACGTCGCCACCCAGAATGCGGTGGTGAAGTCCATCTCCCTGCTCAATAAGATTGACGCCAATGCCTTCCTGCTGGAGCTCCAGAATGTCCGCAACGCCGGCGTGGTGCTGGCTCCCCGTGCGATGAACCAGAGCCTGGGCTTCGGACAGGGTTACCAGAGCCTGGAGCTGCCCCTGGGATATGTGGTGCTCTATGTGAAGGACCGCGTGGTGCCACAGGTCACCGATGCCGACAAGGCCGAGTGGGATACCGTCCGCGAGAATCTCCTCAAGGGCAAGCAGAACAGCGAACTGCAGAAGTTCCAGCAGCAGCTCTTCGATGAGTCCCAGACCGAGCTGCGGCCCGGCACTCCCTACACCGGATCCCTCGGGGAAGAAGAGTAAACACAAAAAGGGGCCCCGCGCCATAAAGGCACGGGGCCCTTTTTGTGTAAAGAAAGGAGGAAGGAGGAGGGAGGAGGGAGGAAGTTTGGCCAGGGTTCCGGCAAGCCGGAACCCCGCGCCGGAATTTACCGGCGCGTGCGCCAATGCACCGCAAACGGTTGCGGTGCAAGTAGCTAGTAGTTAGTGATTAGCCGTTAGTTGTTCGGTCGCTGCGCGGCTCTTCCGCCG
>CAVGTF010000133.1:0-5483 GCA_963632245.1 Anaerovoracaceae bacterium
CCGAATGAGTTCTGCCTGATCGCTTGTTTCAAAGTCATAGAGATTGTAACTCTTGTGGATTTTGAGGAGGGCTCCACTGGACGGTAGAGAGGGCGGGGGTGATAGGTGGGTGGCGCTTCCGGGCGCTTATCGGTAACACGCGCCATAGGAAGGGGAAGCTTTAAGGAGGATCTCCAAAGGAGGTCGGGGCCTGCGCCCCCCGTACCCTCGCTAGCGCTCCTGGCTACATGCATTGCACATTGCGCCGTAGGTGCCTTGCCCCCGTACTCCTGCCTAGGTTTTTCCGCCTAGACGGCGGTATGGCGCCGTTTTTTGGGCGGTAGAGAGGGCGGGGACAGTTACGGCATGGCTAGAAGCGGAGAAGCGCCTGGTGTGGGGAGTCTTCTGGTAAGACTACCAAAGGAGGTCGGTCTGCCGCCCCTCGTGCTCCCCGAGGGTGGTGACGCAACAGGTAAAGAATCTTTACAAGTTTGGTGGGCGGCTCCCCGAGGGTGGTAGTGGCAGATAGCGCGTGGGGTGGTAGATATTTTTCGCTGGGGAGCGTCCTAAGGGCCTGTGCCGTATCGCCGGTAGGCGGAAGAATCTATGCGAGGTGATGGCGGCGGCGGTAGCTTGCCGTTTTCTTGCTTTTTATTTATGCGCGTGCGCGCGTAGGCATGCGCACGGGCCCTATCCCCCTCCCTGACCGCTCCCCACGAGCGTAGCCCCCCGAATGAGTTCTGCCTGATCGCTTGTTTCAAAGTCATAGAGATTGTAACTCTTGTGGATTTTGAGGGAGTGGGGGCATCCCCTTGGGGGACAGAGGGGGCGGGGGTGATAGGTGGGTGGCGCTTTCGGACGCTTACCGGTAACGCGTGCCATAGGAAGGGTGAGGCTTCTGGTAAGACTACCAAAGGAGGTCGGGGCCTGCGCCCCCCGTATCCCTCCCCTAGGTTTTCCCGCCTAGACGGCGGTACGGTGCCGTTCTTTGGGCCGCAGTGTGGCGCGTGGCGGTGCGGATGGGTGGCGTGTGGCTTCCTGGCTAATTTTGGCTAGTGGGTGGATAATTTTGTGTGCGGGGATTATCTTACGGGAAATTGGCTCCTCCGTGGAGGAGTGTGCAAATTTTTTCTTCAAGGTATAACCTCCTAACATTCAAAGGAATTCACACATGGATCTGAAATGGATTGCAGTGATGGTCGTTGGTTTCATCGCGGCCATGGTTGGTATGAACAAGCAGAAGGCGGGTGTGGCCTGGGGCCAGATTCTCGCCATTTTGGGTGCCATCGTCGCCGTTGCCGGTGCTGCCATGAACCTGACTGGTTTCTTCCAGGAGGGCTCCAAGCAGATGGCGCGTGAGCAGCGCTACATGTATGTCCAGGCGAAGTTCCTGGCCGAGGCCGTGAAGAAGGAAGCCCCCAGCGCCCAGAAGGTCGCCGTGATCTGCGACTCCTACCTCTACATTGATGGTTACGGCGATCCCCTCCCGAAGGCCGGTGACAGCCCCTATATCGAGGCCATCAAGGACACCTTCAAGGGCGCCGAGATTGTCCCCGTCTACATCAAGTACAAGGTGAAGAAGCCCGCCGGAGCCGATGGCAAGAACGTCATGCCTCCCGTCATGCCCGGCATGATGTCCAGCGCTCAGTTCAAGCAGATCGTGTCTGACATCAAGAAGGCCAAGTGCGATGTGGTGATTAACATCACCCAGTTCCCCATGGACTGCAAGCTGCCCGCCAGCTTGGGTCTGCTGAAGGGCACCAAGGTTGGTTTCTTCGCCTTCTGCACCGCGGACGAGCTGAAGTTCGTCTTCAAGGATGGCGGCAAGCAGTGCGCCGAGGTTGTGGCCGCTGTCATGACCAAGGCCAACGGCATCTACGATGACACCATTCCCAGCGGCGACAAGAAGGCCTTCGACCGCCGCTTTGTCCTGCTTGAGAAGGGCAACTACGAGGCCCAGATGAAGGTGGCCATGCAGAAGTAGTCCTCCTCGTCTCTCCTCCTCGCGGGAGGCGTGGGATACGTGATGCGGGAAGGGCGCCGGCAAATCCGCCGAAGCCCTCCTGCTCTCTCTCTTCGAATTCCCGTCTCCCCCTGCCGAAGGCGACCCAGGAAGCCATTCCCCGGGTCGCCTTTTTTCGTAACACCGGGACGCGTCGACAGGACGCCTGATATCCTCGCGTACCCCTGCCGGGTCGTCGATCCAGTTTTTTCCGTTTTTCTTGCGCATTCGTTGTTTTGTCCCGGAGTAGTAGCGGTCGTTTTGTTCGTCGCGTTTCCGGGCGTTGTTTGGAGAAATTGTCTATGAAGAACCTGTTTCTCGTTCTCGCGTGCGCCTCTCTGCTGGTATTGTCGTTGTCCTCTTGTGGGGATTCCAAGCCTGCTCGTCCTCGTACCAAGCCTGTGACGGACGGCGTGAAGGAGACCCTGGACTACGGCGGCACGGTCGGTCGTGCCTACAACCAGAGCAAGGATCGCATTCAGAATTTGAACGAGGAGCACAACCGCCAGCTGGAGAAGTTCCTGGAGGAGTAGCCCCTTTGGGAATTCCGCTGCGCGGAGAAATCCGTCCTTTTTTTGCCTTTTTACTCTCTCTGTCTTTGTCAACCAAGGAGAATCCGCCCTCATGAAAACCACCGCCCTGCGCCTTTATGGAGTGAACGACCTTCGTCTGGAGTCCTTTGATTTGCCGGAATGCGGCGACGACGGCATCATTGCCGAGGTCGTCTGCGATTCCATCTGCATGTCCTCCTTCAAGGCAGCGGAGCAGGGTGCCGGGCACAAGCGGGTCCCCAATGACTGCGCCACCAATCCGGTGATTGTGGGACACGAGTTCTGTGGCGTCATCCGTGAGGTCGGCAAGAAGTGGCAGGACAAATTCCATCCCGGCGAGCGTTTTGGCATTCAGCCCGCGCTGAACTACAAGGGCACTCTGGATGCCCCCGGATACTCCTTCCCCACCATTGGTGGTGACTCCACCCTCATCCGCATCCCCTCCTGCGTCATGGAGATGGACTGCCTGCTGAAATACACCGGCGAGGCATTCTTCATGGCGTCGCTTTCCGAGCCCATGAGTTGCCTGGTGGGCGCCTGCCACGCGCAGTATCGCATGGCGACTCCTGGTTCCTATCAGCACACCATGGGCGTGAAGAAGGGCGGCAAGTGCGCCTGCATCGCCTCTGCCGGTCCCATGGGACTGGGCCTCATCGACTACTTGGTTCATGGTCCCATGTCGCCCTCGCTGGTGGTGGTGACCGACATTGACCAGGCGCGCCTGGATCGCGCCGCCTCCGTGCTGACGGTGGAGGATGCCGCCGCCCACGGTGTGAAGCTGATCTACCAGAATACCTCCGGCGCTGGCGCCACCGATGCCTTGAAGGCGTTGACGGACGGCACGGGGTATGATGATGTCTTCGTCATGGCGCCCGTGGCTCCGCTGGTGGAGCAGGGCGATGCCATCCTGGGTAAGGGCGGCTGCATGAACTTCTTTGCCGGTCCCATGGATCCCGCGTTCTCCGCCAAGATGAACTTCTACAATGTCCACTACTCCGGCACCCACATCGTGGGCACCAGCGGCGGCAATACCGACGACATTCGCGAGGCGTTGAAGCTCATGGGCGAGGGCGTGCTGAATCCCGCCATCATGATCACTCACGTGGGCGGCCTCACCGCGGCGCGCGATACCACGCTGAATCTGCCTTCCATCAAGGGCGGCAAGAAGCTGATCTACACCCACCAGGATTTCCCCCTCACCGCCATCGCCGACTTCGCCGAAAAGGGCAAGACCGATCCCGTCTTCGCCGAGCTGGATGCGGCGTGCAAGCGCCACAATGGCCTCTGGAATCTGGAGGCCGAGCGCATCGTCCTGGAGAAGATGCCCCGTCTCGCATAAAGCGCGCGGAGCGATTTTTCTGCTAATCCCTGAATTCTCATCCGTCCCCCGTCTTCCTCCGCAAGAGCCCCGTAAATTCGGGTCGCTGGCGCATCGGAGGGCGGGGGACAAGACTCTCCTCCCCGATTTTTCAACTCCCATGATCCACGATACCCTCGAAAACTTCCCCCGCTACTTTGCCCTCCATCCCCGTTTTGCGAAGGTCTGGGAGTTCCTCCGCAATCCCGATTTGGCGTCATTGCCCGAGGGCAGGGTGGACATCCTTCCGGATGGCGAGATCTTCGCCAATGTGCAGGTGCCGACCAGTCGGAGCGCGGAGGCGGCGCCCTTGGAATTCCACCGCAAGTATATCGATGTCCAGGTACCCTTGAGCCGTGTGGAGGAGATGGGGTGGCTACCCTTGTCGCAGGCGCCGTCGAATCTTGTCTATGATGCCGAGAAGGACTTGGCCATTGGACCCGGCGGTCATGCCAGCCGGGTGACGGTCCATCCCGGAGAATTCACCATCTTCTTCCCCCAGGATGTCCATGCGCCCTGCATTGGTGATGGCGCTCCCATCAAGAAGATCATCGTGAAGGTCTTGGCGGAGTAGGATTTTGGCTTCTGCAAGCGACCATTCGATTGCCGCCGCCCTGCTGGTCTTCAATGCGGGAAATACCCGCGTGGCGGTGGGACACGGCATTCCCGGAACGCCGGAGTTCCGTCAGGAGTTCCTGCCCACGGAGGACTTCCTGGCGCGCTGGACGCCGCCCCCCGAGGAGAGTCCCTGGCGCGGCGTGGGCGCTTGCGTGGTCCCCGCAATTCGCGATGGCCTCCGCAGGCTCTGTCCCGGACGCATCCACTGGATTAGCCCCGCGGACTACCCCGAAATCGATCTCTGCGGCTACCCCGGCGAGCGGCTGGGCGCCGACCGTCTGGCGAATATCGCCGCCGCACACCATCTCTCTCCCGGTCGACCCGTCATGGTCCTGGATTGCGGCACCGCACTGAATTCCGTGTGCGTGAGTGCTGATGGACGCTTCTTGGGCGGAGTGATTCTTCCTGGGCGGGAGACCGCGCTGCGCTCGCTTTCCCGGAATACCGCGCAGTTGCCCGAATTCGCGGTGACCGCGCCCCACGAGCTCAATCCCCTGGGGCGCTCCACCGAGGAGGGCATTCGGAATGGCGTGGACCTGGGAATCCTGGGCGCCGCAGAACGCATTGTCCGCGCCACCCGCGCACGCGCCGATATGGCGGAGTGCCGTGTGTGGTTCACCGGCGGCGACGCGCCCTTCTTCGTGAAATATCTCCCCCAGGAACTGAGGGTCGAACAGGCACCCGTGCCGCTGACGCTCCTGGGGATCTATTTGGCGAGTCAGCGAAGACTGATTCGCTGAAAAAGGAGGAAGGAGCGCGCCCAAATTGGCGCGCTAAATGTCGCCGGTAGGCGGAAGAAACTAGGCGGGGGGACGGGGGCGGCAACCCGATCTCCTTTGGTTGTGCTCCGGCTAGGGAAGTGCAGTTATTGGGGATATGCCGGTTTCGGCGTCAAGGGGCCCGTTTTGCTGGTGCATTTACCCATGGAACGCCTCTTGAAAGGGGAAGGATATCCAAAGGACTGGGGGCAAGCCCC
>CAVGTF010000134.1:0-5470 GCA_963632245.1 Anaerovoracaceae bacterium
CAATTTTAGTGGGCATTACAAACCCAACATACGGTCAATGAAGGAGGCCGATAAAGCCTTTAAGAAACTACCATTGTCCGTGTTTTCACAAAAAGCAAGGAGGAATCCTAATAAATGACTAAAATGACTGAATTAAAGAATAAAGTTGAGAAAATTTTTAATTCCAACTTTTATGCGGACGATTACGATCCGGAAGGCGAACCGTACGAATACGCCCAGAAGGTCCTGAGTGAGTATTCTTGGGATGACGTATTTCTATGCTCAGTTGACTACTTCAAGAAACATAGTTCTAGTTTAAAGCAAGTTTTGAATTTCATAGAGTTGTATACTTGCAATGGCTTCATTGACCGTCCGATTGCAAAGCCCTATGAGTTTGCTGCACTAGTAGCAAGCAAGGTGGATTTTGCAGCGGACTGGGATAAGGGTGCAGATAGGGTTGATGATTTTCTTGTCTTCATGCTGGATAGTATGGGCGTAATAAGCCTTTATATGGATCCATACTACCAGCTAAAGAATGACCAGAAATTCTTGACGGCGTTGACGGCTATAAAGAAACAGTCAAGTTAGATAAACCGAATAGAGAGGCATGGCTGGTCTCTGTGGGACAGCCTGCTTCAGAAATTTTCAAGACTTGTTGTGACGAAAAATGGATTATTTAAAGCTTTCCCGTACAATTTCTCAAGCATTGCGGCATGCGCCGCAAGAGTATGGATTAAAATTAGATTCTCTAGGTTTTGTTCCGTGTGTGGATTTATTCGCCGCATTGGAGAAGAGGTCTAGTGAGTGGAACAATCTTTCATGTGACGATGTGGAAGCTGCCATGGATAGATCGTCGAAACGTAGATTTGAGATTGTTGGTGGAAAAATTCGTGCCACCTACGGTCATTCCGTGCCGGGAATTTGCGCTGGTGAATTACGGGAGCCTCCGGCGTTTTTGTATCATGGAACATCTAAGGAGGTGGCAGATATTATTTTGCAGGAGGGGATAAAGCCCATGGGTAGGAATTATGTGCACTTATCTGTGGATCCTTTCGTGGCGCAGGTAGTGGCTAGACGTCATGGATCGGAGATTGCCGTCTTAAAGGTTCTAGCGAGGGAGGCTTACTCGCACGGCGTGCATTTTTGGTATTGTAATGATACCACTTGGAACGCAGAATTCATATCTCCTGAATTCCTTGCACGAGAATAGCGGACGGAATCCCGTTACCCGCGTTTTGCGCCAATATAGGTATCTGCCTGAGGGTTATTTCTTGGGCAGATCCCAGGCGAAGATAGAGCGTCGGAAGGCGGCGGTGGCGCGTGTGAGGCCGCACTGTTCGAGGAAGTCGTCGAGGTTCGTGCGTTGGGATCCCTGGAGGGGCTGTACGTCGTTGTTTGGCTCCTGGGGGATTTGTTCCCGGATGGAGAAGGAGGTAGTTCTTTCCACGGGGAGGTATTCGATCCAGGGGACGGCGATGTCGTGGAGTTTTCCGTCGCCGCCGTAGCGTGTGACATGTTCCACGCGTTCGACGCCCTGGAAGCCGTGTGCATCCACCTGGATTTTGCTGGCGGCGCCCTGTTTGCGGACGCGGCGTGCCTTTAGGATATCGTGTGTGATGGATTGCGGGTGTGCGAAGCGTTCGGCGCCGGCGTAGTTCGCGAGGCTTTCGTGTTCCCAGGCGCAGGAGTCCTCGCCGGGATAGAAGCCGTAGATGGTCTTTGCGGAGCGGGTCTGCTGATAGAGTGGGATGCAGAGGAGGGGCGCCAGGGCGAAGTAGACGTGCCGGAAGAAGTCCTGGGTGCGCGACAGGAATTTCGCTTCGGCCTCCGCCATGTCATTGGAGGCGAAGTATGCGGGGTTGGTATCCAGCTCGGCCTCGACCAGGTGCCGTGGCGCCACCAGATTGCAGCGGCCGCATTTGTGGAATGAGAAGTCGTCTCCGAAGCCCACTTTCTTGTCCTTGAGGAGCGAGACCGTCTGGGACATTGCGAGGGGGGTATAGAGGAGTCGGAATTGGATTTCGTCGGAGCGGTCGGTGGCGTGGAAGAGGAGTTCGAACTCCTCGTTGCTCATCATGGTGTATTGAGATTCGTCATCCAGATTTTCGGCGAAGGCCTTCAGCTTTTTGAGCTCGCGCTTTTTGCGGAGATTGGCGAAGAAGCCGTCTTCTTCCTGGGAGAGCTCGTTTGGCTTTCGCGAGAAGGAGAGCGTTGGGGCGGCGTCGTTTCCGTAGATCAGGAGCGTCCGATAGTTATAGACGGGGAGGGGCGCGGTGTAGGAGGCGGTAAGGACCTCGGTGCGGGTCTCCCAGTGGGAGCCCTTCCCGTCGGCATTTGGGACGCGCACCCGCCAGGAGATGGTCTTGTGACCGTAGTAGGTTTTGGTGCCCCACTCCTGTTCCAGGAAGCGTGCAAAGACGAAGGGGTTTCCCTGGATATCGCCGCTCTGTGCGACGAGGACTGAGCGGGTGGGTTCTTCGGCGAAGGAGTTGTCCCACTCGAAGTGGTTTTCGAGCTCCTCGAGTCGCCCGCTGGTGAAATAGGGATCGAAATTGAGCATTGGGCACACCTTCCGGATCAGTCGGGCGAAGATGTCCCAGTCATAGCGTTGATTGAGGGGTGCCATTTGCGCCCAGGTGATCTCCTTGAGCTCCTGGACCTTCTGCTGGAGCTGTTCAATCAGGGCTTTCGCCTGGGAGAGTGCGGGGAGGATCCAGAAGATCTCTAGGAGCAGCAGGAGTGCCGCGCCGCCGAAGCCGATGCCCATCATGGAGTTCCGAACATCGAGCTCCAGGGGATTGCCATCCAAGTCATTGCCGTTGCATCCCAGGATTCCCGCGCTGATGCCGGCGATGATGAGGATAATGAAGAGTGTGCTGACGAGAAGGAGGGTGCTGCGGTGGGAGCTGGCGGAATTCAGCTTCGACTGCTCTTTGCGCAGTTGTGCCATGGAGGCACGGTTCGCCTCCTCATCGACTTGTGCGGCTTCCCGGAGCCGCTGGAATTCCTCCCGCGCCGCCTCATGGAATTCGGCCTTGTAGCGGTCGCGGTAGGATTCCAGTGGATTGAAGATCTCTTCTGGCATTGTGTGCCCTGGGGCGCGAGTGCGTTAGAAGAAGGTCTGACGGGCCTGGTTGCGGATTTCCGCGGTAGTCGTGAAGGGGATGCGGGTGGTGTAGCCGGCGCGGGCGGCGACGATCTGTTTGGTGGGCCACTCGAAGAGTGAGGTATTCCACTGGGTGACAGTGTCGTTGTAGAGGCTGCGTGCGGCGGTGATCTCCTTCTGGAGGTAGCTGTTCTGCTGGATGGCGTCGGCGATGGCCTTGTGCGCCTTGAGTTCTGGGTATGCCTCCACCTGGGGGAAGAGGCGCCCGAAGGAGCGGTCGATGCCCTGCGCCAGCTCGTTGCGCTGGGTGTCGCTCATATTGGCGCCGCCACGGAGGGCCGCCACCTCGGTCATGACCTCCTTGTCCAAAGAGATTGCCTTGCTCACCAGGCCCACCAGGTTCTGCAGGATGATCACACGCTGCTCCAGGTAGTTGTCAATCTGGGAGGCGTCCGCCTGCAGCTTCTGCTGGAGCTTCTGGAAGTAGTTCCGCGCGCCGATCTTCATGAAGAGGAAGATCAGTCCGGGAAGAATGAAGCAGAGCCACAGGCAGATCTCGAAGATGGTGGAGCCCACGCCCACCTTTACCGGGAGCTGCTTGTCAATGACGCGGATGTCGCGGCCCTGATCGTTCACGGGACCAGTGAGTTCGTCTAGTTCGTTCGCCATGGTCTTTTCTCCTAGAATGAGGGGTTGACACAATACAAAGGAAATTGCGTTTGACGCATAAGATAAACGCAAAAAGACCCCCAGAATGCCTTTCTCGCAAAAAATCCGTGGTAATGACTTTCTTTTTTCGGAAACCGCGGCGTAAAAGGCAATGCCATTCGCCGGGAATAAAGCGTTAATTTCTGATGGTCATTGCGCAGAAATTGAATGGCGTGTGCGTTGTGGCGCGTGCGCCGACGCGCCACAAGTACTTAGCCATGAGTGACTAGCGGCTAGCTATAAGGTGCCTGCGGCGCTATTCCGCCTTTCGGCGGTACAGTAGCGGCCTTTAGGGGCCGCAATGCAGCATTCGCCGCCTGTGTATGGATAAGGGGGGGTGCGGGGGGCTTGCCCCCAGTCCTTTGGATAGTTTTTCCCCCGCCTAATCTCTTCCGCCTACCGGGTACTTGTACTGCGGGCTAGACCGCGAAATTTCCCGCGGAGGGTCCTAACAAACCTCCTCCCTCCTCCTCCCTCCTCTCTCCTCTCTTCTACCTACTTTGGGCTGGCGAGGAGTGCGACGGTGGCGTGGAGGGTGGTTTCCTTTCCGGAGAGGGTTCGGAGGGATTGTGTGAAGGAGTGGAGGTCTGCTTCGGGGAGTCCCGCGGCCAGGAGTCTTGCCGCGTAGGAGCCCTTCTGGGTGGGATCCATCCATCGATCGAGGACTCCGGGGGTGAGGGTCTGTGTGCGTCGGGATTCCAGGAGCGTGTGTTTGGGGATCTGGAGTCCGGCGTCCTGTGCCTCCTGGAGGAGTTCCGGGAGATCCCAGTTCATAAGGGGATCGGTGGCCTGTGTATAGAGTCTCTCTTCCGCATCCCGGACGGTTTGCGGGACGGGTTCGGGGAGAAGTGTGGAGAGTCGTTGTCCGCGTTTGGGGAGGGTCTCGGCCAGCGCGAGGGTGCCGGTATTGGGGTCCAGGAGAGTTGCGAGGGTTTTCCAGGCGGCGGTGCGGTCGGCGAGCCGTCCCAGGGCATTTCGTCCCAGGATGAAATCGAATCGGACCTCGGCGTCGCCGGACTCCTGGAGGAGTCGCGGGAGCTCCTCGGGGGTGCCCACCAGGATCTTCGGCTGGCGCAGCTCCGGGAGATTTCGTCCTTCTTCCAGGAGGACTTGTCGCGCCTCTTTGGTGCGGACCAGTGCCCAGACGCCGCCCTCGGGGGTGCGCCGGACGGCCTCCCAGAGGAGGAGTCCGGAATCCCCGGAGAGATCCAGCACGCGGTCCTGTCGCTGGAGTTCGTGTTGTCGGAAGAGTTCCGCGCGCAGCTGTGCCAGGAATCCGGTCATGGATCCCACGGCGCGTGCGAGCCACTGTTCTGCGGAGCGGTCTGCGGGTGAGAAGGAGAGGATTTCCTGTGGCGGGAGTGCCTCGGCCTCCCGGAGGGCGGCCAACTGGAGTTCCCGTCGCTGGTGGATTTGGTCAGCCAGCGTGCTTTCGTATCCCAGTTGTCCGGGTTGATAGAAGACGCGTCCCTGGAGGGATGTCGGCAGATACTGTTGTGCGACCCAGTGGTTTCGGTATTCGTGGGGGTATTTGTATCCCACGCCGTGTCCGAAGCCCTTCTGGTCCCGGGAGGCATCCCGAAGGTGGTTGGGCACCTCGCCATCCCGCTCTTTCTCCACCAACTTCAGGGCATCGAAGAATCCCAGAACTGAATTGGATTTCGGGGCGGTGGCGCA
>CAVGTF010000135.1:0-5414 GCA_963632245.1 Anaerovoracaceae bacterium
GGTAGTAGGGAGAAGGTTAATAAGGTGCCGCAGGCGCTCTTCCGCCTTCCGGCGGCACTTGCGCGCCGGTAAATTCCGGCGCGGGGTTTCGGGGCTACCCCCCGAAACCCTGGCCTAACTTCCTCCCTCCTCCTTCCTCCCTCCTCCTTTTTTGTTTTAGTAGTTTTCCGCTTCTACCTGGAAATATGCCTTGGGGTGGAAGCAGACGGGGCAGACCTCGGGGGCCTTCTCGCCGATGTAGATGTGTCCGCAATTGCGGCACTGCCAGCGATTTTCGCCGACGCGTTCCCAGACCTCCCCGCTCTCCAGATTGGCCAGCAGCTTGCGGTAGCGCTCCTCATGGTGCTTTTCAATGGCGGCCACGCCCTCGAACTGCCGCGCGATGGCCTCGAAGCCCTCCTGGCGCGCCTCCTCGGCGAACCGGCGATACATCTCGGTCCACTCCTCGTGCTCGCCGGCGGCTGCGGCCAGCAGATTGGCCTTGGTGTCGCCAATGCCGCCCAGATGCTTGAACCAGAGCTTCGCGTGCTCCTTCTCGTTGGCGGCGGTCTCCTGGAAGAGAGACGCGATCTGCTCGTAACCCTCCTTCTTCGCGGCGGAGGCAAAGTAGTCGTATTTGTTGCGTGCCTGGGACTCGCCGGCAAAGGCAAACGCCAGATTGGCAGCAGTCTTACTTCCTTTCAATTCCATAAGTCAGTGAGCTCCTACAGGTTGCGCCAGGACTCCCGCCCTGGCTGGTGGATGGAAAAAGAAACCAAAGAAAAAATCTCCTGGATTCGTTGCTCTTCAACGAGATAGCACAGAATCCGTCGCGCAAATAAATTTATCCGTTATTTTGAGATTGCAAGAGCCCCGCGGGCCTTTTTTCCGAAGTATTTTCGACTAGGTGGTTCGCGCACGGCCGCCCTACAAAAAGCGCGGCATCCCCCGCGCCTACGAAAAAGGAGGATCGTGCTCCCCTTTGCGGCATGGATTCATGCCCCAGGGAGTCGGTCCTCCTTCGGAGTAATGGAATTTGTGGATCTGTTTTTTATTCCAGAGCGCGGAGCTGTTCTTCCACAGCGGCGACGAACTTCCGGGAGAACTCGCGGTCGCCGGTCTTGGCGAACTTCACGGCGATGACGGCCTGTCCATTGGCGTCGAAGGTGAGCTTCACGGAGACGCGTGCCTCATAGACATCCTTGTATTCATAGACCACGCTGCTGGTCTGGTTGTTGCGGGAGAGCTGGTGGAGCATGAGGACCTCGGCGGCTGCGCGGACGGCCTTATCGGCCTCCAGGAGTCCGCATCCCAGGCTCGCGGAGTAGACTCCGCTGAGGCGTCCATAGCGCTCATTGGTGACCACGCCGCTACCGGAGGCGGGAGCGGGCTGGACCTGCACGCAGGAGATGGTGATCATCACGGTGGCGACGATGGCGAAAGTCGCCAGGAAGAGGCTATTCTTTTTCATGGTAGATTCTCGAGGTGATTCGGTTGAAGTTGTCAGAGAAAGGCGCGAAGAGAACCGGAGGGTGGAATCCGGGCGAAAAACTCCCCCGGCAGAAAGCCACACATCCCCTCGTCTCGTATATGCGCTAAATATAATTCCTCAAGCTAGGAACAGGATCCCCGCACAGCCTGCAAAACGCTAGGATTCCGGAGGGAGAGTGTCGTTTTTTAGGGCGACCATGGCATCGCCCACCATACGGCAGAGATCGTCAGCGAGGAAGGCACCCTTCGCATTGTCGGCGGCCGCGCCGTGGAGGAAAGCGCCCAGTCGTGCGGCGGTCTCGGGGGAGAGTCCCTGTGACAGAAGTGCGCCAATGACGCCGGAGAGAACATCGCCGCTCCCGGCGGTGGCCAGCCGCGGATTTCCGGAGGCATTTCGGGTCAGCGTGCCCTCCGGAGTCGCCACCAGAGTGCCGGCGCCCTTCCCTACCACCACGCAGCCCGTGGCGGCGGCCAACGCCAGCGTGCGCTCCGCGCGCTCCCGCTCCTCGGGGACCCCAAAGGCGCGGCAGAGTCGTCGTGCCTCGCCATCGTGGGGAGTCAGCACCATGTTCCGGCGCAGGGTGGCGTCTCCGGGCAGGAGAGCGGGCACGCGCGAAATGCAATTCAGCGCATCGGCATCCACCACCTTCGGGCGGGGGACCGACAGCGCTTCCGCCAGAAAGACATCCACCTCCGGACGATTCCCCATGCCGGGCCCCAGCACCAGCGCCGTCGCCTTCGGGAGCTCCTTCTGCCAGGCATTCAGGGATGCGCCGCAGAAGACGCCCTGTGCGGGGTCATCGGGAACCCGATGGACAATGAGTGCGAAGGGGCATGCGCCGGGATGGCGGGCGGATTCCGGGAGGCACGCCACCACCACACCGGCACCGGCATAGAGTCCGGCGATTGCGGCAAGCATGGGCGCGCCGGGATACTGCCGGCTCCCGCCGGTCACCAAGAGAGTGCCGTGGGTGTACTTATGGCTCTCCGGACCATAGGAAGGGAGATCCCGTTGAGCCTGCGGGAGGGCGTAGTCCTCCACCGCGCTCATCTCGTCCTTCCTCTGGCAGAGAGCCGTCTTCATGGCATCGCGGCAGTTAGAAGCCCTTCCGTTCCAGGGCGCGATGGGCGATATCGGTGCGGTATTCCACGCCGTCCCAGGAGATGCACTTCACGCCGCGATAGGCCTTCTCCACCGCCTGGCGGAGAGTCGCCGCGCGTGCGGTGACACCCAGGACGCGTCCACCATTGGTCAGGATGGTGCCATCGGCAGCGGCCTTGGTGCCGGCGTGGAAGACCACGCATCCGGCTTCCTCGGCCTGGGGAATGCCGTGGATGGGGAGGCCTTTGGGATAGCTGCCGGGATAGCCCTGGGAGGCCATGACCACGCAGACCGCGGGCTCATCGGACCACTTCAGCTGAATCTGGTCCAGACGGCCCTCCGCGGTGGCCAGCAGCGCCTCCACCAAATCGGAATCCAGACGCGCCAAGACCGCCTGGGTCTCGGGATCGCCAAAACGGACATTGAACTCCAGCAGCTTGGGGCCCTCGGCCGTCACCATGATGCCGGCGTAGATGATGCCGCGGAAGTATAGGCCGTCCTCCTGGACACCCTTCATGAAGGGCTTCAGCACCTCGCGATCGATGCGCCCCATGAGCTCGGGAGTCACCACAGGCGCAGGGGAGTATGCGCCCATTCCGCCGGTATTGGGACCCTTGTCGCCATCGTAGGCGCGCTTGTGGTCCTGGCTGGAGACCAGGTGAATAATGGTCTTGCCGTCGCAGAGCGCCAGAATGGAGGCCTCTTCGCCCACGAGACACTCCTCCAGGAGCACACGGCTGCCGGCGTCACCAAATGCGCCCTCGAAGCAGGAGTTGATGGCGTCGCGGGCAGTCTGGAGATCCATGGCCACCACCACGCCCTTTCCGGCTGCCAGGCCATCCGCCTTCACCACAATGGGAGCGCCCTCCTTCTCGAGATACGCCAGGGCGCTCTCGCGGTCGGTGAAGACTGCGGCCTTCGCGGTAGGCAGACCATGGCGCGCCATGAAATCCTTCGCGTATGCCTTGCTGCCCTCCAGCTGCGCGGCCTCGCGATCGGGACCCACGATGGCCAGCCCCCGTGCGCGGAAGAGATCCACGATGCCCTTGCAGAGCATGGCCTCGGGGCCCACCATGGTGAGTCCGATGTGGTGGCTCTCGGCAAATTCCGCCAATGCCTCGGGGGTATCTGCCTTCACGGGAATTGCCGAGGGGATGCCGGGATTGCCGGGCGCCCAGTAGAGCTTGCCGGCCAGGGGGCTCTGCATCATCTTCCAGGCGATCGCGTGCTCGCGTCCACCTGCGCCAACCAGAAGGATATCCATGCTCATTCTCTCTCCGACAGGGGTGAAATTCTCAAACGGTCTCAAAAACGGGAAAGGCCGCCCGCCGCAGGGATTCGCTCCTTTCGGCTGGACGGCCTCATGCTCGCTATGAATGCGAACTCGGACTATGCGTTCACTTCCTCGCCCACGAGCCAGCGCACAAAGCGCTTCACGGTCACGCCGGGATAGGCCTTGGCCAGAGTGGTGTGCTCGTCGTCGATCCAGGGCATGTCCATCAGGCAGATCTCGCTGAAGCGCTTGTTAAGCTTGCCCTGGATGATGCCGGCCAGCACCTTCTCGGGCTTGCCAACCAGCTTGGGATCCGCAGCGGCGATCTCCTTCTCCTTGGCGATGAAGTCGGCGGGGACATCCTTGCTGGAGATGTAGGTGGGATTGCTGGCGGTGATGTGCAGGGCGATGTTGTTGAGGAGAGCGGCGTCCTGGGTGCCGGCGACCTCCACCAGAGTGGCGTAGGGCTGGGCGGTGTGCAGGTAGTAGCTCAGCTTGGCACCATCGGTGGCGGTCCACTTGATGGCGCGGCGCACGGACATGTTCTCGCCGATCTTGCCGATGAGGGCAGTCAGGTCGTCCTTGGTGTCCTCGGCCAGCTTGGCGGAGACATCGCCGTCCACATCGTAGGACAACGCCTTCTCGGCGGCCTTCTGGACGAATTCCTTGAACTCCTTGGTGCTGGCCACGAAGTCGGTCTCGCAGAGCGCCTCGACCAGAGCGACGCTGTCACCCTGGGCAGCAACGCCCCACTTGCCCTGGTTCACGGCGCGGCCGGCGCGCTTCTGCGCCTTCGCCATGCCCTGCTTGCGCAGATACTCGACGGCGCCCTCGACATCGCCATTGCTCTCGACGAGGGCCTTCTTGCACTCCATCATGCCGCAACCGGTCTTCCGGCGCAGCTCCATCACTTCCTTCGCGCTGATGTCAGCCATGATGCGAATTCTCCTTGAAAAGGTGGGTTGAATGGGGACTCCTCCCCGGATTCCTCAGGCGGGAATGCCTCGGGGAGGAGACTCTTCTCTTCCAGGACTATGCCTGGGCCTCAGCGGCGGGAGCCTCAGCAACGGGTGCCTCGGCCTCGGCGGCCTTGTCATCCTTGGCGGCAGCGGCCTCGGCCTCGGCGGCCTTGGCAGCGGCCTTCTTCTTGCTGGACATGGACTTGCCTTCCTGGACGGCGTCCTGGATGGCGGAGACGATGACCTTGATGGCGCGCAGGGCGTCGTCGTTGCCGGGGATCACGTAGTCAATGCCGTCAGGGTTGCAGTTGGAGTCAACCAGCGCCACCACGGGGATGTTCAGCTTGATGGCCTCCTGAACGGCGATGTGCTCGCGGTCCACGTCGATGATGACGACGGCGGCGGGCAGCTTGGGCATCTCGGCGATGCCACCCAGGGCGGTCTCCAGCTTGGTCAGCTCGCGCTTGAGGCTGGCCACCTGCTTCTTGGGCATCTTATCGAAGGTGCCGTCCTGGCTCTGGGTGCGCAGCTTCTTCATGGCGGCCACGCGGGTCTGCACCACCTTGGAGTTGGTCAGGGTGCCGCCCAGCCAGCGGTCGCACATATAGGG
>CAVGTF010000136.1:0-5131 GCA_963632245.1 Anaerovoracaceae bacterium
CGGTAAGACTGATGAGAATTAAGAATTTGCCAGGTAATCTAAAAAAACTTATAATCCCCAAAAATATGCTTTTCGCGGAAGGCTCGGGTTATAATTATTTTAATGTGTATGACCTTGCAATTAAGTGGTTACATAATAAAACGGTAGATCTAAAATCAGATAAATATCGAAGTATAAGTTTTGCTTGGAACTTTAAAAAATATCTAAAAGGAGAGGATAACGAATATGTTAAAGATAACGGCGATTTTTATTTTGAAAAAGACGGAAGAAAACTTCTTTTAACAACAGATTTTAGTAAAGCCCTGCAATGGTATAAAGAAACAAAAATATATGGGAATGAAAAGGAAAAAGAAACGGAACATAATAAACGTGTTTATCTTGAGAACATGACAATTGAAGAATACTAATTGATATTTTTATACCTTAGGGTATAGCAGGAGAACATACTGTTATACCCTGAGGGTATTATAGCTTTTTAAGACGTTTTGATGTTTTTGGAAGATGTTGATACGAGGTGGATGCTATTTCTCTTCGTTCCGCTATCTCTCTTCTTCCTCTCCTGTTTCCAACAGCTCCCGCATGATATCGGCGGTGAGTTCTGGGGGGGTGGTGTTGGTGGAATTGGTGGAGTTTGTGGCGAGGGAGGCGAGGAGTCGTTTTGTGTGTTGCATTTGGAGGACTTTTTCCTCGACGGTGCCGCGTGCGATCATCCGGTAGGCCATGACGGGTCGGGTTTGTCCGATGCGGTAGCATCGGTCGATGGCCTGTGCTTCGGCGGCTGGGTTCCACCATGGATCCAGGAGGAAAACGTAGTCGGCGGCGATGAGATTGAGTCCCACTCCGCCTGCCTTCAGGCTAATGAGGAAGACGCCCTTGTCGGGTTCTTCCTGGAAGCGTTGGACGACCTCCTTTCGGTCCTTGGTCTGTCCGTCGAGGTATTCGTATTTTCGTCCGGCGGCATCCAGTTGTTTGGCGACCATTTTGAGGAGTGTGGTGAACTGTGAGAAGACCAGTGCCTTATGTCCGGCATCCAGGAGGGTCTCCAGTCGTTCCAGGAGGAGTGTGAGTTTAGCGGAGGGGCACTCTGCCATGGTGGGGTTGACCAGTGCGGGGTGGCAGGCGGCCTGTCGCAGTCGGAGGAGTGCCTCCAGCATATTGATGGTAGCGGGGCGGTTTGTGGAGACGGGGGCGGTTCCGCCCAGGATTCCGCGATAGTATTGGTGGAGTTCGTCGTAGCACTCTCGTTCCTGGGGGGAGAGTTCGCAGAAGAGGACCTGTTCGGTCTTTTTGGGGAGTTCCGGGGCGACCTGTTCCTTTCGTCGGCGAAGCAGGAAGGGCGCCACTGCCTGCTGGAGTCGGTGGGCGGTCTCGGCGTCGTGGAGGATGGAGTTTTCCTTTCCCAGGGACTGCAGGAAGGACTCCCGGAAGAGTCCGGGATTCAGGAAAGACAGTTGGCTGAATAGCTCCTCCAGGTGGTTTTCCACGGGGGTGCCGGTCATGGCGAGTCGGTGTTCGGCCTGGAGGGAGCGTGCTGATTGTGCGGTGGCGCTCTGAGCGTTCTTGATGGCCTGGGATTCGTCCAGGATCAGGTAATCCAGGGGGATTTTTGCCAGGAGCGTGGCGTCCTGCCGGAGGGTTCCGTAGGTCGTGAAGATCAGATCGTATTGCTGGAACCACGCCTGGGTGGGCTGTCGGCGGGGACCGTAGTAGCATGCCGCATGCAACTGTGGGGCGAAGCGGTGGCATTCGTTTTCCCAATTGAAAAGCAGGGAGCTTGGCATGACCACCAGTGAGGGGTGTTTGGGGGATTCCTGGTGCCGGAGGGAGAGCAGTGCCAGCACCTGGACCGTTTTGCCCAGGCCCATATCGTCGGCGAGGATTCCGGAGAGTCCTCGGTCGGCGAGTCGTTTTGCCCATCCCAAGAAGAGCGCCTGGTAGGGTCGTAGAGTTCCCTGGAACCAAGTGGGTGGCGTGAGGGGCTCCAGGGGTCGTGCGTCCTCCTGGCGGAGTCGTTCCAGGGTGGCGGCGTAGCGTCCATCGGCGTCCTGGAGCTGTTCCTGGAGGAGTGCCTCCACCAGCGCGCATTGTTCTTGGCGCAGCCGGACGCACTGATCGTCGGTCTGGCCGATTTCCACCAATGCGGTGAAGCGTTCCAGCCATTCCTGGGGGAGGATTCCGTAGGTGCCGTCGTCCAGCCGGACCGCCTTGGAGTGTTTTTCCAGTGCCCGGAGGAGCTGTGGGGTTTCCAGCTTGAGGCCATTTTCGAAGGTGAGCTTCGCCTGGAGCTCCAGCCAATCGATGCCGCTTCCGGAGACCGAGAAGGCCTTTTCCAGGGGCCGTCGGTAGGTGCGGCCCTCGGCGGTGACCTCCCACCCCTCCAGGACCAGCGTGCGCACCGCGCGATCCAGGAGTGAGGGCAGGAGTTTCCAGCCCGGGTCCTCGTCGGAAGCGCGCTTCACGAATCGGAAGCCCAGTGCGGGGAGGCGGTCCAGGGATTCCCGCTCCTGTTCGGGGGAACGCAGGAAGAGCCGGTCTTCTCCCAGAAGTTGGGTGGCGGGGGACTCCTGGTGACAGCGGACATCGCCGTATCGGAAGGAGATCTGGCATTGCAGCTGTTCCTGTCCCAGGTGCTTATAGCGTGCGGTAGTGACATAGAGGCACGGGACGGGATCGGCGATTTCCTTTGGGACGCGGAAGACGGGATGGACGCCGGACAGATCGGCGCCGCCATCCAGTGCCAGGAGCCGGCACCACTCGCGGGTCTCTCGGACGGTGAGGGACTGTGGGGGCTTCCCCAGCAACTCGCCGATCTTCGGGGCGATTTGCGGCATGGCGAGTAGGTGGAGTGCGTTGTCGGCGATGGACCATCCGGCGTCGGAGAGCACCTGCCACTTTCGCAGTGGAAGCTCCCCCTGGAGGGTCGCCATGGAGAACTCCAGCTGGAAGGGCTTTCCGGGGAGGAGGGTCTCTTTGGTCTTGACGGACCAGGTGGTCTTTCCCTGCCAGACGAGGGGATGGAGGAAGCGCTGTGCGCCGAGCTGTGGCGGCACGCACCATCGCAGCGCGCCCGCATTTTCCAATAATTCGCAGAGTGCGCGCTGTTTTTCCTGTGGGATCAGGAAGCGGTTTCCGCGTTCCTTGCGGGCGGGTGCGGGGTAGGGTGCCAGGAAGGCGAAGAGCGCCTGGTCGGCTGGTGTGGGGACGGTGGTATCCGGGAGGAATGCCACGGGCCGCAGGGGACCCGGCTCTCCTTTTGGACGCCACCATAGCTCCACCTCCTGGGGACCCTGTACATGGCAGGGAATCCCGGGGATCAGGAGCACATAGAGGATTTCCGCGCCGCAATCGGGCTCCACTCTGGGGCGGTATTCCGTGGGGCGCGGCGTGCGTCTCAAGGAGGACTCGGCGACCTCTTCGCCGCGGGCGAGCTTCGCCTGCCGACGCAGATACCCCCGCTCGTATTCCACCGTCTGCCCCTGGGAGTCCTGTTGGGTATCCCGTTGCGCCCGGGCGCTTTTCCTCGGGCGTTTCAGGGGCTCTACCGTCAACTCGTCATCCATGGACACGGTGGAAAAATATGCTTTTTTTACGGGAAGAGCTTCCTGGTGGGTGCCAGGGGATCGTAGGTATAGGAGCATCCCAGGTGCCGCAGGCCTTGTTCGTCACCGTGTCCGGGCATGTGTGAGAGATGGACATCGCAGCCCTTCAGCTGCGCCAGGCAATCCAGCGCCTTCTGTCCCTCGGGGCTTTGGGCACAGGAGACCGTGAGGACGATGAGTGCCTCGGAGAGATTCAGACTGGTGCGGATATTGGTGCCCAGTCCGTGCTTGAAGATGGAGACCTTCTCCAGGATGGCGGGCTCCAGCAGATGGCGTTCCCGGGGGATTCCGGCGAGATGGCGGACGGCATTGAGGATCATGGCGACTGCGGAGTGCATGAGGCTGGAGTTCATTCCGGTGGCGATGAAGCCATCGGGGAGCTGTATGGCGGCACCGCAGTAGATGCCGCCGTCGCCCTCGCCCTCGGTCTCGCAGCGGGTGGCGGTCTCGCGGGCCTTCGCGACCACCTGGCGGTCCTCCGGCTTCAGGCCCGCTTTGCGGATGAGCTCCTCCGCGCGCTCCACCGTCTGTTCGGTGGCGCGACCGGCATCCAGTGCGGAGACATACTGGAAGTATCGCCGGATGATCTCCCTCTCGGCGGCATGGCGCACGCCCGCGTCGTCCACGATTCCGGCGGCGATGCAATTGACGCCCATGTCGGTGGGGGAGCGGTATCCGGCCTCGCCGCCGGAGATGCGTTCCAGCAGTGCCTTGAGGAGCGGGAAGGTCTGGAGGTCCCGGTTGTAGTTCACCGATGGGATGCCGTATGCCTCGAAGTGAAAGTGGTCGATGGCGTTGTTGTCCAGGAGATCCGCGGTGGCGGATTCGTAGGCGATATTGACCGGGTGGCTCAGGGGGAGATTCCAGACGGGGAAGCTCTCGAATTTCGCGTATCGCGCCTTTCGTCCCTGGTGGAATTCGTGGTAGATCTGGCTGAGACAGGTGCCCATCTTTCCGGAGTTTGGTCCGGGACCGGTGACCACCACCAGCGGCTGGGTCACGGGCACATAGCGCAGGGAGCCCAGTCCTGCGGGGCTGGCAATGCGGTCCACCTGGTTGGGGTAGCCATCCAGATTGCCGTGGAGGAAGACCTGTATGCCGTGGCGCTCCAGGCGATGCTTGAAGGCCTGAACCGCCGGCTGTCCGGAATAGCGTGTGACCACCACTGCGGTGACCTCCACGCCCACGGCATGGAGGTCGTCAATGAGCTTCAGCGCCGCGTTGTCGTAGGTGATGCCGAAGTCCGCGCGGATGCGCTTGCGCTCGATGTCCTCCGCGTAGATGCAGACGATGATGTCCGCGGTGGAGGAGAGGCTCTTCAACAGCCGCACCTTCACATCCGGATCGTAGCCGGGAAGCACGCGCGCGGCATGGAAATCCCCCATCAGCTTTCCCCCAAATTCCAAATAAAGACGGCCTTCCCCCTGGGAAACACGCTTCAGAATGGAGGCCTTCTGGGCATCAAGATATTTCTGGTTGTCGAAGGAAGACATGGAATGCGGAAAAAGGAGGAAGGAGGAAGGAGGAAGGAG
>CAVGTF010000137.1:0-680 GCA_963632245.1 Anaerovoracaceae bacterium
CAGACTTGTGTCTCCTTTTCCGTTTCCTACCGAGAAATTCGGATGGCAAGTTGCAGGCGCACCCGAGGCACCGGGCGAGGAGACGCAACTCCTTGAAAAAAGCGCGAAAAGCCTTATATTCTCCCACTTGACTCGCATTCAACAAAACCCACATAAAACCCTTTCACCATGGCTATCCTCTCCGTCATCCTCACCATCATCTCCGTCCTCACCGCCATCCTCCTCACTCTCCTGGTGCTCATCCAGAATCCCAAAGGCAATGGCGGCATCGGAGCCATCGGCGGTGGCGTCTCCGAGGCCATGTTCGGCGCCTCCGCGCCCTCCGCACTGGTGAAGACCACTGTCGTGCTGGCAGTCATCTTCCTCCTCTCCACCCTCTTCAACGCCGCAATCATCGGACACAGCCGCCAACAGAAGTCCCTGGGTGACGCCATCCAGGTCGAGGCCGTCCAGACCGCCCCCGCTGCCACTACCGCACCCGTGACCGAGGCCGCGCCCGCTGCTGCACCCGCCGCTGAGGCGCCCGCCGCTCCTGTGGCGCCCTAGCCCTCCCGCGCATCCCGAAACAACCCTCTTTTGAACCGGCAGGGGTCTTGACTCTCCGAAGAGCCGCCCCTGCCTTTCGTTTTTCCCCGAAGGGAGCCCCCCCCCGCGCCCCCTCCCGAGACTCCATGAGCGAC
>CAVGTF010000137.1:690-5033 GCA_963632245.1 Anaerovoracaceae bacterium
TCATCGCCCATATCGATGCCGGAAAGACCAGCACCACCGAAGGACTCCTCTTCTTCTCTGGACTGACACACCGCTACGGAAATATCGATGACGGCACCACCGTCATGGACTTCCTGCCCGACGAACGCGCACGCGGCATCACCATCATGGCCGCCGCCGCCGTCATCCCCTGGAAGGACTTCGAATACCACCTCATCGACACTCCCGGACATATCGACTTCACCGCCGAGGTGGAACGCTCCCTGCGCGCCATCGACGGCGCGGTGGTGATCTTCAGCGCCGTGGAGGGCGTGGAGGCCCAGTCCGAGAAGGTCTGGCACCAGGCCGACGGATACAGCGTGCCAAAGATCGCCTTCGTCAACAAGATGGATCGCATCGGCGCCTCCTACGACCGCACCTGCCAGGAGATCAACGAGAAGTTCAGCGGCGTGGCACTGCCCATGCAGCTGCCCGACGGCGAGGAAAGCGCCTTCCACGGCATGGTGGATCTGCTCACCATGGAGTATCTCCAGTTCGAGGGCGAGCGCCACGAGACAGTCGCCCGGATGCCCATTCCCGCCGAACTCCAGGATGCCGCACAGGCCGCCCGCGAGTCCCTGGTGGAGAAGGTCTCCGACCACTCCGACCAGGTGGCCACACTCTTCCTGGAAGGCGAGGAGGTCCCACTGGATCTGCTGAAATCCGAGATCCGCCGACTCACCCTGGAGCGCAAGCTGGTCCCCGTCTTCCTGGGAAGCGCCAAGCGCGAGATGGGCGTGCAGCCCCTGGCAGACGCCATCGGCGAATACCTGCCCTCACCCGTCGATGTCCCCGAATACCCCGCCATCGAGCGCCGCAACGGAAAGGAGTGCGCGGTCCACGCAGACCCCGCCGAGCCCTTCTCCGGATTCATCTTCAAGATCAACGCCTCCAATACCGCGGATCTCTTCTTCCTCCGAGTCTACTCCGGAAAGATCCACCCCAATGACCAGCTGGTCAATGCCCGCACCGGCGAGAAGGTCCGCGCAAAACAGCTCTACCGCATCTACGCAAAGTCTACCGAACAGATCCAGGAGGCCGGCCCCGGCGATATCGTGGGCCTGGCAGGCCTGAAGGACTGCGGCATCGGAGATACCCTCTGCGCTCCTCAACGCGTCCTCTCCTTCGGCGGAATCGTCTTCCCCGAACCCGTGATCTCCATGGTCGTGGAGCCGAAGTTCTCCAAGGACAAGGACAAGCTGGACGACGCCCTGGCATTGCTCTGCCGCGAAGACCAGACGCTCCGGCGCTCCACCGCCGAAGAGACCGGTCAGCGCGTGGTCTCCGGCATGGGCGAACTCCACCTGGAGGTCAGCCTGAAACGCGTCTCCACCGACTTCGGCGTGGAAATCCGCACCGGCGAACCCCGCGTCGCATATCGCGAGACCCTTGTCAAGCCCGTCACCATCCATACGGTCTTCAACAAGACCGTCGGGGACTCCGTCTTCTACGCAGAGGTCACCATCGACTTCGCTCCCCGGGAACGCGCTGGCGAATCCTTCGAGATCCAGGACAAGACCCGCGGAACCATCCCCCGCGCACTGCTGGATGCCGCTCTCCAGGCACTCCAGGATGGCCTGCGCACCGGCGGCCTCCAGGGATACCCCATGATCTTCGTGGAAGCCACCCTGAAAGACCTGGTCTTCTCCCAGGAAACCACCACCCCTGGCGCCGTCGCCGGCGCGGTCAACGAATCCATCACACAGGCACTGCAGCAGTCCGGCACCGTGGTCCTGGAACCCCTGATGAAACTGGAGGTCCTGGCCCCCGAGGAATGCGTGGGCGAGATCTCCATGTATCTCCAGCCCCGCCGCGCAATCATCAGCGACATGCTCCAGATCGGCAATATGCGGAAGATCCTCTGCCAGGTCCCTCTGGCCGAAATGTTCGGCTTCGGAAAGGCACTCCCCAGACTCTCCGGCGGACGCGGATCCTTCTCCCTGGAACCCTCCGGATACCAGGAAAAACCCAACGCATAAAGACACAAAGACGGCGGCGCACACAACAATCCCACGCGCCGCCGCACCATCCGTACCTCCCTTTCAGGGCGATTAGCTCAGTTGGTTAGAGCGCAACGCTTACACCGTTGATGTCGAGGGTCCGAGTCCCCCATCGCCCACCATCTCTATCCTATTCCTATAGGAAAAAATCCCCGTCTTCGCGACGCCCCAAACAATATCCACCCCTCCTCTTCGTTATTGAAGAATGACGAACGACCGCCAGACGACACACGACGACACCGCCCCAGAAGCGGACGACCTGGCGCTCATCCGTCAATGCCAGAGGGGCGACAACGGCGCCTTCGACGCACTCTACCAGCGATACCGCCTGCCACTCTTCCGGTATCTCCACAGAATCCTGGAAGAGCACGCCGACATGGTCGACGATCTCTTCCAACAGACCTGGATCAAGGCCGTCCGCTCCCTGCCAAAATACCAGCACCGGGAGAAGTTCCTAGCCTGGCTCTGCCGCATCGCACACAATCTGGCGATGGACTACTTCCGCGCCCGGAAGGTCGAGGCACCCGCAGAACTCCCTCTCACCCTGGCTGACCAGGCCCCGCACCCCGACACCGAACTCTCCCGGCAGGAATTCGGAATGGCCCTCGAAAAGGCCATCCAGAAACTCCCCCCGGAACAGCAGGAGGTCATCCGATTGCGCAACGAGGGAATGCCCTTCAAGGACATCGCCCTCAAACACCACATCAGCCTCAATACCGCCTTGGGCAGAATGCACTACGCCGTGCAAAATCTGAAAAAACTGCTCGCACCATTCCTATGAAAGACAATCACTGCCAGATGCTCCAGGATCTCCTCCTCACGCAGGAAGATCCCACGACTCCTCTCCCCGAGGAGCTCCAGAGACACCTCGCACAGTGCCAGGAATGCCAGAAGACCACAAAACTCCTGGGACTCCTCCAACACGCCAGCGAGGACGCGAAACTCGTGCCACAGACCTCCCTGGACAGGAAGACCCTCGCACTTTGCCACAGGGAACTCAAGACCCAGAACACCCTGCGCACCCGCATCTTCCGCACCCGCACCATCTGGGCCGCAGCCGCACTCCTGGTCGCTATGGGAGTCATCACCGCTTTCTCCCTCACCAACAGCCAGAACACTGCCCCCGCTGCTGCCCCACAGACCAACATCGCCCTCACTGATGACGCAGAATGGGGGGAGTCCCTGCTGGATACCGGAATGGACCTGGTCAATGACGAGATCTCCAGCATGGAACTGAATTTCAATCTCCTGGCCGCGGATCTCTACTACTGATTCCTATACACGCCATGCGAAGAATTCTTCTGACCATCGCACTCGCCCTCCCACTGGCAATCGCCTGCGCACAGTCCGCGGACCCGCCCGCCCCCAACGGCCCCCGCGGCGCAAAACGCTACGCACGCCCCACCCAAGAAGACCGGCAACTCCCGCCGCCCTACTTCGCCCCCGAAGTACTGGAGTTCCGGGAACGACTGGAAAAAGAGGATCCCGCGGAATTCAAGCGACTGGAAGAACTCAAGCGCACCGACCGAAAAGCCTTCCGCCAGGAAATGAGCAAACACATCCCCCGGAAGTATCGCGACAACTTGGAGAATCGCCTCATCACCCTCGACCGGGAATGCTGGGCTCTCTCCCGGAAAATCCAAAAGAGCGCCTCCCCCACGGAACGGGACGCACTCATGGCACAGCTCCGCGAGAAGAATAGCGAAATGCTGGAGCTCTTCATCAGCCAGACCAAGACCCGTCTGCAGGAAATGACCCAGCGCGTCCAGGTCCTGGAAATCAACAAGGATGAGATCCTCCAGAAAAAGCTGGACTTCTACCTCAACGCACCTCCGCCCCCCGAAGAGGAAAACGACACCCGCCGCCCCGCTCCACCCCAAAGAAACGATAAGGCAGCCCCTTCCGCGCCTCTCCCACCACCCGAAAACATTGAGAACCCTCTCCCACCACCCCCACCCGGACAGTAAATCCCCCCTCACATCTATAGAATACCCAAAAAGCCAGGGACCCAACAAGTCCCTGGCTTTTTTCATTTATGACGGTAATCCTCGACTTTCACAGCTCTTGATGACCGGGCACCTATTTTTTTCTCTCCATCAAAGAAATCCACGCATACAACATCGCCATCCTTCAATTTACCTAAAAAGTTATATAACGCATTCCCTTCCGATACAATTATAAAATAACCATGAGAAACCAGTTGTTTTTCTTCTTTTTGAAGCCTTTTATCCGAGAATTTAGGAATTTCAACAACGACATTTTCTTCTCCTGTTGCTGTAGAAATAGCAACACTACTTACAAAGCCCTTGAAATTTATCCACCAAA
>CAVGTF010000138.1:0-5019 GCA_963632245.1 Anaerovoracaceae bacterium
GTCTGGGAACTCCCCCTGCGAGGGAAGGAATGGATTTTTAAAAAAGAATGGCAGGAGAGACAGGGATCGAACCTGCGACCTGCGGTTTTGGAGACCGCTGCTCTACCAATTGAGCTACTCTCCTGCGGGAAAAAAGGCTTGACGCCCGACGCAAAAAACGCCAGGTGCTACCGCACTTCGCGGTGAGTGGTCACCTTGCGGTCCCACTTGCAATACTTCTTCATCTCCAGACGACCAGGGGTATTGCGCTTGTTCTTGGTCGTGGTGTAATTGCGGCGCTTGCACTCGGTGCAGGCCAGCTGAATGATTTCGGAGGGCATTGTTACGACTCCTTCAACAACGGATGTTTCCTGGGAGGGGAAGAAGAGCCCCCTCCGCATGAGCCGAAGCCCCGGCGGAAGAGGCACTCTGCATCCCCCACTCCAGCCACGGCTCGTGCCAGCAACTAAAGCGGAGGATCCTTCCGTTTCCAGATTACTCGATGATCTCGGAGACGTTACCGGCACCCACGGTGCGGCCACCTTCGCGGATAGCGAAGCGCAGACCGACTTCCATGGCGACGGGGGCGATCAGCTCGATGGTCATGGTGGCGTGGTCGCCGGGCATGATCATCTGGACGCCTTCCTCGAGGTGGCAGACACCAGTCACGTCAGTGGTGCGGATGTAGAACTGGGGACGATAGCCATCCTTGAACTGGGTGTGGCGGCCGCCCTCTTCCTTGGTCAGCACGTAGACCTGGCACTTGAACTTGGTGTGGGGCTTGATGGTGCCGGGAACGGCCAGGATCTGACCACGCTCGACATCTTCCTTCTTGGTGCCGCGCAGCAGGCAGCCGATATTGTCACCAGCCTGGCCTTGCTCCAGCATCTTACGGAACATCTCAACACCAGTGACGGTGGTCTTCTGGGTGTCTCGCAGACCGACGATCTCGACGGCGTCGCCGACCTTGATCACACCACGCTCCACACGGCCGGTCACAACGGTACCACGACCCTCGATGGAGAAGACGTCCTCGATGGGCATCAGGAAGGGCTGGTCCAGAGGACGGACAGGCTCGGGGATGAAGTTGTCAACAGCTTCCATCAGGTCGCGGATGCACTTGGTGACCTCGCTGGTCTCGGCAACCTCCTTGGCCTTGTCGGCGGGGGTGGCGGCCATCAGCTCGGTGACCTTCAGGGCGGAACCACGGATGATGGGGGTGTCGTCGCCGGGGAAGTCGTACTTGTTGAGGAGGTCGCGGACCTCGGAGTCAACCAGCTCGAGCAGGTCGGGATCATCAACCATGTCGGTCTTGTTCATGAAGACGACGATGGCGGGAACGCCCACCTGGCGGGCCAGCAGGACGTGCTCGGAGGTCTGGGCCATCACACCGTCAGTGGCGGCGATGACCAAGATGGCGCCATCCATCTGGGCAGCACCAGTGATCATGTTCTTGATGTAGTCGGCGTGTCCGGGGCAGTCCACGTGAGCGTAGTGACGCTTGGCAGTCTGGTACTCGACGTGGGAGGTGTTGATGGTGATACCACGAGCCTTTTCCTCGGGGGCGTTGTCGATCTGGGAGTAGTCGCGAACGTCACCGCCGTAGATAGCAGACTGCACCATGGTGATGGCGGCAGTCAGAGTGGTCTTACCGTGGTCGATGTGGCCGATGGTGCCGATGTTGCAGTGGGGCTTATCCCGCACGAAGGTTTCTTTTGCCATTTTGCTACCTCGTTTTTTGGTTGCGAAGCGCCGCCGGATGCGGCTTGCGTTACTTCAATGAATTCAGACTAAGAAAAAAAAGACCGGGGGACTCTCGGAGACCACCCCTCTCCGCCTTTCCCCAGAGGGAACAGGAGGAAAATCAGTTTTTTCCCCGAGACCCCTTTATAGACGAAACGCATGGAGGACTTATACAGCCCGTCCATGCTTCCGAAAATGTGGAGCCTACATTCGGAATCGGACCGAAGACCTCATCCTTACCAAGGATGCGCTCTACCAACTGAGCTATGTAGGCTTCAAAGAGGATGTATGTGCCTTGCGTCCCGAAGCCCTCCCGCAGGCGGATCTTCTAGGAATCTCGGCGCATTGCGTAAGATAACGAGGTTCGATTGTTTTGCAAATGGGTTCCCTCGCTTTTTCAGGAATTTTCTTCGCAAAACCGCCTCTGATACCCCGAAAACGCCTTCCAGCGGGACTAATTGCGGACGCCGAAGGACGCCTCGCCGCCCTCCTCCGCACGGAGAATCCGCAGCAGGAGGCCCAACGCGCATTCGACGGCCGACTGCCGCACCCGTCCGCGGTCCCCCGCAAAATGCCGCATCTCCACCACCGCGGTCTCGCCCGCAAAGGCGCCCACCGCCACAGTGCCCACCGGCTTTCCGGGTTCGGCGCCGCCGGGACCCGCGATCCCCGAGACCGCCACGCCCGCCTGGACGCCATGGCGTTCCCGGAGCCCGCGGAGCATCTGCGCCACCACGGCCTCGGAGACCACGCCGTGCACACGGACAGTCTCCTCCTCCACTCCCAAAAGGCGCTCCTTCCAGGGAACTGCGTAGGTCACCAGTCCACCATCAAACCACTGCGAAGAGCCCGCCAGATCCGTGCATGCCGCCGCAATCATCCCCCCCGTACAAGACTCCGCGGTGGCCATGCGCCAGCCACGGCGAAGCAGGCACTCCGCAATGGCGGGAAGGACTTCTTGATGCAGATCAACGGGGGATTTCATGGTTCGGAGATTCGGAAAACGCAGGCGCGTACGCGAGGGTATCGGGTTGTGAAAAAAGAGTATGAGAAAGGACTGCTACCCCAAAAGAAGGACAATGGCGGTAGCGTAGTTCTTTTCGTGGGAAATGGAGACAAGGATCCGCTTCACGCCCCGCTCTTCCGCAGTGCGAAGGGCGGCGCCCTCCAGGGTCATGACAGGACTGCCATCCTCACGGTTGAGCACACAGATCTCCTTCAGGGCACACCGCTCGGTGATCCCCGTCCCCAATGCCTTCGAAAATGCCTCCTTGGCCGCCCAACGGCCCGCCAGGTATTCCAGGCGGCGGGCGGAATTGGGAGGAAGCCCCTCCAATTCCCGGGGATGGTAGACCTTCGACAGGAAGACCTCCCCCGTCCGCTGAAGTGACCCCTCCAGGCGGGGAATCTCCACCAGGTCAATGCCCACTCCCAAAGGAAGGGCGGCGCTGTCTTGAGCAGAGGAGTCGTTCATGAAAAAGGAAGGGAATCAGCCGTGCGCGAGCCGCCTAGCGCTGTTCGTGCTCCTGGACCCACTTCTTAGCGTCCTTCTGGTATTGGGCGCACTTGGCGGGATCGGTGACGGTATTCAGATAGAGGTGGAAGAGTTCGAAGAGCATCTGGCGGAAGATGTCCAGGTTAGTCATGCGCTCCACAAAGACATCCACGGGATCCATGGCGTCTCCCTCGGGGAGCTTGAGTCCACGGAGGATGAATTGGCTGGCATCCAGGGTGCAGCTCCACTCCTCGCCCTTGTTGCGCGCCAGCAAAATCTTCGCGCTACGCAGCTTCTTTCCGACCATCATGGCGCTACGCGCCTCAGCGGAGATGGTGGGCGTGCCCTTCCGGAGGCTACTCTCGTAGGCGCCGCCGCCCTGGGCCACAAAGGTGAGGGGGCCATCCACCAGCAGCTGGAAGTCGCCCAGACGCGTGGGAGGCAGAATGCCCTTGTGGCTCTCCTGGAAGAACCAGAGCCAAGTAAGGAAGTTCTCGCCCAATAGGCCGGTGGCGCCCTCTTTGTCCTCCAAGTCGGGGGAGATATTCACCGCAGGAACGGTGGCGGGCTCCACGCCATATTTCAGCTGCGCCAGCGCATCAGGAGTCATGGGAAGGGGATCGAAGCCCATGACCTTGGAGAAGAATCCGGAGAAGAGATCCAGCTGCTTCTCACTGGTGGCGCTCACATAGAGGTATCCCTCGGCGGGATCAATGGCTGCGTAGATGCCGGAGAAGGACGGCGGCATCTGGGGCAGTAGCCGCTGGCGGATCTCGTCCTTGATCTCACGGATGGCCTTCCGGTTCAGGTGATCCACATTGCGGACCTTCATCTGGACCATCTCCTCCAGCTTGCATTCGGCATTCAACAGGACCGTAGGGACCTTCCGCTCCGCCTGACGCAAGCACACGTGCAGGAAAGAGCCGAACTTCACATTGTCCTCCCGCAACTCAGTCTCCAGCAGAAAACGCCCGGTGACCCAGCCCCAGCTAGGTTCGTCAAAAACCTGGTCCACTGCGCAGGCCGCCTGGGCGGCAAAGCGCTGCAGGGCGTCCTGGGGAAGGGGTTCCGGCAAAAGGCAAATCCGGCAAGTCACTGTGCCTCGATCAAATCCCATAAGTATTATTCTCCTTGTGTTCTGTCCGATGAAGGGTTCCCACCGCCTCAAAGGAGACGACGCCGTCCAGGCGGCCGTTGAAGAGGAAGCCATCCCCCTCCCCGCTCCTGTGCCCGGAGATCGTCAGCTCGCTGTCCGGCGGAACACTATGCTTGTAGTTGATTTGTAGACGAGCGGGATAGACGCCCATCCCCAGGCAGTCCTGCAGAATGGCGGCGTATTCCGCATTATTCAAATGGCCGTTCACGTCGATCTGCGTGGGCATGACGCGGCGAAGACGGGGATTCTCCTCGGCTGGAGCCACGGGGAGTTTTCCCAGACAGGGAAACGCCACGCTCTCGTCCTCTGGCGGAGGCGGTAGCAACGCCCCACAAAGACGCTCGGCATGCAGAATCCGCATGGCGGCGACATCCATCAAAAGCCAGCCACTGCTGGCACGCGCAAAGCCCCCGCCATCCTCCGTCGCAAAACGAAATTCACGCAGGGCAAAAAGCCCATCAAAGCCCGCCGGCCAGGTAGTGACCCGCACACGACTCCCCACAACGGGATAGCGGTCGATCTCCAGACAAATCCGGGAGAGGAACCAGCTGCGCTTCTGCGGCAACAGGACCTCCAACCCCACTCCCAATTCGGAAGCGTGGATCCCCGCCACCTCCTGCGCATAGTCACAGAAGGTCTTCAGCTT
>CAVGTF010000139.1:0-4833 GCA_963632245.1 Anaerovoracaceae bacterium
AAGCCGAAACCCTGGCCTAACTTCCTCCTTCCTCCTTCCTCCTTCCTCCTTTTTTTAACCAATGCGTACTCCTAGCACCGGAGCGTTCCTTCCGAGCGTGGTTTTCGCAGGAAGATCTCCAAAGGACGGAGGGCTGCCGCCCCCGAACCCCCGCCTAGCTTCTTCCGCCTACCGGCGGTACTAGCGCGCCAATAAGGGCGCGCGTCGGCGCACGCGCCGGTTTCCGGCGCGGGGTTTCGGCAAGCCGAAACCCTGGCCTAACTTCCTCCTTCCTCCTTCCTCCTTCCTCCTTTTTTAACCAATGCGTATCCGCTGTCCCCTCTGTCAGAATGTCCACAACGTGCCGGGAAACCTTTCTGGCATGGTGGTGACCTGTCCCCAGTGTGGCAAGCCTTTTTTTGCGGAGCCCATTCCTGAGGATGTGACAGAGGGATACCGCCCCTGCCCCTTCTGCCGCGAACAGATCCGTGTGGGTGCCACCCGGTGCCGGTGGTGCCATGGCGTCTTGCCGGGCGGGGCGCAGATGCTTTCGCCGTCGCCGGTGGCATTGCCGGGGTCGACGAACGTTCCGCAAGACTCCGCTGGTGAGCCCCGTGAGGCATCGTCGTTGCAAGAGATCCCCTCGGGTGCGCAGGAAGAAGAGACCCTCTTTGAACTGCATCCCTCCTGGAAGCGGTTGGTCGCTCCCATGACGGCGGTGGTGCTGGTGATCCTGTGCACCATTCCCTTCCTGAAGGTCCTTGAGAAAGGCATGTATGTGGTGCTGGCGCTGGTGGCGCTGGGCTTCCTCTGGTTCCTGTCGCAATTTATTGAGATCGTCACCACCAGCTACCTGCTCTCCAACAAGCGGCTGTCGGTGCGCACGGGGCTTTTCCGTCGACAGGAAGTAGAGGTCGGCGTGCGGGACATCCGCGCCGTCTGGCTGAGTCAGAACCTCTGGGAACGCATCCTGAACTACGGCGATGTGGTGGTAGGGACCGCCGCCACCGCAGGCACCGAGGTCACGATCGTGGATGTGGACGCCCCCGCCAAGACCCTCGACTTCTTCCGAAGACAGAAAGAGGCCGAAGCCGCCGCACTGCCCACGCCACAGCAACGCTAGTAGCTACCTTCGACCCAAGAAAGCCTCCGCGCCTTCCCCCCGGAATACCGCCCGAGGAAGGCACGCTACATTATGCGCTTTCTCGTCTATGCGGGCGCGCACACACACGCGTACGGATGCCCCGCATTTTTCCTCCTCTACCCTTGTTCTAACATTTTGCTGGATAGTGATTCGCTGCTAATTCCTGCTGTGCCGCAGGCGCTCTTCCGCCGCATGCGAAGGCGGCGGTATTGGTACCGCGGCTGAGATGCCGCGGAAGAGCCGCGCAACGACCGCATAGCTAGCCACTAGCCGCTAATTGCTAGATGCGAAATCCGCCCTTTTCTTCCCCCTCTCCGTGAAACTCCAAGGCGTCCATCTCCACACCGTGTCTGGCATTCTGCCGCCGGTGGTCATGACCTCCGAGGAGTTGGAGACCCGTCTAGCACCCCTCTATGAGCGCCTGCATCTCCCGGAGGGCCGCCTGGAGGCCATGACGGGCATTGTGCAGCGTCGTTTCTGGGAACCCGGTTTTCTGCCCAGCGATGGTGCCGCGGCGGCGGGTCGCCTGGCGCTAGAGAAGAGCGGCATTTCGCCAGAGAAGCTCCAGGCGCTGGTCTTCTGCGGCGTCTCCCACGACTGCGTGGAGCCGGCCACCTCCACTGCCGTGGTGCGAAAGATGGGGCTTCGGGAGGACATCCTGAACTTCGACATCTCCAATGCCTGCCTGGGCGTGGCGAGCGCCATCGCCGCCCTCTCCGGAATGATCCAGAGCGGCATGCTTGACTGCGCCCTGGCGGTCACCTGCGAGAATGCGGGACCCCTGGTGCAGAACACCATCGCCCGCCTCAACCAGGATCTCTCCCTCACTCGACAGACCCTCAAGGGCGAATTCGCCAGCCTCACCATCGGCAGCGGTGCCGCCGCAGTCCTCCTCACCAAAGAGGGCGGCCACCCGATTTTGGCAATGGGGCAGGCCTCCGGCTGCCAGCACGACGACCTCTGCCGCGGCGATGCCTGCGGCGGCATGGTGGATGGCAGCGCGCCCGTCATGCACACGGACTCCCACCAATTGCTGGTGCGTGGCGTAGAGGTCGCTTCCCGTATGTGGAAGGATCTGCTCTCCTCGGATCCCTGGCGTGGCACCCTCCCCGATGTGGTCTGCGGTCACCAGGTCGGCAAAGCCCACCGGGATCTCCTCTTCCAGACCCTGGAACTCCCCCCCGAGCGGGACTTCCCCATCTTCCCCGAAACCGGAAACTGCGGTTCCGCCTCGCTGCCCATGGCACTCTGGCTGGCAGAAGAGCGCGGCGCGCTCACTCCCGGCGCAAGGGTGGCCCTCCTGGGCATCGGCAGCGGCATAAACTCCCTGGGCTTCGCCCTGGAGTGGTAGCCACACACAGCCCCCCTTCAAACAAACACCAAACACACTCCCTCCTCCCTTTCAAGCACAAGGAGCACAAGAACTATGGCACGGAATCTCATTCAGAAAATCCTGTCGGACCACCTGGTGGAAGGCGAATTGGTCGCCGGAACCCCCATCGCCATCCGCATTGACCAGACCCTCTGCCAGGATGCCACCGGCACCATGTGCTTCCTGGAACTGGAGGCCATGGGCGTGCCCCGCGTCAAGACCGAGCTCTCCATCCAGTATATCGACCACAATACCAACCAGATGGGACCGGAGAACGCCAACGACCACCTCTATCTGCAGAGCGTCTGCGCCTCCAAGGGCGTCCTATACTCCCGCCCCGGCAACGGCATCTGCCATCAGGTCCATCTGGAGCGCTACGGCATCCCCGGAAAAACCCTCCTGGGCTCCGACTCCCATACCCCCACCGGCGGCGGCATCGGAATGATCGCCATCGGCGCCGGCGGACTGGATGTGGCCCGCGCCATGGCGGGATTCCCCTTCCACCTGGCATGCCCCAAGGTGGTAGGCGTCAAGCTCACCGGAAAGTTGCGTCCCTGGGTCTCCGCCAAGGACGTGATCCTGAAGGTCCTCTCCATTCTCTCCAGCAAGGGCAATGTGGGCACCGCGGTGGAATACTTCGGCGAGGGCGTCAAGACCCTCTCTGTCCCCGAGCGCGCCACCATCACCAACATGGGCGCCGAGCTGGGCGTGACCACCTCCGTCTTCCCCTCCGACGAAGAGACCCGCCGTTTCCTGGAAGCCGAGGGCCGCGGCGATCAGTGGAAGGAGCTGTGTGCTGACGAAGGCGCACAATACGACCGCCTGCTAGAGATCGCCCTGGACGAGCTGGTGCCCATGGCTGCCTGCCCCTCCAATCCCGCCAACGTAAAAACCGTCGCCGAGGTGGCGGGCCTGCCCGTCAGCCAGGTGATGGTGGGCTCCTGCACCAACAGCAGCCTGAAGGACATGCAGCTGGTGGCCGCCATGCTGAAGGGCCGCAAGGTGAGCCCGAAGGTCTCTTTGGCCATCGCCCCCGGCTCCCGACAGGTCCTGGAGATGATCTCCCGGGATGGCTCCCTGGCGACCATGCTCTCCGCCGGCTGCCGTATTCTGGAGAGCGCCTGCGGTCCCTGCATCGGAATGGGCTTCAGCCCCGCCTCCGGGACCGTCTCCGTGCGCACCAACAACCGGAATTTCCTGAACCGCACCGGCACCAAGAACGACCAGTGCTACCTGGTGAGCCCCGCCACCGCCGTGGCAACCGCACTCACCGGCGAACTCACCGATCCCGCCGAACTGGCCCAAAAGCTGGGCCTCCAGGAGCCCGTCTGGCAAATGCCCGAACACTTCCTGGTGGACGACAGCATGGTCATCCCGCCCGCTCCCGCCTCCGAAAAGGTGGAGATCGTCCGCAAGGAGACCATCGGCGAGCCCCCACACTGCACCGAATTGCCCGATACCCTGGACGGACAGGTGGTCATCTCCGTGGGTGACCGCATCACCACCGACCACATCATGCCCGCCGGAGCAAATCTGAAGCTGCGCAGCAATATCCCCCGCTACGCACAGGTGGTCTTCGAATGCTTCAACGAGCCCGGAAAGCCCACCTTCGCCCAACGCGCCGCCGCCATCCGCGACGAGGGCAAGTGCGGTGTCATCGTGGCCGGCGAGTCCTACGCACAGGGCTCCAGCCGCGAACACGCCGCAATCTGCCCCATGTATCTCGGAGTCCGCGCAGTCCTCGCAATCTCCATCGAACGAATCCACGCCGCAAATCTGGTGAACTTCGGCATCCTCCCACTCTACTTCCAAAGCCGCGAGGACTACGAGTCCCTCAAGGAAGGCGACAAGATCACCATCGCCGGCATCCGCGGACAGCTCGCCGCAGGCGACGATGTCCACGCCTTCGCCAATGGCCGCGAGATCGTGCTGAAGTGCAATCTGACTCCCGAGGACCGGAAGGTGGTCCTGCAGGGCGGTCTCCTGGTTGTGGATCCGCAGTAATAGTGCTCCCTCCCGCCTCTCATGTGCGCGCAGAAGCTCCAATTCAAGGTCCTTGAGGAAAACATGGCCATCGGGGGAATGGCCACCCTCAAAAAGATCGCCCTTAGGGACGGCTCGACGGCCGTGCTGCGGGAGATGCAGAGCTCGAAAATCCTCTCGCTCTCCCTCCGGCGACGCTTCCAGAGCGGCACACGGGTCCGCCTTACGCTCTCCCCACACCCAAATATCGTAAACTCCCTGGAACGGGGATCACACTTCCTCACTCCCTACGAAATCGTGGAGTTCGTGGACGGACCCTCCCTCCGGGGACTCATGAGCCAAAACGACCCCACAC
>CAVGTF010000140.1:0-4808 GCA_963632245.1 Anaerovoracaceae bacterium
CCGGTACCGCCGGTAGGCTAGGTAGGCGCGGTACTGGTACCGCCGCAGTTACCTTGCGGCGGAATGAAATTAGGCGGGGGTACGGGGGGCGCAGCCCCTCCGTCCTTTGGAGATCTTCCTGCGAAGCTGCGTCTAGAAAGAAACGCCCCGGTTCTAGGCATGCGCCGCGGAACGGCCAAAAAACCGGTACCGTACAGTCGCAGGCGCCCTTCCGCGGCTCTCGCCGCGGCATTGGCGCACGCGCCGGTAGATTCCGGCGCGGGGTTTCGCTGTGCGAAACCCTGGCCTAACTTCCTCCTTCCTCCTTCCTCCTTCCTCCTTTTTTGCGCTTTTAGCGCAGCTTGAATATCAGGATTGCCACCAGTGGCATCAGGAGGGTCTGCAGGAGCATGAATCGGATGAGGACCTGTGAGTCGGACCATCCGAGCCTCCTGCGGCAGTGGTCGTGGAAGGGCAGTCGATAGTGATGGAGGAGCCGCACCAGTGCGTGCTGCTTCTGCTCTTCCTCGGGGGTGGCGAAGTTCTCGGGATGGATTGCCTGGGGGAAATTCGCCAGCGGTGGACGGGTATCCCATCCGAGCTTCTTGAGGCATCGCAGGAGTGTGAGTTTCACCAGTCCGGCGCCGCCGTTGATGAAGAGGATAGGCGCCGCCACCAGGAAGAGGAAGGGGTTTCCCGTGACCAGGACGGCGATTCCCATGAGCAGTCCGTAGAATCGGCTGCCGGCGTCTCCCATGAGGACCTGTGAGGGCGATGCGTTATACCAGAGATATGCGGCGAGTCCGCCGGCTGCGGTGAAGAGGAGAGTCGCCCAGGAGGCGCCATTGACGATGTGGGGCACCAGAAGGTATTTCGCGACTGTCTCATGACCCAGGCAGGCATACAGGAGGACTCCCATGACGCCCAGTCCATAGAGGAGCAGGGATCCCGCCACGCCGTCCACGCCGTCGGAGCAATTGACCACATTGATCATGAGCCAGAGGAATGCGCTTCCCAGTGGGATATAGACCCAAAGTGGGAGAGCGAAGGCGCCGCCGGGGAGAGGACCCTTCACGAAGGGGAACCACACTGCGGTGCCCTGCCAGTGTGCCAGTGCCGCGGTGGCGGCCAGGGCGATGGCGTAGTCCAGGAGGCCCTTCTTCAGCTGTCCCCACTCCTTGGTGCTCCGGTCATCCAAGTATCCGGTTGCCATGATTGCCAGCAGCGTGGCGTTAATGAGGTGGTATTCGCCATAGAGCGGCATGACCAGCTCCGCGCAGAAGAGAGTGAAGATCACCAGCAGCAGACCGGCGCCGGTGGGCTTTCCGCGGGAGAGCGCGCCCTCTTTCACCAGCGCCTTTCCGCGGTCGTGGGGAAGGTGGTCCCAGAGTCGTGGCAGGAGAATCCAGGTGAGCAGGGTGCATCCGGCGGCACCCAGGAAGATGAGGACCATCCTGGACTCCAGCAGCCGGAAGGGCCCCCAGAGGCGCGTCAGGAAATTCTGGGCAAGAAAGGGCAGCATGGACTTTTTATGCGGAAGGCGGAAAAGGGGGAATGATTGGGAGGCGGGTGTTGCCTTTCTTGTCTAGGGGAGGATGGTGGCTTCTCCCAGGATAATGGGCTTCGCGGTCTGTGCGTCGTTATCGGCGGCATTGACGAAGACGAAAGCGGTGGCCTTTTTCTCCTGGAGGAGCTTCTGTGCCAGTGGCTCGCCGCCCACAAAGACCGCAGTGGAGTAGGCGTCCGAGCGCCAGCCGGAGGTGCAGATTGCGGTGACGGAGGCGTAGGTCCCCTGGCTGACGTGTCCGGATGCGGGATCCAGGATGTGTCCCAGCGGGGAATCGGAGTAGGTGGAGATGGGGCGCAGGGAGTTGGAGCTGGTGCCCAGGCACTGTCCGTCCATGCCATCCAGCGTGCAGAGATCCTGTCCCAGGTGTTTGGGGCGCATGTCGGCCAGCACGCAGCGATTGCGGTATGGGTGATCGGGCGGGAGCTTCTGGCAGGTGTTTCCGCCCAGGCTGAGGTAGTAGTATTCCACGCCCTCTTCCTTCAGGATCTCCTGGAGGCGATCCAAGGCATAGCCCTTCGCCAGCCCGCCAAAGTCCACCTGGATGCCCGTGCGCTGCTTGGTCACGGTGTGTTTTTCTTCATCGAGGGTCAGCAGCTCGAAGCCCACGTGCTCCTTCACCGCCGCCAAAGAGCGCTCCAGCGCCTCGCCCTGGAATTTCGGACGCTCTGGGGACTCCGCCACCGTGCGCCAGAAGTGCATGAGGGGTCCGATGGTGACATCGAAGACGCCGTCGGTCTCCTGGTAGGCATCCCGGGCAATCAGCAGAATCCGCCAGAATTCCTCGGAGACCTCTACCGCCGTGCCCGCAGATGCCTGGTTGAGCTTCGAGATCTCGCTCTTGACATCGAAGGCATTCAGGGCATTATGGAGCTCGAAGAGCATCTCGGAACAGCGCCGGTATGTCTGGTGGGTCTGGGGACGATTTCCGAAGAGGACAATCCGGCAGTCCGTATTGAAGACGCTGGTGAGGAAGTCGTATTGTCGGAAGGCCAGATCGGGCTGCAGGACATCCTGGGAGGGCAGGGGCTCGCCCTCGGGGAGATTCCGGTGGAGGACGAATGCCAGGGCGGCCATGATCGCCACCGCGGGCAGCGCGTGGAGAAGAATGCGACGGCAGGTCTTTGTCATGGTGGTGGAATTCTCCGCCGTAGCGGCTACTTCTCTTCTTCCTCGGGGGAGGATTCCTTTGGTGCCGCGGGGGCGTCCTCTTCCTTCGCCGGCTCTTCGGTCTCGCCAGACGCCTTTTCGTCGTCCTTCGCCTTCAGGGCATCGCGGAGCTCCGCCAGTTCGGCGGGGGCATCGGTGTCGTCGTCCTGCGGCGCCTCTTCCTCCTGGTCGTCCTGTGGGGCGGGCCATCCGAGGAGATCGTAGACCTGTTTGGCGGTGAGGGTCTCCTGTTCCAGGAGGGCGTTTGCCAGCTTGTCCAGTTCTGCGCGATGGGTGGTGAGGATTTCGGTGGCGCGCTTCTTCTGCTCGTCCACGATCCGGCGGATCTCCATGTCGATTTCACGGGCGGTCTCGGGGGAGAAGTCCTCGGAGCGCGTGACCTCACGGCCCAGGAAGAGATGCTCCTCGCGGCCGCCATAGTTGATCAGACCCAGGCGTTCGGACATTCCCCACTGGCAGATCATCTTCTTGGCCAGCTCGGTGGCCTGGCGGATGTCCTGGGAGGCGCCGGTGGAGATGTCGTCCATGACCAGCTCCTCGGCGGTGCGTCCGCCGAAGCAGACTGCGATCATGTCGAGAATTTGTCGTTTGGAGACGGTATTCTCGTCGTTCTTGGGGAGGGTCATGGTGGCGCCCAGAGCGGGTCCGCGGGGGATGATGGTGATCTTGTGGAGGGGCATTGCGTCGGGGCAGCAGAGCCCCACCAGCGCGTGACCGGCTTCGTGGAATGCAGTGAGCCGGCGGCTCTTCTGGTCCATCTTGTGGCTGCGGCGCTCGCGGCCCCAGCGCACCTTGTCGCGCGCTTCCTCCAGATCCGCCATGGTCACTGCGTCGTGCTTTTGGCGGGTTGCCAAGAGCGCGGCCTCGTTGATCACATTCTCAAGATCAGCGCCGGAGAAGCCGGGGGTGCCGCGGGCGATGATGCGCAGATCCACGTCGTCGGCCAGGCGGGTCTTCTTGGCATGGACCTTCAGGATGGCCACGCGGCCCCGCAGATCGGGGAGATCCACGGTGATCTGCCGGTCGAAGCGTCCGGGACGCAGCAGCGCGGGATCCAGGACATCGGGGCGGTTTGTGGCGGCGATGACGATGATTCCCTGGTTGGCCTGGAAGCCGTCCATTTCCACCAGCAGGGCATTGAGGGTTTGTTCGCGCTCGTCGTGTCCGCCGCCGATGCCGCTGAAGCGGGAGCGTCCCACGGCGTCGATTTCGTCAATGAAGATGAGACAGGGTGCGTCCTTTTTGGCCTCCTCGAACATATTTCTGACGCGGGCGGCGCCCACGCCGACGAACATTTCCACGAAATCGGAGCCGGAGATGGAGTAGAAGGGCACTCCGGCTTCGCCGGCGATTGCCTTTGCCAGAAGGGTCTTGCCGGTTCCGGGAGGGCCGGAGAGCAGCACGCCGCGGGGGATTCGGCCGCCCAGGCGGCTGAAGGACGCGGGGTCCTTCAGGTAGTCCACCAGCTCCTGCATGTCCTCCTTGGCCTCGTCGCAGCCCGCCACATCCTTGAAGGTGACCGGCGCCTTTTCGTCGGGACCTTGTCGGCGCGCACGGGACTTCCCGAAGTCCATGGCGCCGCCGCTTCCGCGCATCTGCTTGACGAAGAGGAAGTAGAAGAATGCGATGAGGAGGACGGTGGGCAGCAGCATGAAGAGCAGCTGCGTGAAGGAACTCCCCTCGGACTCCGCGCGGAATTCGGGGCAGTGTTCCCGGATCATGGAGTCCAGGGTCTGGGAGTAGATCGCCTTGCAGCGGAAGCGCATGGGTGCGCCGCCGTCAATGGCGTCCACGCCCTTGGTCTGACCGGAGAGCGTCACGACGCCGGAGCCGGATTCGGAGATGGTGACCGCAGTGACCAGTCCCTGGTCCAGCAGGGTCTCGAAGGTGCTCTGGGGGATCTCGCGGACCTTGTCGCGGTCCCGCAAATGGGTGTATCCCAGAACGGGGATCAGCACTAGGATTGCCAGCCAGAAGAAATACTGCCAGCGCGCCATGGGCGGCAGCGAGGAGCCATTTTTGGGGGGCTGCATGGGCGGCTTGGGAGCATTGCCGCCGTTATTGCCGGTGGTGTCCTTGCGGTCGCTGCCGT
>CAVGTF010000141.1:0-4770 GCA_963632245.1 Anaerovoracaceae bacterium
GGCGGAAGAAACTAGGCAGGGGGTATCCAAAGGACTGGGGGCAAGCCCCCCGCACTCCCCTTAAGCCCTTACACAGGCCAAAGAGGGCGGTACCGTACCGCCGGTAGGCGGAACAGCGCCTGCGGCACCTTGCAACTAGCCACTAGCCACTAATTGCTAGGTACTTACGGCGCGCCTGCAGCACCTTGCAACTAGCCACTAGCCGCTAATTGCTAGGTACTTACGGCGCGCCTGCGCCGGTAGGCCGCATCAGCGCCTTTTCCAGCTGTGGGTCTTCTTGGATGCCGAGAGCGACCGCCTTTTGGTACCACTGTAGACCATCCTTTCGAAGTTGATCGGCCAATCGCTCCAAAGCCTGTCGATTTGGGAGATCCTTTCGCGCCTCCAGCTGGAGTTCGGAGGCGCGGGTGAGCTGCAACATCGCCAGATTGAAGGCGGCCTCGCCGTCCTTTTCTTCCAGCTCGAAGGCCTTCTTCAGCTGGATGGCGGCGGCCTCCCGCCAGCCCATGGATGCCAGCGCCTCGCCGAAAAGCCGCGCGGTGCGTCCTTCCCGGGGGAGAAGTGCCGCGGCGCGTGCGAGGGTCGCCAGGGACCACTCGGGTTGCTTGAGCTGCAGCTGCGCGAATCCCAGCGCCAGGAGCGCCTCGCCGTCATCGGGGTCCTTCCGGAGTGCCGCAGAGAGGAATCCGGCGGCCTCGGCGTCATTGCCATCGGCGGATGCCATGAGACCCAGTCGCTTCAATGCCAGGAAATTATCGGGCTGGAGACGCAACGCCTGCTGGTAGTTCCAGCGGGCGCCCTCGCGCTTGCCCTGCTGCTCCGCCTCCAAGGCCTGCCGCAGGAATCCACGGATCAACACCTGGTCCGACGCGGAGATTCCGCCCTCCCCTACGCCGACCTCCGGACGCACACCCGCCGACGCCCCCACAGGCACCGACACGGAAGAGGAAGACGCCGCCGCCACAGCACCATCCCCAGAAGCGCTACTGCCGCCCGCACTACCGCCGCCATTCTTCTGGGCATCGGCGAGCTGTTTCCGGAGCTCCTCCAACTCACGCTCCCAACTGCGCTGCTCCTGACTGCGACGCACCAGCGCCGCCTCCAAATCCGCCTGACGGCTCTGGGACTCCTCCAAGGACTTCTGGAGCTCCTGGACGCGCTCCTGCCAGACTGCGGCATCCTGCGCACGACCCTCGTCACTCAGGCGCGTCAGCTGCTCCTCCAGACGCGCGCGGGCGTTCTCGGACTGATCCAGCTTCTCCCGCAGCGTCCCCAACTCCGTCTCCTGCTCCTGCTGACGGCGATGGAGTTCCTCGGATTCCTGCTGGGTCTCCCGCGCATTCGCCAGGATGCCCACCGCGGCAGAGGATGCCTCCTGGATCTGCCGCAACGACTCCTTCGCCTGCGCGGACTCCTCGCGCGCCCCAGAGAGCGCCTTCTCTAATTCCGCAACACGGCTCTTAGCGGCAGTGAGCTCCTCCTCCCGCTGACGGCTGGAGGCCTCCAGTCCCGACAGCAACTCCTGGCTGGCCGCCAACGCGCTCTTCTGGCGCTCCACCTGGTCCGACAGCTCCGCGCGTTCCGCCTGAAGACGCCCCACCGACTGCAATTGGTCGGAGACGGCGTCAGCGCTGGTACGGGAACGAATGCGCTCCTGGGAGAGCTCCTCGCCCAGACGCGTCGCGGAGTCCTCCGCCTGGCGCAACCGCCGCTGCGCAGAAAGCAACTCCATCTGCGCGGACTGCAATTGGTCCTCGCGGGCGCGCAGCTGGCTCCTGGTCTCCTCCAGCTCCTTCTGGACACCCTGGGCACTCTCCTGACGATTCTTCGAGAGCTCGCGATTCGCATTCTCCAGGGACTCCAGGCTCGCCTGCGCCTTCCGCAACTCCAACTCCGCACTCTCCTGCTGACGACGCGCACTCTCCGCCACACGCTGCAACTCCCGCTCACGGGACTCGGCATCCCGACGCCACTGCGCATCCCGCTGGCTCTGGGATAGCAATTCGTCCCGCGCGGCGGCGGTCTGTTCCAGGAGGCGTCCCACGCGGGTCAGTTCCTCCTGGGAGCGCCGCTGCTGCTCGGAAAGCTCCTCCAGGCGCGCCAGACGCGGGTCCGGCGTAGCGGACTGCTGGAGGCGGGTCTTGGCGTCCTCCAGTTGTGCGGAGAGGGTGCGCACCTGTGCCAGGAGGGTCTCGCGGTCCTTCTTGAGGATCTTCAGATTCTCCTCTGCGGTGGCCATCTGCGCGGCCTCGCCGCGGGCCCGCTCCAAAGACTGACGTTCCTTCTCCAGGGTCTTCTCCAATGCCTGAATCCGCTCTTTCCCCACACGGCTCTCACTCTCGGCATCCCGCACACGCTGGAAGAGCTCCTCGCGCGTCAAATACTCCAGATTCTGACGATTCGCCTCCTTGATCTCTTCAATCCGCTTCCGGCAGTAGTCCACACGGTAGCGCAACAAAGACACATTCCAGTCGGGATAGCGGTTCTGCACCTCCAGAAAGACCTCCAACGCCTTCTCATATCCCCGCAATGCCGTCAGCTCCGCCTTGTTCCCGTAGGACTGGTCGGCCTGCGTCATGGACTCGTAGCCACGCATCCACAAACGACGCGCCGGATCGCCCTCCGTCGCCCCGTGTACCACGCAGGGACACGCCAAAAGCGCCGCCAGCGCCAGCGCAAATAGCCAAGAATGGACTCGATTCGCAAGCATCTTCTCGTTCGAATTCATGAAAAAGGGGGTATCGACCTATTCGGAGCGCTTCAGGAAGGCCTTCAGGGGCGAAGAACGCGTGGCACTCCGGCGGATGCTCTCCCGCAACAGCTCATCGGCATCCGTCTCAGGAAGCACATTCTCGCCGTAGCCATCCGCGGCATCCGCCATCTCGCGGATCGCCTTCCGCAACCCCTGCCGCAAGGCCTTCGCACAGAATTTCCCGGTCTCCAGCAGGTCCTCGCGGGTGAAGCGACTGCGCCGACCCGGCAAGAGCTGCACGCCCGCCAACACCAGCGCGGAGACCCGGCAGCCGAAGGCATGGGCGAGCGTCAAGTGTAGCACTAAATCGTGGCAGAGGAAGTCGCCGCCGTCCGCGCGGATGCGCTGCGCCTCCGCCTCCGTGGGCAACTGGAAGCCGGGCACGCCATGGACGGTGCAGAAGCGCGGGGGCTCCCCGAACTCCGCCAGGGCATTCACCAGCTCGGAGTTCTGGACCTGGTCCAGCGCCTCGGAGAGATCCGGCCAGGGATGCGTCAAAATCCCCTGGAGGCCCTCCAGCGGCGAAAAGGCGAAATGGCTCGCAAAATCCGCTAGGATGCCCCATTTTCCCGCCTTGAACTCCGGCGAAAGACTGGCCGCGGTATCCAAAAAGAGGTGATTCCGAACACCCCACCGCGCCGCTAACGCCGTGGGAAAAAGCGCCGGCAAATGCCCACGGCCCTCCGCAACACGACGGACACCCACCGACACCATCACCGGCACACCCTGCACACTCCCCAACAACAACCGGGGCTCCTCGCCATCTAAATTCAAACCGCCTTCTTCACCCGAGAGCTCCGAAATCGAGACCTCCCGCGGCAATTCATCAAACAACCCCGCCATCCCGTAGTCCGCCCCACAGTGCACGTAGAACATCGGCACCGCCTCGCCCTCAAGACGCCCCAATGCAGACACGAGATTGGTTTGGAAACGATTGAACATGATTTAGGGGAAAATTAAACAAGCAGTACCGTACCGCGGCTTCAGAGCGACGGTACAGCGCCTGCGGCACCTTGTAAACTAGACACTAACCGCTAATTGCTAAGTACTTATGGCGCGCCAGCGCCGTCAGCGCCGTCAGTTCCGCCAAGACGCCTGGATTTCCGGAAGTGTGTCCTGGAACCACTGTGTGGAATCCAGGACCCAGTGGCATTTTCTGGGGGTATCCTGGATGCCGGTGGTCTCCAGGAGCGGATTCGGGGTCTGCAACAACAGCCGCACCTCCAGTCCGCCCAGGGACTCCAGGAGCAGCCGCGCGGCGCGTGCGCGCTGGGGCGTCCACTGTCCGGGAAGCGGTAGCGGCACCTCCAGAAGATTCAGCGAGGGATCCTTCGACGGCGAGGAAAGCAGCGCCTTCCCCACCAATCCGCTGGAAAGCAACACGCGGGCGTCCTTGGCAAAAAGCGTGATCCGATGACGACTCACCTTCCCCTGGTCGTACACCCGGCACTCCTTCAATTCCACACCCGAAAGACCCTCAATCGCCTTCAACAACGCGCCCTCCGAGGGCATCAGAAAATCACTGCCGGAAGCAGAAACAGCGCCACCAGCGCCACCATCCAAGGCACGCAAGACCGACACCGCCTCCACAGGAACCGACAACTCCACCGTGGCCTCCAGACTCCCTCCCTGCAAAAAATTCAAGGACACCTGCAGCGTGGTGCCGCGTAACCCAAACGCCACACAACACACCACGCATACCAGCCAAATTCGTATCTTATGGAAGGAAATAGGACAATTCATGACAGATATATTGTGGATTCGACCACGCGTAGACACAAAATTAGTAGCTAGACGCTAGTGGTTGGCGGTTAGTTAAGCGGTCGCTGCGCGGCTCCGCCGACATCGCTACGGCAAAAGGTGACAGCACAAGCAAACTACGTAATGTAACGCACGAGCCACCTTGCCGCCACTCTACGGGCGCCTTAGCGTGCGCGATTGCGCCCGCAAGATGTAAGTACCTAGCAATTAGCGGCTAGTGGCTAGTTTACAAGGTGCCGCAGACGCTGTTCCGCGGC
>CAVGTF010000142.1:0-2907 GCA_963632245.1 Anaerovoracaceae bacterium
TTTCTGTCCCAAGCACTGATATTTGCCCAGGAGGCCGCCCCCGCCGCCGCGCCCGCCGCCAATGGCGCCGCACAGCCCGCCCCCGCCGGAAGCGGATGGAGCAGCTTCCTTATCTTCATTCCCATCTTCGGACTCATGTACTTCCTCATGATCCGCCCCCAGCAGAAGAAGCAGAAGCAGCTGCAGGAGATGCTCCGTCAGCTGAAGGCGGGGGACAAGGTCATGATGAACAGCGGCGCCCTCGGCACCATCACCGCCGTCGCCGAAAAGACCGTCCGCGTCTCTTTCGCAGACGGACACCAGGTGGACTTCGTCCGCGCCGCCGTGGCGGAGATCCTGAAGGACTTCCCTGGCCAGGAGGAGAAGGAGGAGAAGAAGTAGCGCACGTTGACGCATCCCTCCGGTTTCCGAGCACTTTCCAAAGCAATATCATTCCCTTAACAGCATAATGAAAAAATCCCTGATTATCCGCTGGGTGATCATCCTGGCCATTGTCCTCGGCTGGGGACTCTCCATCTTCCCCATGAAGGACAAGGACTTCCTGACGGAATTCCAGCGTCGCGCCGCCAAGGGCGTGGCGGTCCTGCAGAAGAAGGTCCAGAAGGCGGGCGAATTGGAGAAGAAGCTGGAGTCCACCGAGTCCAAGGATTACGCGAAGGTCTCTGAGGAGCTCCAGGACACCCTGGCCGCCACTGGCATCACCGCCGAGCAGGCGCTCACCGAGTGGGCCGAGCTGAATCGCCGCATCGAGAATTTCAAGCAGAAGAAGGACTTCGATGGCAATCCCCTGCCTGCTGACGAGCCCTCCTACTCCGGATACAAGTTGCTGGAGACCGCCGCTCGCGGCGATTACGCAACTCATCGCGGAATCCGCCTGGCGAATTTCGTGGAGGTCCCCCACACCAAGGCGCCCAACAACAAGACCGTCCTGCGCTTCCTGCGCAATGCCACTGCCGGCAAGCTCCACCTGGGTCTCGACCTCCAGGGCGGAACCGAGTTCATCATCTCCTTCGACCAGAGCAAGCTTCCCTCTGAGACCCAGCCCGAGACCGTCCGTGACCAGATCCTCGAGATCCTCCGCAATCGTCTCGACAAGACCGGCGTCACCGAGCCCGAGCTGAAGGCGATCACCGCCACCGATGTCTCCATCCGCATGCCCTCCGTGGACGAGGGTGACAAGACCGGCGTGCGCGCCACCATCCGTGACGCCGCGAAGCTCCAGTTCTTCCTGGTTGCCCAGAACAGCGACCAGCTGGTCCAGCAGTATGAGGCGGACCCCAACTTCGTGACTCCCGCTGACGTGATCCGCAAGGAGATCGTCGAGGAGCGCAACGGCGAGGAGGTCTCCCGCACCGTCTTCCTGGAGCGCACCCCCGCTCCCGTCCGCGGCGAAGACATCAAGTCCGCCTTCGCCACCATCGACGAATTCGGCCGCTGGCTGATCTCCATGTCCTTCAATGAGCGCGGCGCGGTGGCTTTCGGCGAAGTGACCGGCGCCAATGTGGGCCGTTGCCTGGCCATTGTGCTGGACGACACCTGCTATTCTGCTCCTGTCATCAATGGCGCCATCACTGGCGGCAGCGCCCAGATCACCGGCAACTTCTCCGTTGAGGAAGCCAAGCGTCTGGCGGGTGTGATCTCCTCCGGTAACCTGCCGGTCTCCATCGACATCTCCTCCGAGTTCGGCACCGAGCCCACCCTGGGCGCCGACTCCATCCACTCCGGACTGCTGGCCGGTCTGGTGGGCACCATCGTGGTGCTCCTCTTCATGGTCTTCTACTACCGCTTCTGCGGACTGGTCGCCGATATCGCCCTGATCGTTAACATCATCCTGGTGCTGGGGACCATGGCCATCCTCAAGGCCACCATTACCATGCCTGGTATCGCCGGTATGATCCTGACCGTGGGTATGGCTGTTGACGCCAACGTGCTGATCTTCGAGCACATGCGCGAGGAGATGGACAAGGGCGGCTCCGTTGCCAACTCCATCGCCGCCGGTTACTCCGGCGCCTTCGGAGCCATCTTCGACTCCAACTTGACCACTCTGCTCACCTGCTGGATGCTCTATATCTACGGCTCCGGTACCGTCCAGGGCTTCGCCGTCACGCTGGCATTCGGTGTCATGGCATCCATGTTCACCGCACTCTTCATGACCCGCGCAATCTTCGATCTCTTCACCCACAACAACTGGCTGAAGTCCATCTCCATGCGCGAGATCAAGTGCCTCCACAACTCCAATTTCGATTTCGTGAAGCTCATGAAGCCCGCCGTGATCCTCTCCATCACCCTGGTGGTGATCTCCCTGGTGGGTTCTTTCTGGCGTGGCGCCAAGGGCAACCTGATGGGCATCGACTTCGCCGGTGGCGTCCAGCTCACTTACTCTTGCGACGGCGTGGATCCCGAGGTGGCCGCAGTCCGTCAGTATTTGGAGAAGAAGGGCTACAGCAATACCAAGGTCGGTTACAAGCGCGGTCAGTCCGGCAATACCGAGCTGGAGATCGTGGTCTCCAAGCTGAACGAGGGCGTGACGCCCGATGTCTTCAGCCAGGAGCTGGATGTGGCCTTCCCCGAGTGCAAGCTCACCCAGGCCTCCATCTACCAGGTTGGACCCTCCGTCGGTGCACGCTTCCGCAACGACGCCCTCCGCGCCGGTCTCTTCTCCTTCGCACTGGCATGCCTCTACCTGGCATTCCGCTTCCAGTGGATGTACGGTGTGGCCGCCGTGGTCGCCGTTATCCATGACGTCATCGTTTCCGCCGGTATCTTCTTCCTAATCTGCCAGGGACAGCTCTCCCTGACTACCGTCGCCGGTTTCCTGACCATCATCGGATACTCCCTCAATAACACCATCGTGATCTTCGACCGCGTCCGTAGCGACGCCGAAGACCACCCCGAGCTGACCTACAC
>CAVGTF010000142.1:2917-4637 GCA_963632245.1 Anaerovoracaceae bacterium
CCTACACCCAGCTCATCAACCACGCCATCAACGCGACACTCTCCCGAACCGCTCTGACCACCCTGACCACCCTCTTCGCGGTCTTCGCCCTCATCATCTTCGGCGGCGGCGCGATCCTGGACTTCGCACTGGTCATGCTCTTCGGTCTGTGCTGCGGTACCTTCTCCAGCCTCCTGCTCTCCACCGCGTTCATCAAGCGCTGGCACAAAAAGTCCCTCCAGGACAAGAACGAGCAGGCCGCACAGCTCCGGAAGGCATAAACAAGACTGCATCTCGCGTGTTCGCGGCGTCTTTACGCCGCGGACGACATGGGCTTGCATGACACGCGCCCCGTCGGCTTTCACTGCCAGCGGGGCGTTTCCTGTCTCCAGAAGAGACGCCGCGGCATTTGGCGAAATGCCCCGTGCGGGTTGAAGAACGACGGAAAATCACTACATTACACCGATTTCCAAATAGATAAACGGGGTGTGGCTCAGCCTGGTTAGAGCGTCACGTTCGGGACGTGAAAGTCGGAGGTTCGAATCCTCTCACCCCGACCATTTTGCAAGCCCGTCGGGACTTCTCACCCGGCGGGCTTTTTTCGTCTCTAAACGGAATACCTTCTTCTCTCAAATCGAGCGATTGCTATGAAGCTGGATATCCATCCTGAGTATGCGGAGTTGCTGAAGGAGCTCCATCTGGACACCCCACAGGCGCTTCTGGAGTTCACCAACGAGCACTGCGTCAGCCGGCATACCCGCGGCGCTACCTTCATGATCACCCTCGATGACGGACGACGACTCTTCCTGAAACAGGACTTCTATACCAAGCCCGCCGCGATCTTCCGGTATCTTCTCCATTTTCATCTCCCGATGACGAATACCGAACGGGAGGCCGCATTATTGAACAACGCCCGGAAACACGGCTTCCGGACTCCCGAGATCCTGGCTTGCGTCCGGCACAATCCCTGGCTGCTTCCGCGTCGCGGCGCCATGCTGGAATTGGAAGTGAAGGGCATTCCCATGGATCACCTCCCCGAGGACACGACGCTCACCAAGGAGCAGAAGCTGGATGCCCTCCGGAAGGCACACCAGACCCTCGATCGCATCCAGGAGACCCCGCTGGATTGGCGCATCGACTGCAAACCAGAACACTTCTTCCTCTGCCCCGATGGCGAAATCGCGATCATCGACGGCGAAAGACTCTATCCCGCACGAAAGCCCCTCACCAAAGAATATCGCGCAAAACAACATCAGCGCTTCGATTCCCTCCTCCCAGAAGAATATCGCACCTGGAGCGGCGCGTAAAGCGCCAGCTAAGTACTTAGCAATTAGCGGCTAGTGATTAGTTTGCAAGGTGCCGCAGGCGCTCTTCCGCCGCGCAAGGCGGCGGTACCAGTTACCGTGTTCTGCTACCTTTGGAGCTTCCAAGAGTCATCGCTGTCCAAAAGTATTCGGGGGGTCCGGGGGGCATAGCCCCTCCGTCCTTTGGTAATCTTCCAGAGAACTTCCCCTACCAGGATCCGCGCTGTTTCTAAGCCCCCGAACCCCCGCCATGGCAAGGTAGCAGGGAGAAGATAGTAGGTAGAAGGTTTATAAGGTGCCGCAGGCGCCCTTCCGCCTAAATCGGCGGTACTGCGCGCCAATATGGGCGCGCTTAGCGCACGCGCCGGTAGATTCTGGCGCGGGGTTTCGCCTGCGAAACCCTGGCCTAACTTCCTCCTTCCTCCTTCCTCCTTCCT
>CAVGTF010000143.1:0-4533 GCA_963632245.1 Anaerovoracaceae bacterium
GTTGATGGAGACGCTGGTAGAGACTCCTTGTTCGTGGGTGCGGGGGAGCTTCACGTTGGTGACGTAGTCGTTGGTGGTCTTTCCGTCGCTGCTGGTATCGCTGGCGGTGGAAGTGTAGTCTTCCCACTGGACCAGGTTGATGATTTCGGGCTTGAGGGCCAGCAGGATGGTCTTCATGTCGTTGCCGATATTTGCCTTCACATCCACGGTGATTCCCAGCTGGAGAGTGGCGGGCTTTCCTCGGGGCACCAAGACCTGGTTGGTGCCCTCGTCACCCTGGTCGATGGCCTGCACCGTGTATTCCTCGAAGTAGTAGACCTTATCGCCCTTTCGGATGCGCGCGGTGCGGTTATTGAGGGTAGTGACGCGGGGAGCAGAGACCACCACGGAGCTGGATTTGCTCTGGATGGCGGAGAGGAGCAGATCGTAGGAGCGATTTCCCAGGATTCCGCTGATGGTCATGGATGCCACGCCCTCGGCATTCTGGCTCTTGAGGGCGCCCAGCTCGCTGAAGAAATTGGAGACATTCGCGTTCTCCTGGTTGGAGGGCGTGATGTCGCTGCCGGTCTTGCCGCCATTTGCCTTGGTGAACTCCACGCCCACATCCCGCAGGTCGCTCTCGCTGATGGTGATGAAGCGCGCTTCGATGACGGCCTGCAGGGGCGGCTTGTCCAGTTCGTGGATGAGCCGTTCCAGCTGCCGGAGTCGTTCGCGGGTATCGGTTACGATGAGGAGATTCCGGTTTGGATAGTGTGAGTAGCTGCCGCCGGTGACGCATCCCTCGTAGAACTTCTTCAGGGCGTCGGCCAGATCGGTGTCCTCCTCGGGGGAGGAGGCGAAGGCGGTCTGTCCGGAGACGCCCAGGCCCTCGGGGACCTTCGGCACGATGCCGTGGCGAAGATGGATCACGCGGGTCTCCAGGTGGTATCCGCTGCTGGCGGGTGCGGGATTGACCCAGATCAGGTGGTCGGAGACGCTGAAGGAGACGCCCAGATTCTTGGAGATGTATGCGAAGACCTCATAGAGGGGGACATCGCGGAAATTGCAGGAGAAGGTCTTGTTCTGGACGGCCTCGTCGCTGAAGATGATGTTCAGGGAGTCGGCGATATTGAGCTCGTCCAGCTCCTGGAGCTGCTGTGCCAGGGAGGAGAGGGGCATATTGTTGACCTTCAGGGAGATCTTCTGGTTCAGCATCTCCTCCAGCTTGCCCATGGGAATGAATTCGGGCTCCAGGTCCGGTGTGATATTCACCGTGGTGCCGTAGGTCTCCGGGACCAGCTGCAGATCCGCCGCCTCATTGAGCGCCAGCTGGTTGTTGATGGCAAGCGCGGTCTCGTTGACGCCCATGCTCCGCGCCAGCGAATTCAGCCGCCGCAAGTCGCGGATTTCGTCGGCGTGCTCGGTGAGGGCATCCAGGGTGGCGAGCATCTGGTCCGCAAGGTCGAATTTCCGGGCGCTAATCAGATCCCGTACCAGCGCAAAACGCCGCCGGACCTGCGCTTCCAGGGCGCGCTGGCGTTCCTCCTGCTCCAGGCGCGGGCGCTCCGGACGATTCCGGGACTCCAGGACGCCCTCCAGCTCCGCATCGGGGCTCAGGCGCTGGCAGGCACCCGCCAGCAGTGCCATCAGCAGTGCGCAGAGCATCGGCAGGAGTGAGGCCTGGATTTTTGCGTAGCGCGCGTGTCGTCTCATGGGAGTGGTCCGGCGTTCTGGGTGAAGGGTTTGGGATTGTGGCGGAGGGAGCTGTGTGGTGTCCGCCTTGTAGTCTGAGACGCCCCGTGTCCTGTGGTTTTCGGGAAGCGGGGCGGCGTGGGAAAAAATTGTCTAGTGTTTCCGGTTCTTCTTTCGGGCGGCCTTTTCCTGCTTGCGCTTGGCCTCCTTCTTCGCCTTCTCGCGGGCGCGGGAGACGGCGTCCTGGTGGGAGATGCCGTTCTGCGCGTATCCGGCGGAGGGGGCGCCGAAGTTCGAGGATCCCTGGAGCATCCCGGCCATATTGGCCAGAGCGCCGCCGCCGCCCATGAGGGCGCCCATCATGGAGGCCGCGCCGCCGCGGCTCATCTGCGACATCATCTCGCGCATCTTCATGAAGAGGCGGATCTGTTCGGTGACCTCCTGGGGGGTGGAGGCGGAGCCCTTCGCGATGCGGCTCCGGCGGCTGGCATTGATGGTCTCGGGGAGTCGGCGCTCCTCGGGGGTCATGGAGTGGATGATGCCCCGGGTGTGCCGGAAGGTCTTTTCGTCCAGCATTTCAGGCGGCAGATTGTTCATGCCGGGCAGGAACTTCAACAGCGACATGAAACCGCCCATCTTCTGGATGCGCTCCAGCTGCTTCAGGAAGTCCTCGAAATCGAAGGTGGCATTGCGCACCTTCTCTTCCAGCTTCCGCGCCTCGTTCTCCTCAAATTCGGTCTGCGCGCGCTCCACCAGGGTCAGGATATCGCCCATGCCCAGGATGCGGGACGCCATGCGGTCGGGGTGGAAGCTCTCCAGATCTACCGTCTGCTCGCCGGTGGCCACGAACTTGATGGGCTTGCCGGTGGTCTGGCGCATGGAGAGCGCCGCGCCGCCGCGGGCATCGCCATCCAGCTTGGTCAGGATGATGCCGGTGATGTCCAGCGCCTGGTCGAAGTGCCGCGCCACGGAGACCGCCTCCTGTCCCAGCGCACCATCGGCAACCAGCAGGATTTCGCGGGGATGGACGGCTTCCTTCACGCGCACCAGCTCCTGCACCAGCGGCTCGTCAATCTGCAGGCGGCCTGCGGTATCCAGCAGGACCACGGGGCACTGCTTCGACTTGGCTGCTTCCACGGCGGCTTTTGCGGTGGCCACCACATCGTGGCTATTGCGGTCGGTGAAGACGGGCAGCGAGAGGGATTGTCCCAGGACCTCCAGCTGGTCGATAGCGGCGGGACGCGTCAGGTCGCAGGCGGCCAGCAGTGCGCGCTTCTTGTATTTCTTCTGGAGGAGATTTGCCAGCTTTGCGGTGGTGGTGGTCTTACCATTACCGTTGAGACCGCAGAGCATGATGACCACGGGGGAGCCATCGGGTGCGGGAGTCAGGTCCAGCGGGGATTCCTCGGTGCCCATGAGCTCGGTGAGTTTGTCGTAGACTACCTTGATGGCCTGCTGGCCGGGAGTGACGCTCTGCAACACGTCGGCGCCCAAGCACTCCTGGGTGGTCTGCTTCACGAAGGCATCTGCCACCTCGTAGTTCACGTCCGCAGAGAGCAGCGCGGTGCGCACCTCCTCCATGGCCTCGGAGATGTTCTTCTCCGAGAGCTGGGCGTTTCCGGTGAGCTTTCGGAAGGCGGAATGGAGTTTGTCGGTTAGGGATTCGAACATGTTCGCGTTGGGATGATGGTTTTGCTTGAAAGGGGCTGCCGATGAATGGGCGCTAGAGCCGTTCGGCTTGCGCGCCGTCATCGGCACAAAGGATCATGGACTGGGTCTGCTTTCCCGTGCGGCGGAGATACTCCTCCTCCAGCGCCTTGCCGTAGGCCGACGCCTTGCCGGCCTCCACCAGATGCACCGTGATGCCGCCGAAGCCGCCGCCGGAGAGCCGTGCGCCCAGGAAACCCGGGAGGCCCTGTCCGATCTTCACCAGCGTGTCCAGCTCGGGACAGCTGTTCTCGAAGTTCTTCATGCTGGAGAGGTGGGACTGGCTCATGAGACGGCCGAAAGCCGCCAGATCGCCCTTCTCCAGGCAGGCACTGCCCTCGGCGACGCGGCTGATCTCGCCGACCACATGCAATGCGCGGCGATAGACCACATCCGAGAGACGGCTTTTGCCGGTCTCCAGCTGCTCCAGAGTCAGGTCCCGCAGGGCGGGCACTCCCAGGATCCGTGCGGCGTCCTCGCAGGCCTGCCGCCGTTCGTTGTATTCGGTGGTCAGGTTATGCTTGACGTTGGAGTTCGCCACCACGAATGCAGTGCCGGCGGGCACGGGGACGCGGGAGACCTGCAGGCTCCGGAAATCGGAGAGAATCAGGTGTCCCTTCTGGCCCATGAGGGAGCTGATCTGGTCCATGAGGCCGGTGTTTGCGCCCACGTAGTTGTTTTCGCTGCCCTGGCCGATCTTTGCCATGGCGAGCCAGTCCAGCTCGGTGCCGCAGAGGGCATCCAGCGCCTTGACCACCGCCATCTCCAGGGCGGCGGAGCTGCTCATGCCCGCGGAGAGCGGCACGTCGCCGGAGACCAGCATGTCGAAGGCGGGCACCGCGTAGCCCAGGGCATTGAATTCGCAAACGATGCCCTTGATGTAGTTGGCCCAGTCACGGTCACGCTTGCGGTCCAGCGCATCCAGGCGGAATTCCCGGGCGGAGGAGCCCTTCACGTCGTAGAGACGGCAGGCCATGCCGTCCTGCGCCTCCGGATTCTTTGCGCAGGCGATGAAGGCATGCCGGTCAATGGCCACAGAGAGGACGGTCCCCTGATTGTAGTCGGTGTGGTTTCCCAGGATCTCCAGCCGTCCGGGGGCGCGCGCGAGGATTTCGGCGGGGTGGCCGAAGCGTTTCTCGAAGCGCTGTGCTAGAT
>CAVGTF010000144.1:0-4504 GCA_963632245.1 Anaerovoracaceae bacterium
GCGCATGACCGCGTGGATCAACTCGACCCCGGGACTTACCAAGAAGGACGTCGACGAGGAAGTCGCAAAACAGAAGGCCGTAATGGAGAAGGTGACATTGGACCAGGTGATCGACGCGGCAAACGAGCGCACGAGGGTTGCTGCCCCCGCGGCGAAAAACAGCAGGAAGAGATAGACAGAGGAGGGAACGCGAATGCCTAGACCGTACATTGTCCGCCCGAAGGGTTTTGCTTTTAGCAAGGATCCCGACGCCGCGCCCGGCGAATCCTGGAGAAATCAGTTTAGCACGCGCCCCGTCCCCCAGCGCGAATTCCAGAAGCTTTCCCAAAGCGCGCCGCGCCTGAACGCCGACAGCATGCGCGACATCTTCTCCGGCAGGGATCCGTACGCGTTCGTGCCAAAGGAAGACCGGCGCGTCATTGATGAGCTGGCACGGGGAAAGGCGAAGGACACGGGGCGCCCGCTGGAGGAGATCCAGAAGGAGTACGGCGTGTATGCGTATCTCTCCAACGTCGGCCCGTTGCGCGGATTATCCCTTTCCCAATGCGAGGAGCTGGCGGAGGAGACTTGCGGACGCCTGCTGGAGCAGGAAGGCGGCAAGCCTTCCGAGACTCTTCCGGGCTACTATGGCGGCATGGCGAACAAGAAGACCAACAACGCGCTGCGCTATTTTGACCGCCTCAAATCCCTGTATGCCCCCGAGGAACCGACCGGGCTTGAACGGTTGGAAAACGCGGCAGTAGCCGGAGCGCAGAAGGCGGCTACGGCGATTTACAAGCCCGTGGCGGGCGCTGTTGCGCTGGGCACGAAGGCGGCAGAGACAATTGGCGCAATCTCCGAGGACACAGCAAAGGGGATCCTGGACGGTTTTGCACGCGAGGTTTCCGGCAACGACCAGTGGCTGGCGGAGAACAGGGAAGGTTATGTGACCGACCCCGAATGGTACAAGCATTGGGACGGTTTCGCGTCCAACCTTGCAATGTCGGTTTTGTCGGAAGCCCCCACGCAGGCATACCGCACAGCGCTTGCCGTGTTCACTGGCCCTCTGGGCTCCGCGCTGGAATCCGGCGCGGAATCCGCCGCCGGCAAGTATGCCGACCTGCGATACGAGGGCAAAACCGAGGAGATGGGAGCCGGCAAGACCGCCGCCAACCTTTTGTCCACCGCCGCGATTAATGGCGGCTTGCAGTGGATGGCGGGAGAATGGGCGGTTGGCAAGATGTTCGGACCCGGCAAGGCGGCCGTCCGCGGAGCCTTTAAGGAATCCATTAAACACATTGTAAAGGGCTTTCCCGTGGAAGCCGGGCAGGAAGGCGCGGAACAGCTCCTGGAGAATTTCACCGACATTTGCACGGGAGTGCACGGCGACCCCGCGTTGCTGACTGGCGAGGAGCGTCTGGCGATCCTGATGCAGGGCGTCCCGGAATCCGCCCTTGTGGGTGGAGCCCTTGGAGGGCTTACCGGCTCCATTACCGCCGGCAGAATCTACAGAGGGCAGAAGCTTGTGAACGAGGCAATCCCCTATGCGCGCAACATCAAGGAGGCATTGACCCGAGCCGGCAACCTGTCAGAGGACGAGTGCTCAATGCTGGATCACGCGAACCGGATCCTGGACGGCGTGAAGACTTGCGACATGGGCGTGGAGCTTGTGAGGCTTGAGGAGCGTAAACGCAACATCATCGGGCAGTTTGCCTGGGAGATGAAGCGCGCTGACGACTATTCGTTCTCCGACCCCGAAGGAGTTTATGGGCAGGACGCCGACCCCGTTGAAGTCGGCACCCGGGAGTGGCTCTCCAGTCTGGCGAAGCGCAGCGACCTTACCGACCGCGGAGTGCGTGCACGCATGGACATGGAGGCGCGCATGGCGGCCGCCGAAATGCTGGCGAAGCTCCCCCACGACCCCGAAGAGACTTTCCAGACCGCCACTGCTTTTGCGAAGCGTGCCGGAGTCCCGGAGGGTTTCCGCGTGGACGTGGCGCAGGGCGATGTATCCTGGAATACAATTCCCGCGGAGGTCCGTGCTTTTGTTACCGAGAACGGCGGCGGAGAGACCGTGCCCCGCTGGGCCCCGCTGGACAATGGCGTGTGGATCAACGCCAACCTTGTTTCCCCCTCACAGGTCCCGAACATCATGCTTTCCCGTTCCCTTATGGAACGCGGATTGCAGGAGGTGCTGGGCAGTCAATACGGGGACGTCATGCTCAAGGCATACGCCGCAATGGAGGACGACCCGGAAATGCGGAAGATTGCCGACGGCATGCGCGAGGATTCCGCAAGGCCCGGCGGAGGCATGACAGACGCCGACCGGATCGACGCGGTGACGCGCTGGATGATCGACGCCACCGCCGAAGGCAAGAAAGCCCCCGGAGCGTTCCGGAAGGCGATGCAGGCTTTCCGGCAGTCCCTTGGACGTTCCCCGTTTGCCGGGGCGGTCCTTTCCGACCAGGATATTCTTACCCTTGCCGGAAGAGCGCTGGACAAGGCGCGAAGCGGAGACGGCGACGCCGCAGTCCGTGAGTTCGTGAACGGTTTCAACGAAAAGGAGCTTTCCGAGATTGACCAGATGGCAAAGGCCGCCGGCGTGAACTGGAGACGAGCCTCTTCCGAGGAATACGCCGCCGCCGTTGCAGAGGCCGCCGCCCGGCAGGGCATTTCCGCCGAGGAATTCCAGAAAACCCGCGGCGTTAACGGATGGTTCCAGGAGCAGGACGGAACCGTTGTTCTTTCCCCTGGAGCGGACCACCTTTCCGCGTTCCTCCACGAGATGCTGCACTGGCTTGCCTCTTCCCGCCCGGAGCAATACCGCACGATTTCCGCGGCAGTCATGGAGGAGGCAGGACGCCAGAACGCTCAAGCCGACATCCTGACCGACGAGGGGCAGGAGATCGTGGCAGACGAGTTTTCCCGCGAAATGCGCGACGCCGAAACCGCAGGGCGCATGCTTTCCCGGCTGGATGGAGACCGGAACGCCGCAGTGGCAATCCGCGATTTCCTGACGGAGGCAACCCGCCGGCTGGCTGGCGACGAATACGCCGACGTCCGTGGGAACCTGGAGCGCCTTGCACGCTGGATGGGGGCCACCACTACGCGCCCCGCAGACGCTGAAGGCGTGCGTTTCTCGACTAGGAACATGGACTACGCCAACAAGGGCGAGGGCCAGCGGCGGATCAAACGCCTGGAGGCGTTCTATTCCAGAGAGCAGATCGACGCAATCGTAGCAATGCTGAAGCCCGTTATCGAGAATTTCGCCCCCAAGCATTTCTTCGAGGGGGACAGGAAGTTCCAGAACGACGAGCGGAGTGAAGGCAACAAGAACTGGAACCGCACCGCACAGGCCATTCAGCGCGCGCTGGCGGAACAGGGCGTAAGGGTGGATTCCGCCTCCCTTGCAATCGATTTTGGGAAACAGGCATATTTCGCACGGCAGGAGGATTTGCGGCAAGTCGCAATCCGCCGCATTTCCGCGTGGCTTGAAAGCGATTCCGACGAAACGCCGAAATGGTTGAGCGAGGAAATGACGCGGGCATTGCGCCCCGTCTACCTTGGCGAGCGTGGAGCCAAGAGGCGCGACCAGAAGATCTCCGACTTTACCAGGGAAACCTGGGGTGAGAACTCCTTGCCTGTCTTGAAAGACGCCATAAACAGCGCCAAGTTTAACCTGGAGCGCGAGGCGGAGTTGGCACGCCCGACGAGATACACGAAGGACACGCTCTACCGGCGCGCAATTTGGGCAGTATATGGGGATGGACGCTGGAGCAATGCGTTAGATAGTGGGACAAGGGTTATCCCCTCAAGAGCATTTGGGGGGCAGGATTTTAGCGGAGACTTTATCGACAAGACATGGATTAAACTTTCCGGGAAAAAGCCTGTTGGATATACCAGAGAAAGAATTCAACGGGAGCTGTCCGAAACTCAATTAAACCGCTACGGCGGCCTCAAGATGGAGGACTACTACAACATCCAGGAAGAGAACGAATTTTATGAGGAGTTCAACCACCAGACAATCGAGAGCAAGGGAAAGGAAGCGTTAGAGCGCCTCAAGGCAGAGGGGCGTTTGGGCGAAATCGGGCTGGAAGATTCCCAAGGAATAGCCTCCGACGAAGATTTGCTGGACGATTTTCTAGAGCACGAGCCGGTGTTCAGATATGGAAAGCAAGACTACACGGCAGAGGACGTGGACTACGTGGTCCAGGCGTATGGAGATAAGGGTCTGAAACTTTTGTATGTCCAAATGCTGGGAGGGGCGGACCACTCCAATGGGCCTACCTTTAGCGACCTCCTCCAGAGCGAGGGCGGATTCACATGGGAGAAGCTGGACGCCTTCGTACACGAAAAGTTCAACGGGTTTATTTCGGATGTAAGCCTCTATCACGCCTTGCAATCCTGTATCCGTTGCGGATTCGCAGGAAAGCCAGAAATGGAGACGTTCATACGGAACGCGGGGTTCGCCCTGGAAGACATATTCGAATGGAATTCCGCCCCAATTTTCGACACCGAATGGGAC
>CAVGTF010000145.1:0-4493 GCA_963632245.1 Anaerovoracaceae bacterium
GGAGGAAGGAGGAAGGAGGAAGGAGGAAGTGAGGACCGCCTGCGGCGCGCTGCATAGAGCGCGCTCAAATTGGCGCGCAAAAAGGGAAAAGGCAAAAAATGGCACCGCCGTCTAGGCGGAAGAGCGCCTGCGGGGCCGCTTTAACCTTCTACCTGCTACCTTTCTACCTACTACCAGCGGGCGATCCTGCCCGTATTCGCCGCCGGCAGGCGGAAGAGCCACGCGGCGACCGCTTAACTAATCATTAATCACTGATTTCTAATTACTTATATCGTCATTTCCTTCGCCAGCAGTGCAGTGACCTTTTCGGCGGAGAAGACCTCCTCGGCCAGCTGGCGGCTCCGGGCGCCCATGGAGGCGCGCAGTTCGGGGAAATTCGCCAGGGTCTCCATGGCATCGCGGAGGGCGGAGGCGTCGTGTGGCGGGACCATCAGGCCATTTTCGCCGGGGCGGACGGTTTCGCGGCAGCCGGGGGCGTCGGTGGTGATCACGGCGCGTCCGCAGCTCATGGCCTCCAGGGTGCTCATGGGGGTGCCCTCGTGGTAGCTTGGGAGGACGAAGACGCTGGCGCGGGCGTGTGCGGGTCGTACGTCATCTAGTTCGCCGAGATACTCCACCGTGCCGTCCTCCTGATAGGGCTTTAGTTCTTCGGGTGTGAGGGAGGTGGGGTTGGTATCGAAGGGGCCCGCCAGGAGGAATTTGCAACGGGGATTCTTTTGGCGCAGTTCCCGTGCGGCCTGGAGGTATTCCCGGACGCCCTTGTCCTTCAGCAACCGCGCCACCAGCAGGAAGACTGGCTCTTCGGGGAGTGGCAAGGGCTGGAATTTCTCCGTATCCACACCGCTGCCGGGAATCCATCGCACCTGTTTTGGAGAGACCAGATGGCGTTCCAGGAAGACCCCGGAGTCGTCCGTATTCTGGAAAAAGACCCGCTGGGCGTGCTTCAGGGCGCGGGAGTATTTCCAGGAGAGCCCTGCGCGCAGAATTGCATTCTTCAGTCCGCGTCCACGGAAGATGGATCCCAATCCGGAGATGAGTGCATAGCGTCCCGGCACTCCTGCCTTCGCCGCCGCCGGCACGCCATAGACCACCGCTTTCGCCTGGCTACAGAAGAGCAGCCGCGGCTGCTCCTCCCGAAAGAGTTGCAATAGCGCCCGCTGCAACCGCCAGTCTGACAGCGGATTCAGTCCATTGCGATCCAGTGGCACCGAGCGGAAACGGATGCCGTGTGCGGCAAAGCGCGCAGACCACTCGCTCTCGTCCCCAGGACCTACCGCCACTACCTCCCAGCCACGGGATAAATACGCCCGTGCCAAGGGTAGCCGAAAGTTCAACAGCGACTTCGTATGGGCCGCAAAAATAATAAGCTTATCCATAGAATGTGCAATGTGCAATGGCACTTAGATTGGTACCGCCGGTAGGCGGAAGAGCATAGGCGGGGGTGCCGCCCCCGTGCCCCCGCCTAGTTTCTTCCGCCTTTCTGCCTTACCGCGCGGGTGCGGCGAGATAGAATCTCTCACCCTGGGGGAGGGCCCCCTGTGGCATGCCCGGAAGGGTGATAGAGGCGTTCTTATGGGGGAGGTTCGAATAGTTTTCGAAGAATGCGCGGAGGGTATTTTGGGAGCCCACGCGGACCACGGAGGCATCGGGGCATTTCCCCAGGCTCTTCGCGATTTCGAGGGCGTCCTCGAAGTCTCCCAGGGCATCCACCAGTCCCAGGGTGAGGGCGTCGTCACCGGAGATGGGGCGTCCATCGCCAGCGGGGGATTTTGCCACGTCTTCGGGGGTGGGGAAGCGTTTGGGGCGTCCGCGGGAGACGACCTCGCAGAAGTGGTGGAAGTCCTGTGTGACCATCTTCTGGAGGTATTCCTTTTCCTCGGGAGTTGCCTCGCGTGCGCCGCTGAGGATGTCCTTGAAATCGCCGGAGCGATAGACCACGGATTTCACGCCGATCTTCTCCAGGAGCTCCTTGTATTCCACGCTCTGGAGGATGACGCCGATAGATCCGGTGAGCGTCATGGGATTTGCGACGATGACATCGCTTCCGCTGGCGATGTAGTATCCTCCGGATGCGGCCATGGAGCGCATGCAGGTGACCACCGGGATTGTGAGGCGATCCAGCTGGGTGCGGATCTGGTCGCAGGCCACCACTTCGCCGCCGGGGGTATTCATATCCAGGACTAGCGCGGAGTATTCGCCGGATTCCTCAATCTTCCGGAGCTCCTCCTGGAGACGCGCGGCATTGCCGCTGCGGGGGGCTTCGAAGAAGGCGGATTCCGGGTAGTATCCGATGACGCCGGAGATCGAAAGCACCGCAATCTTTTCCTCGCCCTCGCCCTCCCGAATGACCTCGCTATTCAGAATGTTCGAGCTCTGCAACAGCGAACTGGTATCCACGCCATCCAGTGCCCGTCCGCAGGAATACACGCAACCTCCCAGCAGAAGCACAGGCGCCAGGATGGCGAGGAGGATTCCGACTAGGCATCCCAGGATGAAATTTTGTGCGCGGGAAGCGAAGGGCGCTTTTTGCGGAGTCTGGTACATGGAGGGCTGTTGTGGCGGGAACTCGTAGGCGGGGGCGTCTTGGGCGGCGCGGAGAGGCGTGCGGGAGTATTCGTCCATGGTCGGAAGGAATCGTTACTTCTTTTCGTCGTCCTTGGGCTCGTAGTAGTCGATGCCCTCCCGCGCGATTTGTCCGTGGATCACGCGGAGGTATCCTGCGTCACGATTGAGGGAGGGCGGCGCGCCGTCTGCGGAGACATAGAAGCGCTTTTGGCGAAGTCGGAGCGTGCGGCCCTCGAAGCCGAAGATGTAGTAGACATAGAGTCGGGGACGAATCTGGAGGAGGACATGCACCAGGCTATTGTCGTCCAGCTCCATCTGGGGTTTTTCGCCGTCGATGAAGGATCCCAGTCGATAGACGGCATAGACATTGTCGTTGTCCTCGGCGCGGAGGGCATAGATATCCTCGTCGGTATCGGCGAAGCGCAGGAGCGACAGCTGTATCGCCTTGATGAGGCCTGTCTTGCGCTCGGTGGGCAGGCCGATATTCTTGACCAGGATGGGTAGGCCGTCCTGGACCTCCACGCGCACGGAGTGGGAGATGTGCCGGCGGGGCAAACGGTTGTGATCCAAAAGTGCCTGGACGGTATAGCCGTCCTCTCGCTGCATGTCGTAATACTGGTTCAGGAGGATTTCCAGAGTGCGGGTCTCGCCGGGCGCCAGGTGGAGTCCGCTGGCGGGATTCCCCAGGGAATTCACGAGCTTCGGGACACGTCCGGAGGCGCTGGTGATCTCGAAGGCGATGCGCCCCTGCTTCTCCGGGGTATCCCCATCGAAATCCAGGGTGTTGCCAGAGAGATTGCTCACCGTCAGAAGGAGCTTAATGGGCTCGTAGCGCAGGAAGCGCTTCTGGGTGACCTGGAGATCCAGGGCGATTTGCGCGGGGAGCGTGGTTGCCAGGAGAAAGAGGAGGAGTGCCGGGAGGAGGAGCCCAGCGCGGCGGAAAGAGTGTGCGTTGTCGCCCATGGTGGAAGGAGGAATTTGGGAGGTTTTTAGTGCTAAAGTCTTTTTAGCGCTTAGGCATTAGGGGCGCTTCGGCGCAGTGCCTCGAAGAGGAGGAGTGTCCCGGCCTGTGCCACATTGAGGGATTCGGCGTGTCCGGGCATGGGGATGGTGACGGCGGTGCCGACCTCGGGGTGGGTGATGCCATTGCCTTCGTTGCCTAGTACGATGGCGCCGCCCGCGGGCTCGAAGTCGTCGCTGAAGAGCGTGGTCTTGGCTTCCATCATGGCGCACCAGACGCGCTTGCCGCCCAGATTATGGAAGGCCTGCGCGGCTGCGGGGAGATCGGGGAAGAGGTGTGTTTCCAGGGCGAATTGCGCGCCCATGCCGCTGCGAACCACCTTGGGATTCCAGGGATCTGCGCTGCCGGCAGTGAACCATACCTGGGAGAGTCCCGCCGCCCACGCAGTCCGGAGGATGGTCCCCACATTGCCGGGCTCCCGCACTTGGTCTAGAATCAGGGTGCAGGGCGTGCTCAGGGACTCCGGCGCACGGGGCTCCGGCTTCTTCATGATCAGCATGACCCCCTGGGGACCCTCCGTCATCGCCAGTTCCCCGAACTCGCCCTCCGACAAGACATACGGACGCAGGTTCCGCGCTTCTAGCAATCCACAAAAACGCCCGCCTTCCTCGGAATCCGCAAAGGACCGCGAGACCAATGCGCCCTCTAGCCACGACGGGCGACGCGATAGCGCTTCGCCACAAACCCGGATGCCCTCCACCACAAAAAAGGGCGCTTTCCGCTGATTGTGACGGCTGGCACCAAAGTGCCGCAACGCCTTGATAAGACTGGATGCTGTCGGATAAGTAGACATGCCGGATAAGATAATCCCCTTTCGCCTGCGCCGATTCCGGCGCAGGCGAAAGGGGATTAAATGAGGAATGAGGAATGAGGAATGAGGAGTTGTGGCCACTCTGCAGTGGGCCTT
>CAVGTF010000146.1:0-4443 GCA_963632245.1 Anaerovoracaceae bacterium
CATTGCACATTGCACATTGCACATTGCACATTGCACATTCCGCCTACCGGCGGTACCGATACCGCCCCCCGCCGCTTCCCTAGGGCCTTTCGGGAGCCATCGCTGCCCAAAAGTATTTGAGGGGTTCGGGGGGCAGAGCCCCTCCGTCCTTTGGAGATCTTCCTTCTACACCATGCCTTCCCAGGGCCCGCTCTGCTTCTAAGCACGCCAGAAAAACCGCCCCCGTCCCCCCGCCTATGCCAGGTAGAAGGGAGGGGGTAGTAGGGAGAAGGTTAATAAGGAGCCGCAAGCGCTCTTCCGCCGCTGGGGCGGCGGTACCGGCTTCCCCCGAATGGGGGGGGTGCGGGGGGCTTGCCCCCCCCCGCTAAACCCTTCCGCCTACCGGCGGTACCATGCATTGCACATTGCACATTGCACATTGTGACGCAAAGGGGGCGCTCCCGGCTTTGCCGAAGAGCGCCCCCCTTTTGCGTCACTGTATGGGTACTTCCGCGGGCTTTTCGTAGGGCGCGGCCTCCACGTTCAGCCAGGGATCCTCGCCGAACTTCGCCACCACCTCCGCCTTGACCCATCGTCGATCCGAGGGCTTCTGCACCTGGATCTTGTCATTCGAGAGAATGACTCGTCCATCGGAGAGTGTCAGGGAGAAGAGCGCTCCGCAGAAGGTGCCGCCCAGGACGGGGCCGAAATCCGCGCAATGGAGGATGATCTCGTTCTCGCCCACCTTGAGTTCCTTCGCGATATCCAGCGTGAAAGCCAGATCCCAGGCGGCCTGTCGCATGACCTCCTTCCCGTTGACATAGGCCACGAAGCCATTGTCCACGGAGGCGGCGAGCCAGGCATGTTCCAGAGGCTTATCGACCTTCACGGGTATCCGGAAGATCGCCTGGGAATCCGCCTTCTTGCCCTCGCCGGGATACCAAATGCGGCTCGCCTTCCGGAAATCCGTAGGCAGCTCCACGCGCTCCTTCACACGATGCGTGGCGGGCATCGCGAGGGGCGCGGGAAGCGCGCGATCGGCATCCACAAGCACCAGCAATCCGTAGGCAGGCAGCGAGAGCGACAGCGTGCCGTCTTCGACGGGGCTGTAGCGCGCATTGGTCGCGACCTCCCGGAGATGTGCAGGGAAGTCGCCCTTCAGAGTGAACTCCGCCTTCTCGCCGGATTCATTGAGGACGATCCAGAGAGCGCCGGCGTCATTCGCCTTATGGCAGACGCGGATCTGGCTCTCCGGAGCGCCGACGAGCTCCACGTCCTTCGATGCGGGGGCGATGAGAATCGCGCTCAGAGAGTGGATCTCCTGGTTCGCCGCCTTCAGGACGCCCAGGTATTTGTCATTCTGCTGGGGTCCCAAATTGAGACCCCAATAGAAGACTCCCGTGGCACCGTGGGCAATGGACTCATACACCATATATCGGGCTTCCGGGAGAGTGGGGAAGATCCGGATGGGCTGGTTATAGAGGGTGCCCCACGCAAATGCCTGGAGGCTCATCCAGACCGGCTTCTGGTAGCGGACCGTCTCCCGGCAGATGTCGGTGTATTTGCCCACGCAGGACATCATCTTGTCGTCCAAGCCGGAGTGTCCGCTGGGACCGGGAATGGGATAGATGTCGATGCCGTAGATATCGCAGGCGAAGGAGAAGCCGCGATTGCCGTCGGGAGTGCCGCGGGGCGCTTCATTGAGGAAGCACGGGTGCTCGTCATCCACGTATTTCAGGAAACGCCGATAGGCGCGGATGGTCTCGGAGGACTTCAGGCCGCTCCAGGTGGGCTCGTCCGTCACAAACCATCCGAACATGGAGGGATGCTGGAGGTTCTCCGCGAACTGCGCACGAAGGGCGGCTCCCTGCGCAGGAAGATCATCTTCAGCGGCATCGCCCAGGGAAGCAGGCATGCGGGGCATGCCGAAGAGCCCAAAGTCCGCCAGATCATCCAGCTGGCTGGCATTGCACATGACCACATCGAAACCCAGATCCGCATGCATCTGGAAGGACTCCCGGAGCGGCAGCACGCCGAAGTTTCCCCAGGAGCAAATGGGGAAGACGGGCTTGCCGTCGATGTGCAGGACATTGTTCTCGTCAAAACGGATCTCCCGCGCCGCCTTTTCGCGAAGTGTGAAGGGGATTTTCTCCTCGGCTAGAACGGTCTCCCGCTCGTCACGCAACGTGGCCTTGAGGGGATATTCGCCAATCTCCTCCGGCATGAGGAAGGTGAATTCTGCGGAGGCATCAGCAGGGAAGCTCTGCTCCTGTCCCCGGAAGGAAACCGTGATAGTTCCCATGGGAATCACGGAATGGACGGTCCCGGAGAACTCCTTGGCGGCCTCACCGATGCGTGCGCCATTGTGGTAGGAGAAGGGCGCGTTCAGCGCGATGTCCATCAGCGCTACTTCAGAGAGGGTCTCGCCAAAACGCACATTGTCAAAGTAGACAATGCCGGCGCCGCGGGGCTCGCCCTGCAGAGTCACCTCCATGTCACGATCGGCAATGAAAGTGACCTCACGGCCGCGCCAGTCGCCAGAAAGGGTATCGCGCCAGCCCGCCGTGGCGGGAATCACCTCGCCGTGGTCGTCCAGCACCGCAAAACGGAACCAGGTGGCATGCTGGATATCGGTGTATTCCAGGTCCTCGCCGCCCTGGACATCGTAGTCCAGACGGTAGATCTTGCCCTTCTCCACAGAAAGCCCACCCTGGCGCAGGCTAGCAATCGACATGCGGCTATCCAGACGCGCACACTGTCCGTGGGAATCCCCTAAATCCGTCAGGCTCCATCCCTCGCCTTCCCAACCGAGGGCACCCGCCGCAAAGTCGCCATTCAACAACACGCCACGACGGCGCTCCAGGATCGGCCGGGCGAATTCCACCGTGCCCGTCTCACCCTTGGGGAGAGAAAGCACCGCCAATGGACGCGAAGAGCCCCCGGGAGTGAGCACAAAATCCATGCTCGCCATCCGCCAATCCTCCGCAACCGGAAGCCGCCTGTTGGCAATCTGGTAGGGCTCCATGCGCTCCACATAGTACTCGATCTGAGTGCCGGGAGTGCCGCGATAGAAAACCGTGAAGGTATATGGAGCGCCCTCCTGAAGCGCATCGGGATTCATCAGGACGCCCTCGCGGCCGTCCGCACTGCCCGTCACACGCACGACGCCCTCGCCGGTGAAATCCACAAAACCGGGGTCGATGGCATGCCAGCCGCCCTCCATCGGGACCAGCGCAGGAAGGATGTTTTTTGCATCCGCCTTCACATTGGACAGGGACTCCTCCATGAGAGTCAGCTGCGGATTCCGATACTGCAAAACGCCCTTCGCTCCAGGAAGCACAGAAAGCACCGCGTAGTACACGCAATCGCCCTGCTTGGGCGCCGTGGGCTCAAAGAAGAACTCCGCTGTCTGCCAACGAGAAGCCCCCGTGATCTCCTTGCCGCCAATGGAGCCCGGATGACTGTCACGCTCTAAATAAAAATGCCCGCGGGTGGCATCGTCACTACGGTATTCCACGGAAAATCGATAGGTGGCGCCCGCAATCATCGGGATCTCCGTCTGCTGCAAATAGCACCGCTCCGACGAATCCCCCGTCAAGGAAACCACCTCCCCCTGAAAGGAGATGTTCACGGGGAGGCCCTGATGCCAGGCCCCGGTGTCACGAAACTCCGGTTCCCGCAACAAATTCACACCCCGCGCCGACAAGGAAAGGCACAGGAGAAGAAAAAGGAAAGAATACAGCTTCATAACTCAAAAGTCAGTTCATGCATACAAAAAAAGGCCGCCCGAGCCTGGGCCTGGGCGGCCTTTTTTTGCGTCGTACCACTACTTACTGCATGATCAGGTCGCCGCCATCAGCAGAATTCAGGCCGGGATACCAGTAGTACTGCTTACGCAGAGGATAGCTGAAATTGGGAGAAGCCTTTTGGTCATTGAGGGCCTCCACATGTCCGTCGCCAAAGGCGAAATTCATCATCTTGGAGTGACGGAAGTAGTAGTCGGGCTGCACCAGGGGCTGGTCCGCAGAGCACCAGGCAAGCTTCTGGAAGCCGCCCTTGCTGGTTCCATCAAAGATATTGACGAAGATGGAGGGGAACTTGATGGAGGAGATGCGGTGCCAAGGGCAGGCCATCGTTCCATCATAGGTAAAGCCGCTACAGAAGCTCATGCCGATATTGGCCGAATAACCAATGTTACCGTAGAGGCGCTCGCTGGTGGGGCAGGAGGGGCAGTGAAGGATCTTGTGCCAGGCGGACTTGTCCTCGCCGGAATCCAAATCGTGCGCCTTGGGATCCTTGTCATACCAGACGGACCAATCCATGGGGGTCTCGGGAATCATGGGATTGTAGCAGAACCAAGGACGATTGTTGCCCACGTCTTGACCACCGGTAAGATCCCAGCCGGGTCCGAAGAGGACGGGAGGCAGATAGTCGTCGTAGTCGTTGGTGTAGAGGATATTGCCC
>CAVGTF010000147.1:0-4362 GCA_963632245.1 Anaerovoracaceae bacterium
ACGCCGTGCCGTCTTTGCGTGCTCACGCCTCGCCAGTGCAGGCGCTGTCCCCCGGCAGGCAGGAGCCGTTGCGCCGGACAACTGCGCCCACTGCCCCGCCTCCCGGTGGCGGCGGGGGTTTCCCCGTGGACCGGTTCCTGCTTCGCTGCGTGGAACGCCTCGTGGAGATAGATATGGACCGGGAAACGCTCCGGCAGGTGTTGGCTGCCATCCGTGAGGAGGCGGATTCTATGCGATGAAGGAACGCCATCTGGTAAAGGTCCGCGGGATCTACCATGTCCGGTTGCGCCGCCAGGGTTGGGACGCCCTCATATCCACGGGGCAAACATCCATGCGCAAGGCCCAGGAGGCGGCCGCACGCATCGTGGAAATGTTCGACAGGGAGAAACGCGCCCGCACGATCTCCCGGCACCTTTGCGAATACGCCGTGCGCCTCACGCGCGGGGAACTGGACGCCTCAACGGTTGCGGGGCCGTTGGCCGCGCTTGAGAGGGAACAGCTAAAACAGGCACTGGATCTGATAGCCAAGATATTCCCCGCAAGGATCACCACGGCCGCGGATCTATGGGAACGATACGAAAGGAGCGCTGCCGCGTCCGGGGCAAAGGAACGGACGCTGAAAGCTCGCCGCCAGCATTTCGCGCGCTTCATGCGGTGGAGCGGCTCCGCGGATGTTGGCGCAATGCGCGAGGAGGACGCGAGGCGGTTTCTGGACGCGGAAGGGCTCGCGGGGCAGACGCGCAACAACATGATCGGGGATCTCTCGGTCGTGTGGAAGGCGTCCGGGCTCGTGTCCCCATGGGGGGCATTGCGCGTCGTGGCGGTCCACAAGGAAAGACAGGAGGCGGGACTAAAGGAACTGCGCGCGGCGGTATCCTGGATGGATTCCCACACGGGGGAAACGGCGGGCGGAATTCCCCTTGCGGAATTCGCGGCGTTCGTCCGGGTTCTGTATCACACGGGGCTGCGCCCCATAGACGGGGCGTTCCTTACCCGTGACGAACTGCGCGCGGGGCGCGTGGAGCTTCTCCCGGAAAAGACCTCCAGGACGGGACGCCGCATCTCGGTGTGCATTACGCCGGCACTACAGCGCGTTCTGGACGCAATCCCAGACGCGGGGAAAGAACTCTTTCCGCATATTGCGGATGTCATGAGGGAAAGCCCGTCCACGCTTCCGAAGGCTTTCGCCACGGTCTGCCATAAGGCAGGAATACCAAAGGGCGCTCTGACGCTATACGGACTGCGACACCATTTCGTGACCGCCCAAATGGACCGGGGCGCGTCGCCGGATGACGTGGCCGCCGCCGTCGGGCACAAGTCAGCAAAGACAACGGAGGAATTCTACTACCACGGACGGCGCGGCGTGGAACTCGGGGAAATGGAGGAAATCTAGCATTTTCCCACGCTTGGCAATAACACACACATTTTGTAAAATGATCCCCGTTTTGGGGTTGTCAAATAGTCATAACTCCTACGTAATCAACGAGAAACACGGGTCTTGAAAACCGCCGGGGGGAAACCCCCCGTGGGTTCGAATCCCACTCTCTCCGCCAATGACTTACGATATTTTGGAGGGGCTGAAAAGGAGAACGGGCGCTGCCAAAAATACACACATTTCGTCAGTTAATGTCCAGCGTAATTTGGGGAATTGTTTCCCGTTCCTCCGCGTCTATACGCATACCAATCCAGCGCATGACATTGACGCACATTGAGTTGCCGCATGCCTTGTATCTGTGCGAATCGGGGCAATCCTTCTCGAACTTACCATTCCATGGAACGCGCGTCCAGTTGTCGGGAAATCCCATTAGGCGCTCGCACTCCACGGGGAGCAACTTGCGAATAGTCCAGTCATGTGCCACCAAAGGCAAGTTATTCCCGCCTGTTCCGGCGTATGACGGCAAGCACGGAAAAGCGCCCTCAAGTTTCTTTATCCTGCTATCCTGCCCGTGGTTCTCATAGCAAAGATACTTGCCACCTTTGTAGTCTCGAACCATTAAGCACGGGGAGACTGTGCCGTCCGTGTAGTCTATCTCTGTAAAATCTGCTACTCGTTTGAGATTAGCGACTTGAGGATTTCCGGGAGGGGGGGGGGCAGAGGGCGGTTGTAGACTTCTGCACGGCGGAGTATCCCACTGGCGGATTTCACCGTCAAGTAATACTTTTGCGGCACGCTCCCAGTCTCCAGTATCTCCTCCAAAGAGGCTACGGTATCCGACAATGAACAGTCGTCTACGCCGTTGCGGGATAGCGCGTGGGAATCCGGGAACTCTGACAAATTCTGCGTCCAGCACTCGCCACGCCACTCCGTAGTGTCTGGGGGCGTTTGTGCACACGCCGGATTTCTTCCAGCCACCGGCAGGCACTGGGACTTGCCACCCACATAAAGCGGTGAGGAGGATTGCAAAATCTTTTCCTTTCCAACTTGACAGTAAGGCTGGCACATTTTCTCCGACAAGCCACCGCGCGCCTGTCTGGTAACCCATTCGGACAAAGGCGAGGGACAGTTGCCCTCGCGCGTCGTCAAGCCCTCCGCGCCGCCCTGCAATACTGAACGACTGACAGGGAAATCCTCCGACCAAAATGTCAATTGTTCCATTGTAGTCGCCCTTCCGTATCTGTGTAAAATCACCCAGGTTTGGCAACTGTCCCTCGTATGACTTGCCGTCAATCCAGGCAGTCTTCCCATTTGGCAGGCGTTTGGGCGGCGTTGCTCCTAGTCTGTGGGACAGGACAGCGCAAGGAAACGCGTCTATCTCAGACAGGAACGCGGGCTTCCAGCCTAGCGGTTCCCACGCTACCGTCGCGGCTTCTATGCCGCTGCAAACGCTGCCATAAAGCATTCTGCTAGGCTTCCTCCTCGGGGAGCTCGGCCCAGTGGGAGCCGCCAAATAGACGGATGGCGGCCCAGGCTAGCCACGCTTTGCGCTTTGGGTATCCGCCAGCAATGAGCATAAGGCGATACCACTTGTCCGCCTGCGCTCGTGGGAGGACTTGGCAGGCATATAGCCAGTCGTGGGCAATGGAGGGGGACATGGTGCGCCCGTCCACGGGGGGGCCGATAAAGCGCCAAAAGAAACGTGGCACGCTCATGCCGTCAGAGACAAAACGCGCGGGGATAGTGGTAGAGACGCCCCAGGGGGAGAGGTCCACGGCTTCGGTTGTCTCCAGGAGCGTGGAGCCGTCCTGCTCGTAGACAATGCACGGAATGGAAAGAATACCCATAAGGGGGGAAGAGAAAGGGGTTAGCGCGTCTTGTGGACGATGGAGAGTACCGCCACGGCAAGCGTCAGAAAATTGAAAAGGATGGTTCCGACGATTGCCCAGGAACGGCGCGTGGAAAGGTTTTCCGTCTCCAGATGGGATAGCCGCTTCTCGTGGTCCTGAATAGTGGAGGAGATGGTGTGGATGTCGGCAAAGTCGCTGGTTAGCTTCTGCTTGATTTCCGCCACGTCCTCCCGTAGCTTGATGATGTTCTCGGTAATCTTTGCCTGGTCCATAGGGGCGTTACTCCTCTGTCTTGGCTTGAGTCTTGGCGGCGCTTCCGGTGGCTTGTGGTGCGCTGTTCTGGGCATTGTCCGTTATCTCCTTTGCGACTTTGAGGTCTGTGGCACTCGTGCGCTCCGCGTTCACGGTGGGGGAGGCTTCTGACAAGTCTGTCTTGCCCTCCGTGGTGGCGTGCTGGAGGTTTGCGTTACTGCGCCACGCTATGGAGACGGGTGCAGTGGCTATGCAGGACGGCAGGAGGAGAGCCGCCACAAGTGCCAGGAGGTGGAGTGTAGTATGCTTACCTTTCTTCATGGGGCGGTGGTCTCCGTGGGGGTGTTCCCGTTGTAGTTGTTCGTGGTGTTCGTGGAGCCGTTCGCCTTGTGGATGCCGTAGGCGGCTCCTCCCACAATGGCGGCGGTGGTGGTTACGCCCTGGATAGTCTGCCGGATGCTTTCCGCGTCGGAGGGTATCTCGGCGGGGGTGAAAGGCTGTGAGGGCACAGTTACCACCAGTTGCGCGTCCTTCTCTATAGACACGGGCCCCGTGAGAACTAGAGGCGTGTAGGTGGGGGCGTGTGCTTTCTTGGCGTCTAGGTCGGTCTTGCGCAGCTGGTATTCACGCTCCGTCATGCAGGAACACAGGAGCAGCAGAAAGACGCCGAAGATGATAGAAATGGCGTGGGTCATGCGATAGTCTCCTTACTTAAAGGTCATGGAAAGAATAACGCCACTTGCATCTTGCCACGACATAGACTGAAGCTGTGCCGCAGTGGGTGCCGTTGTGGAGCCGGTCAAAAGAGTGGCATAAATGTCGCAGTCGTCAGGATTGGCCGGCTCCGCCTTCGTGGAGAATCCCCAGTAGGAGAAACCTGTGCAG
>CAVGTF010000148.1:0-4325 GCA_963632245.1 Anaerovoracaceae bacterium
CATTAAGACCATTTAAGCCATCCCCCTTGGCACGCTAGTGTTCATGGAATGCGACAAAGAAGCATCAAATTTGCTTCAACCGTCCTGCTGCGGAGAATGCACGCACTCCTTTGATGTTCGAAACGGGGTGATAATATCTTCATACACGTATGTGTCTGAATCCCACTCATTCCGTATGATTACAATAACCATTCCACCACGTATATATCCAGCACCTGTTCCATCATGAGGAGCCTCTGCTAAGCTTCCTACCCAAACATTTTCGCTGGCCTCACGATAGCGATAACGTCCCATCAGATCTTCATCCCATTCTAATCGAACTGCAAACTCCTCATCTACATTAACCTCTACACGCACCGTGGAAAGTCCTTCTCGACCTGCCTCCCCACAACGGCACTCTATCTGATTACCATAGAAGGTATGAAGAATTTCGCCATTAAACGAAACAGAAAGCATACATGCCAGTAAGACGACAAAAATACTGCGGAGAAACCATTGAAATTGCATCTTCTACCTCCGTTGTTTTGTTGTTTTCCTACTCACGACTAAACCCAAACCACCCGGTCTCGGTATTCAGTCCACACAAATCACACGACATTTTCCCCCTCACATCCATATTATAGGCAAAACCTTTCAAAAAAACAAGAGCGGAGGCGACTTTTTTCGTCATCTCCGCTCTTATATCTTGCGGGCAAATGGATTACAGCAACCGAGGTCGCGTGTTGCAGAGGCGTCCGGAATCGGCCCCTGCAGGGAGTTTTATATTAGGCGCCCGTTCGGATTTCAGGGTCTTGCGGCGGCCTTTTCCAGTTCCGCCAGCACCTCGGGGTGCCGCCGCCGGAGTCCCTGCCAGGAGAGTCCCTCCACGCGGTCTCCCACGCGCAGCCCCAGCTCCGCTGCCAGGCCGGCGCGGATTTCCAGGGCGCAGAAGACCGGTCGCTGGCAGGGATACTGCCGCAGGCGGTGCTCATAGTTCCGCAGGGATTCCTCGCGGCCCCGCGGCGGTTCCACCGCCATGGTATGGATCTCCAGGACGACGCCCTCCAGATCCAGGAAGACGATGTCCAGCGGAATCCGTGTGCCCTTCATCCAGAAGACCTGGGGCCTGGGCGGCAAAGAGAAGAAAGCCATTCCGCAGGAGTCCGACAGACTGGTGCGCCCCTGCAGTCCCTGTGCCCGCTCCTGGGGCGTGATAGCCAACTCCACCACCTGCAGGCGATGACCGCCTGCGAGAGGGACATCCTGGATGTACCGCGCGGGGATCAGCAGGAGGGCGGCAGTGGCCACCCAAAGAAGGATAGCGAATTTCAACGTCATGGAGATACTATAAATGTCCGCCACCGCACCCTCGTTCCATATCAAGACCTACGGCTGCCAGATGAACGCCCGGGATTCGGAGGCGCTGGCGTGCCTGTTGGAGATGAACGGCTACCGTGAGGAGCCCGAGGAGTCCCAGGCGGACATCCTGATCTTCAATACCTGCAGCGTCCGCGATCAGGCGGAGCGGAAGGTCATCGGGAAGGTGGGCCTCATGAAGCGCCTGAAGCGGGAACGACCCGACCTGGTCATCGGCATCATCGGCTGCATGGCACAGCGTCTGGGCGAGAGCCTCCTGCAGGAACTACCACACCTGGATTTCGTGGCGGGCACCGACCAGCTCCAGAATATCCCCGCCATCATCGCAGACTGCCTGGCAAAGAAGAGCCGCAAGTGCGCCATCGACATGGGCCCCGGAGTCTTCCGGGAACTGGATGGGCACCGTCCCGGACGGCTCATCGCCGAGGTCTCCGTCATGCGCGGATGCGATCAATTCTGCACCTACTGCGTGGTTCCATACTGCCGCGGACGCGAAAAGTCCCGCCCCATCCAGGATATCGTGGACGAAGCGAAGATGCTTGCCGATACCGGCACGAAGGAACTCCTCCTCCTGGGACAGAATATCACCGCCTACGGCGTGGCCGAGGCCCGCGCCCGCGGAGAATACACCCCCGAATTCTCCGCCTTCGCAGATCTGCTGGAGGCCCTCCAGCAAGTGGACGGCATTGAGCGCATCCGCTTCACCTCCCCCCATGTCCGCTTCATGAACCGGCGATTTGTGGAGGCCGTCAGCTCCCTGCCGAAGGTCTGTCACTCCTTCCATGTGCCCGTCCAGAGCGGCAGCGACCGCATTCTGAAGCTCATGCACCGGAACTACACCGCCGCCGAATACCTAGACCGCATCGCCGCCATCCGCGCGAAGGTGCCCGACGCCACCTTCTCCACCGATATCATCGTGGGATTCTGCAGCGAGACCGAGGAGGAGTTCGAGATGACCCACCAGGTCATGCGGGAGGTGGGATACGACATGGCATACATCTTCCGGTACTCCCAGCGCGAGGGCACCCAGGCCGCCAAGACCCTCCCCGACGATATCCCCGAGGAGATCAAGCACCTGCGCAACCAGATCCTCCTGGAGGAGCTGAACCACCACGTCCGCGAAGCCAACAAGAAGGCGGTGGGCACCGTGGTCCCCGTCCTGGTGGAGGGCGCCAGCGCCCGAAATCCCAAGCGCTGGAGCGGCAGAAGCGATACCAACAAGATGGTCCTCTTCGAGCCCAACGAAAAAATCGCCATCGGACAAATCCTGCCCTTCAAAATCACCCGCTCTACCGAAAACGCACTCTACGGCGAACTCGCAGACGCCCCACAGGCGTAAAAAAAACATATCACAACGCCGCCGTAGCAACCGCCGCCCTGATATCCCATGCGCGAGACGCCCGCGAAGTCAATCTGGTCCTGGAGGTGGGGGCACTGCGCCCCCAGGATGGACGGCACGAGTTGCGCACGCTCTTCGTCCCCTTCTATGGAGTCACGGACTCCCTGGAGGTCACCCCGAATCCCCCCGACACCGGAATCACTCTCGCCCTCACAGGACGCGCCATCCCCGGCGGCGAATCCCCCGAAAAGAACCTGGCCTGCCGCGCACTCGCGGAATACTGCCGCACCGCCGCCATCGCCCCCGATTTCCACCTGACGCTCCACAAGCGGATCCCGATCTGCGCGGGATTGGGCGGGGGATCCTCCGATGCCGCCGCCGCACTCCTGGAAATCAACGAGCTGCAGCGCCGACAGCACGGCACCGCACTCCCCCCACTGCGACTCCACGAAATCGCGCGCTCCCTGGGAGCCGATGTCCCCTTCTTCCTGAATCCCGTGCCATCGCTAGCCACCGGCATCGGGGATATCCTCACACCCGTCCCACAAATGACCATCCCGCACCTGCGGGTCCTCTACCCAGGAACACCCTCTCCCGTGGCATGGGCCTACCAACACTGGCACCGACGCCCAAATACCACTCCACCCCCCTGGCCACCTGCCCCCGACCACGATTGGAATGACGGCGGACTCTGGAACGACCTGGAACCCGCCGTCGAAGAAACACACCCCGAAATCACCCGCGCAAAACACGCACTCCTCCAAGCCGGGGCAACTCACACACTCCTCTCCGGATCCGGCAGCGCAGTCCTCGCAGTCTTCCCTACAAAAGACACCTGCGAAAACACACACGTCGTCATGGAAAATCATTGGGAGTTATACTAAAACCCCGGGGGTATCAACTTGACGCGACCACTCGTTCAACCACCCAAAAATCTATCGCTTTCTGGGACACCTTCGATCACTTCAAGATATCCGCCACCTACACAAAAGCCCAAAATCCAAGACCCGCGAACCTCCCCCAAAAATCGGTCGCGTCAAGTTGATACCCCCGGAAGATAACTCTCTGCAACCTGTTGCGTAGTAGCAAACCACATAAACTCGGACAGCTTCGAATCACAAACCTGCGCGACCAGGTCGCCACGAAGGGCACCCTCGTGATGCGAACCACAATCCCGCGAGGTAGCGATAAGGTCCTCGCGCCTGCCACGCACCGAGCGATCTTCCAAGCAAACGCGGCGGGCGGTTTCTTGGGCAAATCACCTGCCGCCGACCCGCCGTTTTGGAGCGATCTTCCAAGCAAACGCGGCGGGCGGTTTCTTGGGCAAATCACCTGCCGCCGACCCGCCGTTTTGGAGCGATCTTCCAAGCAAACGCGGCGGGCGGTTTCTTGGGCAAATCACCTGCCGCCGACCCGCCGTTTTGGAGCGATCTTCCAAGCAAACGCGGCGGGCGGTTTCTTGGGCAAATCACCTGCCGCCGACCCGCCGTTTTGGAGCGATCTTCCAAGCAAACGCGGCGGGCGGTTTCTCACGCACTCCTCCAAGCCGGAGCAACTCACACCCTCCTCTCTGGCTCCGGCAGCGCAGTCCTCGCAGTCTTCCCTACAAAAGACACCTGCGAAAACACAC
>CAVGTF010000149.1:0-4319 GCA_963632245.1 Anaerovoracaceae bacterium
GTGCCGACCATGGAGTCTTCCCCATTGATACCGCCTTCAAACGCCGCTGGAACTTCAAATACCTGGGTATTGATGAGAAAGATGGGGAGATTTGGGATAATTACTTCCATTTCGAGGATGGGTGGTATACCTGGAACACCATCCGCAAGGCTATTAATGAGGCGCTCCTGAAGGCGAAGGTCAATGAAGACAAGCTTCTTGGTCCTTTCTTCATAGGGAGTGAGGTGCTGGCGGATGAGAAAAAGTTCCTGGATGTCTTCAAGTCCAAGGTGCTGATGTATCTCTTTGAGGATGCCGTCCGCCATAATCCCGGTGCGCTTTTCAGGGGAAAGGATGGGATGTTCTCCTATTCTCTTCTCTGCCAGCAGTTGGGCGACGGCGGCTTAGAGGCGGTCTTCAAGTTCCCCATTGAAAAAGAAGAAGAAACGACACCGGAGGGAGGCGAGGCGTCCTCCGAACAGTCCAACGGCTAGTCGGATTCGGCCATGGGTCAGGCTAGTTTTACAGAGGGGCGGGGCTGTTCTTGGGAGGAATTCTTCCAGTCGCTCGGGGTGTCGGACGACGACTATGCGTTGCGCTCCGAACTCAAGAAGACGCTTGTCGCAGAGGGGGTAGTCAATGGTCGGAATGCGTCGGCTTCTGGGGATGATGACGAGCCCTCTTCCGAGGAAAAAGTGAAGACCAAGCCGGAAGTCGTCTTTTCCTTCGTGGGGGTAGTGGAGTGCTGTGGGGTTGTGGTCAAGTGTCTCCCGAAGTATGTCAAGACGGAGGACGAGGAGTCGCGGATGCAGGCCCTGAAGTGCGCTTTGCGCGCCATTGAGCGGTATCACTCCGAGCATGACGACTCGAAGTCGGCTACTGCGGGACCGGTTGCGCGGATTTCAAATCGTCTGGCGCTGGCGTGGCGGCTGGTGAAGGACTATTTCTTGAATGGGCTTTATTCCCGGGAGCGGGAAGAGCGGGTGCTCTTGGGGCAAGGTGAGGTCGACTGGGAGACGACCATCAATACATCGCTGTGCGTGATCCAGAAGGATCGTCCGTGCTACTTCGACTACTACACCACGGATACCTTCCGGGATGATGCGGATTACATCACTCGGTTGCATGCGTGCATCATCACGGAGTGTTCCGAGGAATTGAAGCGCTGCGAGCTGGATCAGCTACTGGATCTCCAGACGCCCTGTCTCTCCCAGAATCTCCGCATGGACTTCGGGACGGACGCGTTCATCTGCCAGCGATTGCGGCAGGAGCTATGCGCGTCATTCTCCAGCCAGAAGCAGGAGTTGCTACGGAATCTCCTCTCCTGGGTGGACGAAAATACCCCGGGGACTGAGAAGGATCTGCAGATGTTCGGCACCAGCAGCTTCCACGCCGTTTGGGAGGACGCCTGCAAGGTGGTCTTCGATAGCCATCGGGCGGCTCCCTTGAAGGACTTGGAAAAGCATCTCGGCCGAGCCCTCCACGAGGACTTCCGAGCCCGGAGCATGTTTTCCCTGGAGACCCTCATGCCCAAACCCAGGTGGATGCGCAAAGACCAGGTGAGTCCCGACGATGCCTCCACGCTGCGACCCGATTTTCTGCGGGTGGAAGCGGGATACTTCGTCATCCTGGACGCCAAATACTACGATGTCTCCTGGGGGGACACCGGCATCTCGGGACAGCCCGGCATCGGCGATGTCCTAAAGCAATTCGCCTACAAGAAGGCATATGAGGACTTTTGCATCGCCCACGATCTCAAGCCCCTCAATGCCTTCGTCTTTCCCACTGGAGAAGACACTTCCGCCCTGGTGGGCACTGTCACTCTGGATATCTTCCCCGAAGACCATATCCATGTCATCATGCTCTCCGCCCCGACCCTCCTGAACCACTACGTCAACCACAATCGCCCGGGACTCAAGAATACCCTTCCGGAAGAACTCTTCCAGGAGGGATAGAGGGACTCCTGTGGTTTTGCAGGCGGGGGCTATGTTATGGATTGAGCCGTAGCAGAGGCGGTCTCTATGTAGGAACGCGGCAGGACAGGAGTCATGAAATATCTCACGAATAGCCAATACGATTTTGAGAAGCTTATCCGTGGTGGGTATCTCTATGTCGACAAAACGGAATACGTCTGGAAGATGGTGCAGACGCCCTTCGAGGCCTTCTTCTTCTCCCGTCCGCGGCGGTTTGGCAAGTCGTTGTTGGTTTCTACGCTGAAGGCGGTCTTTGAAGGGAAAAAGGAGCTTTTCCAGGGGCTGGCACTCTATGACAAGCCCTACGATTGGAAGAAGTATCCTGTGATCCATCTGGATTTGGGCTCTTGCCAGAGCGATACGGCGGAGAAGTTGGAGAAGAAGCTCCAGAACAGTCTTGCGAATATCGCCAGCAAGTTGGGACTTTCCGTGCGCGGAGAGGACGCGTCCTCCCAATTTTCGAATCTTATCTTCGATGCCTCCAAAAACGCGCCAGTGGTGGTGCTGATTGACGAATACGATAAGCCGATCCTTGGCAATCTAGTAGACAAAGAGGGCGTGCATGACATCCTTCGCAAGCTCAAGGAGTTCTATTCTGTAATCAAGACCTCGTCGTCTTTGCTTCGATTTGTCTTCTTGACGGGCGTTAGCAAGTTCAGTCATGTGTCAGTCTTTTCTGATCTCAATAATTTGACTGACATCACCATGGATGCGCGTTATGCGACCATGTTGGGATATACCCAGGAGGAGTTTGAAAGGGATTTCGCCGAGCAGATTACCCAGACTGAAGCGTCGCAAACGCTCCCGCATGACGAATACTTGGGAAAGATCAAGCGGTGGTATGATGGGTTCTGCTTTGAGGAAAATAGCGAATCTGTCTACAATCCTGTATCCTTGGCAAGCTTTTTCCTGAATGATGGAAAATTTAGCAATTATTGGTTTGCCACGGGAACCACGTCTTTCTTGCTGGAGTTGGTCAAACGGCAGAATTTCGATTTCGAGAAGCTTCTCAAGGAACCAGTTACAGAGATCGCCTTTTCGGCATACGAAGTGGATAATTTACAGGTGCTACCATTACTTCTGCAGACCGGCTATCTGACGATTCGCAGTGCAAAATGCCTAGACGACCAGACCTTGTTTTATTTGGATTTCCCGAATCTGGAGGTCAAGAATGCTTTTGAGACCTATTTGCTCAATGCATATATGGGAATTGAAGCCGGCACCATCAAGGGTGAGTTTATCAAGCTGAAAGATTTTGTCAAAAAGGGTGATGTGGATGGTTTTATGAATTGCCTGCAGAGCTTGTTTGCCTCAATTCCCTATTCCATTCAGGTTCGAGACGAAAAATACTACCAGACCATCTTCTTCCAGATCTTCCAATTCCTTGGGATAGATACCACAGCAGAGGCGCAGACCAACAATGGTCGCATCGATGCTGTGGTCTCGTGTGGAGACTGGGTCTATATCTTCGAGTTTAAGCTCGATACGAGCGCGGAGATTGCCTTGGAACAGATCAAGGATCGGCAATACTATCAGAAATACCAGTTCATCGGCAAGAAAATCGTCCTAGTGGGGGCGAACTTCGACTTCGAGAAACGCCAGTTGTGTAACTGGAAATCCTTGGTTTTGTAGCCAGTTCTCTACCTCTTGCACGCCGTCCCGCCCCGAGGGTTTGTGTGCGCCATGCGGGGCGGGGTGCGTCTTCTTGTTATTCCTTGAAGAGTTCCTTATGGAAGTAGTATGTGCAGAAGACGAGGATGGCTTTAGGGGGTGTTGAGGAGAAGTTCATGAGGCAGTCCCAGTCCACGATGTTCTCTCCTTTATAGACCTTATTGTTTTTGAAGGAAGCGACCGTATCATCGTGGTTTGTGCGGTCTTCTTTGCAGATCCGATCCTCAAAGTAGGTCGCGAGAATATCGTAGAAAGAGGAGCTGCCTTCTTTATAGAGGTGGTTGTCCTTGTAGTTTGCGATGATATCAAAACCGCTCGTGGACTGTTCCTTGTAGAATATTCCGTCCCTGTAGGTGGTGATGCTGTCCCAGCTATTGATGGAGTCGCCCTTGTAGAGACATCCGTCCTCGTAGGTGGCAATGACATCCCAGCTATTGGTGGAGTCGCCTTTGTAGATATACATAGTTTTTGCGGTGAGTGTGAGGGTGATGGAGAGGAGGCAGAGGAGAGCGAGGAGTTTTTTCACGGGGCGGTGTCTCCAAGGAAGACGGTCTTGTTGAAATGCCGAGAATGTAATGCTGTTATACGTGAACGCCCCGCGAATCGGCGCTATGGAAGGTGGCATCCGGATCGAGGGGCGTGAATCGCTATAGAATTTGTCTTTGACTTATCTCCAATAGGGTGTCATCGCAAATA
>CAVGTF010000150.1:0-4311 GCA_963632245.1 Anaerovoracaceae bacterium
GCGGCGCTTAGCCGCGGTACTGGTACCGCCGCACGGACGGCGGAAGAGCCGCGCAACGACCGAACAACTAACGGCTAATCACTAACTACTAGCTACTTGCGCTGCAACCTGTTGTGGCGCTTGGCGGAATCGCCGGGGCTTCCCGGCGATGGGGTTCGTCAAGCGAAACCCTAGCCTAACTTCCTCCTTTCTCCTTCCTTCTTTTTTATTGATATGATTCTCAATGATCAATCCCAGAAGGCGGAGGAGCTAACTGCCGCGCTGCTTTTGAGTGTGGCGGGGGGCTTTCTGGATGTCTATTCCTACCTCTACCGCGGACACGTCTTCGCCAATGCCGTCACGGGAAATATCGTGTTGCTGGGGTTGAATCTCTCTGGTGGCGAGTGGTCTTCCTGCGGAAAGTATCTGCTGGCCATTGCGGCATACGCCTGCGGTGTCCTGGCGGCGTGTCTAATCCATGATCGACTCCCCGGAAATGCCCGGAGCTATTGGCACCAGGCGGTCCTGCTGTGCGAGATCGCCCTAATCACCACCGTGGCATTCGTTCCCTACGGCACTTTGGATTTCGTGGCAAATACCGCCATCTCCTTCCTTTGCGCAATGCAGGTCCAGACTTTCCGGAGAGTCCGCGGACTCCCCTTCGCTTCCACCATGTGCACAGGAAATCTCCGCAGCGGCAGCGAGGCGCTCTTCCACGGACTCCGGGAACACGATTCCAGTGAACTCAGGAAGGCACTCCACTACTATGCTGTCATCGCAGTCTTCCTCCTGGGCGCATTTGTGGGCGCGATCGCCCTCGGTGGATTGGGCACACACACGATTTTCGTCGTCCCCGCACTCCTCTTGGTCGTCGCGCTCCTGATTACCAGCAAACGACAGCGCGTCTGGCTTCTCCGGTTGTTCCGAAAACATCGCCGCCGGAAGGAACACCACTGAACTCACCCCACAATAGTTTTGGGGGGAAAAGGTCTTTTGGGGGGATAATTTAAGAAAGACTACCCAAGGAGGTCGGGCTATCGCATCGGGCCCCCGTTTAGGTAGTGGGGTAGAGCGGGGGGGGCTGTGGCACCGTTTGCTGTGTGAAGCCCCCCCGAAACGATAGCGTGATATTGTTGAATATGTGTGGGCGCGGGGGCTTGTCCCCGTCCTTTCTTTATTACCAAGGCATCCGGAAACTGTCACCCAAACGCGTCATTCTTGCTGTAGAATGACGCGCTGGGTGTGGGGATGCCTAGCCCTCCATTTCCTCCATGGAGAAGCAGACGGGTGGCTGGGTTACATCGGCATCCTGGCGGATTTCGTTGAGAGCGCCCTCCATGGCGGCGAGGGTGGTCTTTTCGGTGAGCAGGAGCATGGGGACGGAGTCCTGCTGCATATCCTGTTCCCGCTGTGTGACGGATGCCAGGGAGATCCCGTGTCCGGCGAAGACTCCGGCGATGCGCGCCAGGACGCCCGCCTTGTTCTTGACTTGGCAGCGGGTGTAGAAGCGGCTCCGGATCTCCTCCTTGGTTGCCAGCTGGAGGCTGTCGTCATAGACGGGGAAGGGCGTTACGCGGCGGGTGCACTTGTGGGCCTTGTTGAGAGCCAGATCCACCAGGTCCGCCACCACGGCGCTGGAGGTGGCGGCGCGTCCGGCGCCGCGGCCATAATACATCGTGGAGCCCACGATATCGCCCTTGACCCACAGGGCATTGAAGACGCTGGAGACATTTCCCAGGAGGGAGGACTTTGGGACCAGCGTGGGCTGGACGCAGAGCTGGATGCGGTCCGCGATCTTCCGAATGGTGGCCAGTAGCTTGATGCGGTATCCCAGCTGGGAGGCGTATTCAATATCGGTGAGCGTTACATCCCGGATGCCCTGGACATTCACGTCGTCGAGCGTGAACCATTTCCCGTATGCTAGGGAGGCCAGGATGGCGGCCTTGTTGGCGGTGTCATAGCCGTCCACGTCAGTGGAGGGATTCGCCTCGGCGTATCCGGCCTTCTGGGCGGCTTGGAGGACCATGGAGAAATCGGCCTTCTCGTTCTCCATGCGGGTGAGGATGTAGTTGCAGGTGCCGTTGAGGATGCCGTAGAGGGCCTCCACGTGGTTGGCCACCAGGCCCTCCCGCAGCGCCTTGATGCAGGGGATTCCGCCGCCCACGGAGGCCTCGAAGTAGATCTCGGTGTGGTGCTCGTCAGCCAGCTGGAAGAGCTCCTTTCCGCAGAAGGCCAAGAGTGCCTTGTTGGCGGTGACCACCGGCTTGCCGCGCTTGAGGGCCTCGGAGACGAACTTTTTGGCGATGGTGGTGCCGCCCACCAGCTCCACGACCACATCCACGTCGTCGGAATCGATGAGCGCCATGGCATCGGGGCCCAGCACGCCCTCGGGGAGCTTCACTCCGCGGTCGGTGGTGGTATCCAGATCCGCCACGCGGGTCAGCTCCAGCTGCACGCCGGTGCGGCTGGCCATGAGGGGCGCATTCTTCAGGATGGTCTCCACCACGCCGGCACCCACGGTGCCGAAACCGATGACTCCGATGCGGATCTTTTCCATATAGCTTGTCTCGCGGAAAGGGGAAAACGGGAAGGGGAAAGGGAGAAGAAAGAAAGGGGTATTGTGCGCCTAGTCCTTCGTCAGGATCTTCCGGTTGTGATCCTGGAAGAGGAGGACGGTGGGCTTGTGGGCGGCGGCCTCCTGGGGATTGTAGATCCCGAAGGTCATGATGGTCACCAGATCGCCCGCCATGCCGCTGCGCGCGGCGGCGCCATTGAGACAGAAGACCCGGGAGCCCGCGGGTGCGGGGATGGCGTAGGTCTCGATGCGGCTGCCGTTGTTGTTGTTGACAATGAGGATCTTCTCGTAGGGGAGGATCCCCGCCATGTCCAGGCACTCCTGGTCAATGGCCATGCTGCCCTCGTATTCCAGGTCGGCGGAGGTGACCTCCACCCGGTGGAGCTTGGATTTCAGGAGCTGTACTTCCATGGGGTCGGAAGAGAAAATGGGAGAAATGGGGCGTCTCGAGAGAAAAAGAGACGCGGAGGGGAGGAGCCGGGGAAATGGCCTCTCCCCTCCGCAGTCAACGGAAACCCGTTACACGCGCTCTTTTTTATGCGTTGGGCTTCTTGGCGTTGGCGTTGATGCGCAGGCGCAGGGCGTTCAGCTTGATGAAGCCGGTGGCATCCTGCTGGTTGTACACATCGTCGGCCTCGAAGGTCACGACCTCCGGATCATAGAGAGTGTAGGGAGAACGGCGACCCACGATGTAGCAGTTGCCCTTGTAGAGCTTGCAGCGCACATCGCCGGTGACATTCTTCTGGCTCTCGGTGATGGCGGCCTGCAGGAACTCCCGCTCGGGAGAGAACCAGAAGCCGTTGTACACCATGTTGGAGTATTTGTCGATGAGGGAGTCACGGGCGCTCATGACCTCGCGGTCCATGGTGATGGACTCCATGGCGCGGTGAGCGTGGAAGAGGATGGTTCCTCCGGGAGTCTCGTAGACGCCGCGGTCCTTCATGCCGGTGAAACGGGTCTCCACGATGTCAATGCGGCCAATGCCGTGCTTGCCGCCCAGACGGTTGAGCTCGCGCATCATGTTGGCGGGGGACAGCGTCTTGCCGTCCAAGGCCACCGGGTTGCCCTTCTCGAAGGAGATGGTGATGTACTCGGGGGTGTTGGGGGCGTCTTCCACGGGAGTGGTCATGACATGGCACTCCTTCGGGGACTCCACCCAGGGATCCTCCAGCACGCCGCCCTCGAAGGAGATGTGCAACAGGTTGCGGTCCATGGAGTAGGGCTTCTTGGTGGAGACATTTACCGGGATCTTGTGCTCCTGGGCATACTTGATCAGATCCGTACGGCTCTTGAAGGTCCAGTCGGGAGAACGCCAGGGCGCGATGAACTTGATGGAGGGATTCAGGGCGTAGGCGGACAGCTCGAAGCGGATCTGGTCGTTGCCCTTGCCCGTGGCACCGTGGCAGATGTACTCCGCACCCTCTTCCTTCGCGACTTCAACCAGACGCTTGGAGATCAGGGGACGCGCAATGGAGGTGCCCAGGAGATACATGTTCTCGTAGATGGCGTTGGCCTGGAACATCGGGAAGATGTAGTCACGCGCAAACTCCTCCGTCAAATCCTCGACGTAGGACTTCTTCGCGCCGCAGGCAAGAGCCTTCTCGTTGACACCATCCAACTCCTCCGCCTGGCCTACGTCAGCACAGTACGTGATGACCTCAGCGTTGTACTTCTCTTGAAGCCAGGTCAGGATGCAGGAGGTGTCCAGACCGCCAGAATACGCCAGAATGACTTTCATGGTTGCTAAAACCCTATGT
>CAVGTF010000151.1:0-4276 GCA_963632245.1 Anaerovoracaceae bacterium
GGCCAGGGTTTCGCAGGCGAAACCCATCGCCGGGAAGACCCGGCGATTGCGCCAAGCGCGCTCGAATTGGCGCGCAAAAATGGAAAAGGCAAAAATTGCACCGCCGGTAGGCGGAAGAAATTAGGAGGGGGCACGGGGGGCGCAAGCCCCTCCGTCCTTTGGGTGGCTCTGGCCGGCAAGATGCAGCGGCTTATGGATGTGCCGTCTTAGCGCGAAGAAAGCCACCCCGTACCGCGGCAAGAGCCGCGGAAGAGCGCCTGCGGCGCCTTGCAAACTAGCCACTAACCACTAATGGCTAAGCACTTACAGCAGCGGTTACCGCCGCGCCTGTTTTGCGAGGGCATTGCCCAGGAATGCCTCGCCGGGGTGTTTGAAATCAGGAACGAAGTTCTTGTCTCCGCAATCGGGTTGGAGGAAGACGCGTTGGAAGCCGAGTTCCTGGACGTGTTCCATGACCTGCGCGTATTCCTCGTCGTTGACCACGCGGGTGAATTTTCCGCGGGCGAAGCACTCGGGCATGGGTCGGAACTGTCGCATGACGGAGATGGGCAGCATAGGTCCGAAGTGCTCCGCCAGCAGATCCAGAATGCGCAGGGAGTTCTCCACTTCGCCGGGAAGCACCAGGTGCCGGACCAGCACGCCGCGAGTGGCGGCCATCTCGCCAGTCTCGTCGAAGGGTCGCAGGAAGCCCGCGCGGTCCACCAGGAGGGAGATCCCCTCCAGCGCCACCTGCGGATAGTCGTCGCGGCCCATGCAGAGCCGCGACAGTTCGGGGGTCGCGTATTTAAAATCGGGCAGGAAGATCTCCACGCCGTGATCCAGGGCATCCAGGAGAGTCTGCCGGGTGCTGTATCCGCCGCTATTCCAGACCACGGGGAGACTGGATCCCGCCTCGCGAAGTGCGGCGATGGCGGCGCGCAGATGGGGCCAGTAGTGATCGGGGGTCACCAGATTCACATTCCGGACACCCTGGGCCTCCAGCGCCAGGAGCCGTTCCACCAGTTGCGCGACCGTGAGGTATTCCCCTACGTGCTCCTGGGAGAGCTGGTAGTTCTGGCAGAAGAAGCATCCGCAGGTGCAGCCCGTCAGAAAGACGGTGCCGCTACCGTCGTGTCCCACCAGGGGCGGCTCCTCGCCGAAGTGCGCCTCCACGGCAGCGATATGGAGAGTAGCGCCCTCGCCGCAGAAGCCCCGTCGTTCGGAGGTGCGGTCGGCGCCGCACTGTCGTGGACAGAGGGTGCAGTGGGTGTATTCTGAAAAGAAATCGTCAGACATATTGCTTCAGCACATCGTAGGGGAGATCCCCCCCGAAGAGATCCAGTGCGCTCCCCACGGTGAAATCCAGCTTTCCGCCGCCAAGGGTCCGGATGGCCTCCACGTCTTCCAGGGAGCGGATGCCGCCAGCGTAGGTAACGGGGAAGAGGCACCACTCGGCCAACCGCTCCACCAATTCGCGGTCGATGCCCTGCCGCATGCCCTCCACGTCCACGGCGTGGATCAGGAATTCGCCGCAGGAGTCTCCCAGGCGCAGGAAGGTCTCGCGATTCAGGGTCAAGGCAGTGAGCTTCTGCCAGCGACGGCACGCCACACGATACTCGCCCTCCACCTTCCGACAGGAGAGATCCACCACCAAGCGCTCCCGGGGGACCACCGCGGAGAGCTGCTTCAACCGTTCCGGGGAATACTCCTCGTCCGCAAAGAGCCAGGAGGTGACGATCACCGCAGACGCGCCTGCATCCAGCCACTGCTGGGCATTGAAGGGATTCACGCCGCCACCCAGCTGCAGAAATCCGGGACAGGCGGAGAGCGCCTCCCGCGCCGCGGACTCGTTGCCCGTGCCCAGCTGAATCACATGACCGCCCGAAAGGCCGTCGTCGTGGTATTTCCAAGCATACCAGGCGGGGGATTCCGTGGAAACGAAGTTCTCCCGTGCGGAGCCGGGGCGGTCATCCTGTCCATCCCGGAGGCTCCCGCCCACAATCTGCTTCACACGGCCCTGGTGGAGATCAATGCACGGTCGGAATCGCATGGCGGGGGGGAAAAAGGGAGGGATTTTTTTGCAGGAGTCCCCGGAAAGAACCGGACGCCGCCCCGCGGCCCGTAAAAGAGTGGGCTACGGCTGGCGGCGTCTGGCGTGTTTGTGGGGGGTCGGTGGATGGCCTTGGGGGCCGTTTGTTTTCTACCGCCCGGGGTGGATATAGGGCTTGCTTGCCAGGGTCTCGGCCACGGTGCGGTGGACGGGTCCCACGTAGAGCTGCCGGGGCCGCACAATGCGCCCCTCGCCGTCCCGCTGCTCCAGCCACTGTGCGATCCATCCGGGGAGTCGTCCCAGTGCGAACATGACGGTGAACATATTGAGGGGGATTCCCATGGCGCGGTAGGCCAGTCCCGTGAAGAAGTCCACATTGGGATAGAGGTGCCGCTCCTGGAAGTAGGAGTCCTCCAGCGCCACGGACTCCAGCTCCTGTGCGTAGTCCAGGAGAGGATCCTTGTGGGAGAGGTGGTCGATGACCTGCGTGCAGATCTTCTTTGCCACGCGTGCGCGGGGATCGTAGGTCTTGTAGACGCGGTGACCAAAGCCGAAGAGCCGGAAGTGGTTGTTACGGTTCTTCGCCTTCTCCACCAGGACCTTCGGGCTCACGCCAGAGTGATACGCCTCCTCCAGCATCTCCAGCACGCGCTGGTTGGCGCCGCCATGGAGGGGTCCCCAGAGCGCGCAGATGCCGGCGGAGATGCAGGCATAGAGATTCGCCTGGCTGGAGCCCACGGAGCGCACCACGGAGGTGGAGCAGTTTTGCTCGTGGTCGGCATGCAGGATCAGCAGCTGATTCAGGGCGCGGGTCACCACGGGATCCGGCTCGTAGTTGTTCACCGGGGTATAGAACATCATGTTCAGGAAGTTCTCGCAGTAGCGCAGATCCGGCCGCGGATAGACGATGGGCTCGCCCTTGTATTTCTTGTAGGAGAAGGCGGCGATGGTGCGCAATTTGGAGAGCAGCCGCGCCACGGTGACATCGATGGCCTCGGTGGAATTCTCCTCCAGCTCGGGATAGAAGGTGGAGAGGGAGACCACCATGGAGGACAAAATCGCCATGGGGTGCGCATGATCCGGATACAGCGCAAAGAAGTTGCGCATGTTCTCGTGGAGCATGGAGTGCTGATTCATCAGATGGCTGAAGGAGTTATACTCGCTGGGAGTGGGCAGGAAGCCATGCACCAGCAGATACGCCACCTCCAGGAAAGAGCAGTGCTCCGCCAAATCCTCGATGTCGTAGCCGCGGTAGCGCAAAATGCCCTTGTCGCCATCCACAAAAGTGATGTTGCTTTCGCAGACGCTGGTATTCGCCATGCCGGGATCGTAGGTCACAAGACCAGTAGCCTGACGAAGCGTGCGAATATCCAGTCCACGCTCGCCCATGTCTCCCTCCAATACGGGAAACTCAAGCTCCTTCCCGTCATATTCCATACGGGCGGTCGTCACTTTTCTCGTGAAACTCATAACTCACTCTCCATACGAGATCAAAAATCTGCCCCGGCCATACAACAAAATCGGCCGGAACGAAAACTGCATAATATAACGTCCAGAGTCATCCCCCTGCGGCGGCTGACTCTGGGCGAAAAAAGGAGGAAGGAGGAAGGAGTGCGCCAGGCGCGCCAATATGGGCGCACAAATTCAAAGCCCTAAGTCTTTAAGGGGGGGGGGACGGGGGGCCAAGGCCCCTCCGTACTTTGAATATCCTTTGCACGATACGGCACTTTGCCCTTCGCTGACGGCATTTACATAGCCAAGATTATTGTTCAAGGCAGAAACAACCAAAGGAGGTCGGGCTGCCGCCCCCGTGCCCCCCCGCTTTGCTAGGTAGTAGGTAGAAGGGAGAAGGTAGTAGGGAGAAGGTTTATAAGGTGCCTGCGGTGCCATTCCGCCGCTGGACGGCGGTACTGGTACCGCGCCGCGCTTCAGAATGGCACCACGATCCCTCCCGCGGGGGTCTGTTTCACATTGGTGGGGGCGGTGGGAGTAGTCTGGAGGGAGTTCTCGAGGATATATCCGGGATCGCGGCGGAGTCGGGTGCCGACGGTGATCTTCGCGGGATCGCCCTCCAGGATTCTTCCGTAGCTGAGCTTTTCGGTGACGCGCTCCACCAGGACCATTCCCAGGGGCTCCTCGAGGGTATCGATGACCTCGCCGGTGCGGGTATCACGGACCTCCTCGCCCAGCTTGTAGGCATTGAGGACCTCGCCCTGCTGCAGGGAGCGTCCGCCCTCCCCAATAATC
>CAVGTF010000152.1:0-4262 GCA_963632245.1 Anaerovoracaceae bacterium
GCACCATGGTGAAGGTGGACAATCCCCTCCACATGCCTGACCAGAACCTGATCGAGCACTCCGAGGAGCCCATGATCAAGGCGCAGATCCTGGCACCCACCAAATTCATGGGCCCCATCATGAACCTGATCCTGGACAAGCGGGGACTCTGCCAGCATACCGAAACAGTGGATGCCAACCACGTCATGCTCACCGCACGAATGCCCCTCCACGAAATCGTCCTGGACTTCTACGACAAGCTCAAGACCATCACCAAGGGATACGGCTCCATGGACTACGAGCCCGATGGCTACCAGACGGGTCCCATGGTGAAGCTGGAGATCCTGGTGAATGGCGAGGCTGTGGACGCCTTCGCCTCCATCTGCCACGCCGATCGCGCGGTGGCGCGCGCCAGGACCATCTGCCAGCGGTTGCGCGAGGCGATTCCGCCCCAGCAATTCAAAGTGGCCCTCCAGGGCGCCATCGGCGGACGAATCATCGCACGCGAGGATGTGCGGCAGTTCCGCAAGGATGTGCTTGCCAAGTGCTACGGCGGCGACATCACCCGTAAGCGGAAGCTCCTGGAGAAGCAGAAGGAAGGCAAGAAGCGGATGAAGCTCTACGGCAACGTGAACATCCCCCAGGAGGCCTTCATCGCCGTGCTGCGGAATGACGAGGAGAACCAGAAATGACCGCCCTCATGCCTCTCTTCTGGGTGGTGGTCATCGACCTCATCCTGCTGTGGTTCTTCTTCGGCTCCTGGATCCTGGACAAGATCCTGCCCGCATCCCTAAAGCGCCGCCGCACCCTGCGTAGCGCCGAAAAACAGCTCTCCGGTCGGCTCACCCGGAATCGCGATCTTTTCTCCGAAAGCGAGCGCCGATCCCTAGAGGAGCTGATTGGCAAATTGGGTGCAGTGCGCAAGGCATCGACTCTAGACGAGAGGGCGTGCGAGAGTCTTTTAGACGAAGCGCAATCGGAGTTCTCGCGGGAGCAGAAGGCCTTCGCGCACCATGGCGTGCTGGGCACCTACTTCGAGACCCTGCTGGTCTCCGTGGCGGTAGCCTTCGCCATCCGCTCCCTCTTCCTGCAGCCCTTCAAGATCCCCACGGGCTCCATGCAGCCCACTCTCTACGGCATCCACGCCGTGGCGCTCGAGGAGGACCAGATCCCCCAGAGCAAGTGGGCGGCGGCCTTCGACTACCTGAATTTCTCCCGCAGATACTTCCGACTAGAGCCCACAGAAGACGGCGTCTTGGACTACAATGGCATCCGTGCCCTGCCCTCCAAGCCACTGTTCCCCTACAGCCAGATCCCCCTGCGCACCGACGACGGACGCACCTGCGAACTGACGGTCCCCGCCTCCGTCACCGACACCCAGCGGCTCTTCCTGCAGTTGGAATTCCCGCCCCGCGCCCCCTGGCAGACCCCCTTCCGCTGCACGAAAGACAAGACACTCTTCCAGGGCGCCATGGAATCCGGTGACCACCTCTTCGTCAACCGGCTGAGCCTCTGTTTCCACCAGCCCCAGCGCGGCGACATCATGGTCTTCTCCACCGAAGGCCTCTCCTACAAGGGCCAAAGCCTGGCTGGCGCACACTACGTGAAGCGCCTGGTGGGACTTCCCGGCGACACCCTGAAGATCCGTGACCGCGTCCTCTACGTGCGCCCACAGGGCGAATCCGAATTCCACCCCCTGGATGGCACCTGGTCCGCCGCCTTCGGCAGAATTCAGTCCCGGAAGAATGGCTATGCCGGCCATGCCGCCAATGCCATGGCCAACCACCTGGTCCACGAGGGTGATGAATACACCGTTCCCGAGGAACACTACTTCCTCATGGGCGACAATACCGACAACAGCCTGGATTGCCGCTTCTTCGGCGCAGTCCCCCGAAAGAACCTCATGGGCGGCCCCTGCCTGATCTGGTGGCCCTTCACCCAGCGCTTCGGCTGGGGATTCGACAGGGGCTAACCACTCCACACCCCTTCCGCCGCACAGGGAGGCCCTACCCCTCACCCTGCGGCCAATCCACCCCGGCGCGCAACTCCTAAACACGATTTTTTGAAAACCGCGCGCCACGGAGAATTCTCTCATGGAAAAAGCATATCTTGTCAGACTGGAAAATGGCGAGCAGATGGGTCCTTTGGACGAAGAGGCGCTGAAGCGTCTTGCCGAGGAGGGCACCATCACCGAGAACGCCGAGATCCGCAGCACCATGCTGGCCGTCTGGGAAAAGGCGAAAGCCACCGACTGCCTGAAGAAGATCTTCCGGGCGCAGATGCTGAAGCGTGCCGAGGCCTTCGCAAACACCCCCGAGGCGCAGCGCCGCGCCCGTCTGGAGATGCGTGGCGACTACGATCCCCTGGCCACCGCGCTCTCCCAGGAGGGCATCACCTACCAGCCCGCGGGGTTCTTCGTGCGACTGCTGGCGGGACTGCTGGATCTGGTGATCCTGGCCGCTGTGGCGCTGGGAGTCCTCTTCCTCTGCTGGAGCCTCATGCGCGCCGGAATCTTCCCCTCACAGGTCGCCCTCTGCGTCTTCTGCGGCATCACCTGGATCCTCTGCGCCATCTACTACATGTATTTCCTGTCGGAGCGGGGTCAGACCATCGGACAGCACTTCTGGGGACTGGTGGTGATCACGCCGGATCTGCGAAAGGTCTATCCCATCAAGGCGCTGCTCTTCTTCGTGCTCACCGCGCTCTTCGGCATCCTCTCTCCCCTCACATGGCTGATCCTGGGATGCCGATATACCCTCCAGGAGCGGGTGCCGCGAGTCCAGGTCAAGCATATCACCGTCACCCGATAAAGCGGCAGACGCACACGGCCACCGACTCCCTCTCCCCACATGCGGAACGAGACTCCCACAGGCGCCCGGCGTCGACTCTCACCTATCCTGAGCCGACACCTCCTCCGGGAATTCTCCGTGCCACTCTTCGGCTCCCTGGCCGCATTCCTGGCCATCAGCCTCCTGCTGGCCGTCTTTGACGACCTGCCGGACTTCAGCGGCGTGGAGATCCCCGCCGCCACCACCGTGCTCTATTTTCTGGCGCGGACTCCGGACTACCTCATCACGGTCTTCCCCATCTCCGCACTGCTGGCGGTCAGCTTCATGACCATCGTCCTGGGGAAGAACCAGGAGCTCACCGCCATGCGCTCGGCGGGAATCTCCCTGCTGGCCGCCGCCACCCCCGTCTGGATCCTGGCACTAGTCCTCTGCGCGGGATCCTCCTTCCTCTCCGAAGTCGTCCATCCCGCCAGCGTCCGCTTTGTGGAGACGGTGAAGAACGACTACCTGGACAACCCCGCCGCCAAGAAGGCCTCCGCCAAAACGGAAGTCAAGCCCGCCAAGGCATCGGCCTCCGGCAACCAGCTGGCCTATTTCAATCCCCGCAAGCGCCAGGAGTGGTTCTTCGCCGATTTCCGTCCCCGAGAGACCTGCCGCGGCATCAGCATCACCTGCCAGGATGAACTCGGCCGACCGATTTCGGTCTTCACGGCTGCGGAGGGCGACTACGATATTCCGGAGGGCGGCTGGCGTTTCCGCCAGACCTCGCTGGTGCGCTACGACTACTCCAACGGTGAATTGCCCACGGTCCTTCCCACCGAATTCCACGACTGCTTCCCCGAGGACGCCACGCAGGTCACGAAGCTCTACGACGAATCCCCGCGGGATATCCTCATACAGTCCACTCCCATGGAACAGACCTCCCTGCGGGGACTGCTTCGCCTGCAACGCCGGAAGATCCTTCTCGCATCCCAGAATCTCTCCCTGATCCGGACCCTCTTGGCATACCACCTCACCAGCCCGCTGGCACCCCTGGTCGCCGTCCTGCTGGGATTCGCCCTCACCATGCCAAAAGGACGCACCAGCGCCATACAGGGATTCGTGCTGGCAGTCGCCCTCTACGTGGGATACACGCTCCTGGCACAGTTCTTCCTCGTCTTGGGAAAAAACGGACACCTCTGGTGGCCCCTCGCCGGAGCCCTCCCGACCCTCGCCGCACTGGCCGGAGCCGTCACCCTGGCGTGGAAACGGCAATAGCGTTTCACGCTATTGCCGTAAGTACCTAGCAATTAGTGGTTAGTGGCTAGTTCACAAGGTGCCGCAGGCGCTCTTCCGCCTACCGGCGCGCTTACGCGACGTAAGTACCTAGCAATTAGTGGTTAGTGGCTAGTTCACAAGGTGCCGCAGGCGCTCTTCCGCCTACCGGCGCGCTTACGCGACGTAAGTACCTAGCAATTAGTGGTTAGTGGCTAGTTCACAAGGTGCCGCAGGCGC
>CAVGTF010000153.1:0-4228 GCA_963632245.1 Anaerovoracaceae bacterium
AATCGCCCGCAGATAGCAGGTAGAAAGGTAGTAGGGAGAAGGTTAATAAGGTGCCTGCGGCGCTCTTCCGCCTACTGGCGGTACGGTACCGGCCTCTGGGAAGCAAGGCGGCGGTACCTTTATTGGCAGGGGATACGCCGCTGGTTCGTTCTGCCTATTTTTTGCGTTTTTCTTCCTGAAAGAGGGTGTCGGTAGAATTACAGTATGGCAATTTCTTTTCCGAGGTAGGAACTGCCTTTTTTCGCCCGTAAATTCCACGTTTCCCAACCAAGTTTTTCCATCATGCAAAAGAAGCCCCTTGGCGTTCAGGTCTATTCCGTCCGCGAGTATTCCATCAAGGATTTTGATGCCACGTTGCGTCGCATTGCTGACATCGGCTACAAGCTGGTGGAACCTGCTGGTTGCTTCGATATCCGTCCCAGCGAACTGCGCAAGCGCATCAATGACATGGGCATGGACATGATCTCCAGCCACTCCCCCTGGTGCCACGGTATCACCAATGTGGGCGAATGCATGGATCTCGCGGATGCACAGGGCCTGAAGCGGATCGTCTGCGGATATGGTCCTGATGATTTCAAGGACCTGGATGCCATCAAGCGCAGCGCCGAGAACACCACCCGCATGTACGAAGTCCTCAACCGCAATGGCTTCGAGCTCTTCCAGCACAACCACTGGTTCGAATTCGCCCGCTTCAATGGACGCCTTGCCTACGAGATCTACCGCGATATGATCCCCGCCGGCGTGAAGTTCGAGATGGACTGCTTCTGGTCCACCAACTACGGCCAGGAGGACCCTGTCAAGATCCTCAAGGAATTCGGCGACCGCACGATCCTCCTCCACATGAAGGACGGCATCTGCAAGCAGCAGAAGGCGGAGGGCGAGACCGGATACAAGGACGGTCTGCTGGATCAGCCCGTCGAGCTCATGCCCCTGGGCACCGGAACCCTCCCCATCCCCGAGCTCGTCAAGACCGCTCCCGATCACGTGGAGGCCGTTATCGTCGAGCTGGATTCCTGCAACATCGATATGTGGAAGGGCCTGGAGCAGAGCTACCACTACATGATCGACAACGGCCTGGCCACCGGAAATAAGTAGCTCCCTCATCTGCGACTATGGGCATGGCATGCGCCATGCGTTGCCATGCTTGAATCCCTCTACATTCGCAACCTAGTCCTGGTTCCGGAACTCCAGCTGGAGTTCGGGCCGGGGCTAGTGACTGTCACGGGCGAAACGGGCGCCGGCAAGTCCCTGATTCTGGGTGCCTTGCGTCTTCTTTCTGGCGGGCGTGCCGGTGCCGCGTTGATTCGTCGTGGCGCCACCACCTGCGAGGTCTGCGGGAGCTTTCTTTTGACTGACGAGGCACATCCCGCCGTGGGCGCCTGGGTGGATCAGCATCTGGAGGAACTCTCGCTGCCTCCCCGGGAAGAGGGACGCCTTCTCCTGCGGCGCGTCCTCACCGAAAGCGGCTCCCGCGCCTTCGTCAATGGCTCGCCCGTCACCGCCGCAATCCTGAAGGAGTTCGGCGATGCCCTGGTGGATATCCATGGTCCTAACGAAAGCCACTCCCTTCTGCAGCCCGCCCGACAGCTCCGCTTATTGGATCTCTATTGCGGGGACGCCGCCGAGCTCTCCGCGGTCCAAGACGCCTGGAAGGAGCTCTCCCGCCTGAACAAGAGCCGCGAGGCGTTGCTCCAGGAGGGCCTCGCTCCCGAGGAAATGGAGCTCCTGGCACACCAGCTCAAGGAGATCCAATCCGCCGAATTGACTCCCGACGAAGAAGAGGGGCTCATTGCCCGCCATCGCCTGGTGGAGAACGCGGCGAATCTGCAGTCCATTGCAGGCGGACTCTCCCAGTGGCTCTCCCAAAGCGAGGACTGCCTTGTGGATCAGCTGGCGCCCTGGATTCGCCAGGCCGAGGAGCTTTCCCGGCTGGATCCCGACAAGGGCGCAGAGTTCCTCCGCCGACTGGATGCCCTCTCCAATGAAATGAACGACTTGGGCGCGGATCTTGGCGACTATGCACAGGGACTGGATTTCGATGGCGAGGCGCTCCAGGAGATGAATGCCCGGCTGGATCGTCTTCAGAAGCTCAAGCGCCGCTATGGTCCCACACTGGCGGATGTCATCGCCACCGGCGAACGGCTGTCCGCACGGCTCAAGCGCGCCTCGGGGCGCACCCGGGAGCTGGAGGAGCTCTCCGAGAACCTGGATGACTGCCGCAAGCGCCACCAGGAGTGCTGCGAAAAGTTGAGCGCGCTCCGTCGCAAGGGCGCATCTGCGCTTTCCGAGGCAATTGTGAAAAAGCTCCAGCACTTGGGGTTTCAGAAGGCGCACTTCCAAGTGCTGCTCACGCCCTGCACGCCCTCTGGCTCCGGTGCCGAATCCGCAGAATTCCTATTTGCGCCAAATGCCGGCGAATCCATGGCGCCTCTCCGACAGGCCGCTTCCTCCGGCGAGGTCGCCCGCGTCATGCTCGCCATCAAGACCGTCCTCTCCCAGCAGGACGATATCCCCGTCCTGCTCTTTGACGAGATCGACGCCAATATCGGCGGTCGAACTGCTTTTGTGGTGGGGCAGGAACTCCATTCCTTGGGCGAAAAGCACCAGGTTTTCTCTATCACGCACCTTCCCGTGGTAGCCGCCGCCGCCGATCGGCAGTATCTCGTGGAGAAGCACGAGGAATCCGACCGCACCATCGCCAGGATGCACCAGCTCACGCCCGACGAGCGCCTGAACGAGCTAGTCCGTATGCTGGGCGCCGAGCCCGGCGATGCCGCCGCCCTTGCACACGCACGAGAACTCCTCCAGCATGCCAGCGCGCCGGAGACGTGAGGAACACATAGAACTTTCTGAATTATACGCCATGCTCCGGCGAATCCTCCCACAATTTCTTCTGACGACCGCGCTGGCATTATGCCTGGCGCTCGGCGTCACTTCCTGCGGAAATCAGCCCCGCATAGAGGAGACCCTGGTGCGCGCCATGGACGCCGCTAGCCAGGGGCGCTATCTGGAGGCCTCACAGCTGGCTCTGGAGTGCCGCCGATACGCTCCCGAATTGCCCGACGCCTGGATTCTCCATAGCTTCGCTACCTACATGGGTGCCAGCCGCGCCACCGCCCGGGAGCAGGCCGTCTATGATCTGAACAAGGCGACCCGGAGCTTTCCCGATCGCTACGACGCCTGGCTCTTCTACGGATGGGCACTCCTGGAATCCGGCGAGAGCCGCGATGCCATCCGCCCCCTAGAAGAGGCCCTCAAGCGCGTCCCGCAGGGCTCTCCCCATAAAGGGAAGATCCAGATGCTCCTGGGAAAGTGCTATCTCCAGAACAATCTCCAGGCGCAGGCCCTCACCATCCTCCAGCCGCTCCGCGTCAAGGAGCCCTATCGCTCCAGCCCCGAACTCTATAACGCCCTGGGAAAACTCGCCATCATGCGGCAAAATCCCCAAAGCGCAAAGAACTTCTTCCTGGAGGGACTCCGCTTTGCTCCGTGCGATGAGGTCCTCCTGCAGAATCTGGCCGTCACCTGCGATCTCTATCTCAACGAAACGAAAGAGGCAAAAAAGGCCTATATCCAATGCCTCCAGGTCAAGCAGAAGGGCCGACAAGACCCCGAGGGCTGCCAGAGAATCACCAATCGCTTGCGCGCTTTAACGAGACGTTCTAATTAGTACTTAGCCATTAGTGGCTAGTGGCTAGTTCATTTGGAGCCTGCGGCGCTCTTCCGTCGCTGATGCGACGGTACCAATGTCCCTAGCGGGGTCGTGACTTACGATGTTAAGCAGAAGATTTCAATCCTGGAGATTGTAAGATAAGAGAGGCTAATGGTAAAGAGTCATAAGGAACTCATAGTATGGCAGAGAGCAATGCAGGTCGTTGAAGACACCTATCGACTTGTGAGGCATCTTCCAAAGGAAGAGCTTTATGCGCTGTCTAGTCAGATGCGTAGAGCCGCAGTTTCCATTCCCTCTAATATTGCGGAAGGACAGGCAAGAAACTCCACAAAAGAATTCATAAACTTTCTTTCCATTGCAAAAGGATCTACTGCGGAACTTGAAACTCAATTCCTTCTATGCGTTCATTTGAACTACCTAGAACAATCACAAGTCAATCCAATTTTAGATTCCTGCGAAGAAGTTGGTAAAATGTTGTCTACTTTGATTGTTCGTCTTTCAGGTAGCTAGCGAAATTATAAAGAACATGAATAGGGTTATACATGAATAGGAGCC
>CAVGTF010000154.1:0-4168 GCA_963632245.1 Anaerovoracaceae bacterium
ACCGCACCCGGAAGCGCTTCTCCATGGGCTCCAGGTGAATATCGGATGCGCGGGAGCGGAAGGCCTCTGTGATCACCATGCGCACATACCGGATGATAGGCGCGGTCTCGTCTTCCTCCTCCGCGCCACTCTCCGTGGTGCTGTCGGTGGTGGCGGACACGGTGACATCGGTGGTGGTCTCGGTCATCTCCGTCAGGATGTCGCCGGTGTCCACGCGGCGGTAGTAGAAGTCCAGTGCGGTGGCGATCTGTCGCGCGCTGGCAATGACGAAGACCACATCCATGCGCATCAAATGCCGCACGGCATCCTGGCTCTCAATGTCCGCCGGATCCGCCAACGCCACCTTCAGACAGTCGTTGCCAAAATCTACCGGGATCATGTGATACCGGGTGGCAATCTGGGGCGGGAACATCTGGATGATGTGCTCCGGAATGCGCTCCTTGCGCGCATCGAAGTCGAAGGAGTCCATGTCGTACTCCTCCGACAAGACCTTCACCACCGTGGCTTCATCCGTCGCTTTGACGGCATAGAGGCCCGCCAGGAGGTTGTCGACACTCTCTTCCTGAACACGCTTTCGGGCCTCCTCTACCTGGGCGTCCGTGATGACGCCCCTCGACAGGAGAAGGTCAACAATGAATTCTTCTTGGCCGATCACGCTGGTAAACTCCGCAATGGGGATATTTGTCGGGTGCAAAAAAGGAAGGCCCCCACGGGCATGACTACACCCCGGGGACAGACAGATAGGCTAATATAGCCCGAATTTCCACCGGATAAAACCGGGAAACGCCCTTTTTCCGGACGAGGATCCGGAAAAAAGGCAATGAGAAATGAGGAATGAGGAGTTGTGGCCACTCTGCAGTGGGCCTTGCCGGCGCTATGCTCCGGCAAACCGCCAGCGGCCTCGGATTGGCCCGCAGTTGTGAGTTAGGAGTTTTTGCGCTACCGTGCAATGGGCAATGGGCAATGGGCAATGGGCATGGGTGTGGCAGAATGGTACCGCCGCACAAGGGCGGCGGAATTCCCGCGGAGCGGCCGAATAAACCTCCTACCTTCTCCCTCCTCTTGGGTGTGGCGGTTTTGTCATGACTTGTCAAGGGGGGGCAAAAATTGTCATAAAAATGTTGTCGTGGGGGCTTGTGTTGCGAGGGATTTTTGGATATACTTTGGATGTGACGTTTTTTTGTAATGGGTGATTCCTCTTTAACCTTGGAGAAGTAACATGCGGAAATCCTTCACTTTGATTGAATTGTTGGTTGTGATTGCGATCATCGCGATCTTGGCGTCCATGTTGTTGCCTGCGTTGAGCAAGGCGCGTGCGAAGGCGCGTGCGATTAGTTGCATTAACAATCAGAAGCAGTGCACGCTGGGCATTCTGCTGTATGCGCAGGATTATGGCGACTATGTCATTGCGGTTCCTGGTTCCAGCGTCGGTGGCCTCTGGTATTATCCCGCTTGCTATTCCGACGGCGCCTGCTATGCTCGTTGGCGCAAGGATGGTGACGCCCGCAATAGTGACCTGGGTATGGGCTACTTCCCCGCTGGTGTTGAGCACTGCACGAACCTGAAGGGCAACAAGGTGACCAACGAGGACACCACCATGGAGCTCCACGCAGGCACCGCCTACGCCATGCCCATGGCGCGTATCACTGGAAATCTGGGCAGCACCAACGAGTTGGACTACCTGTGGGGTAGTGTGGAGCGCAATACCGTGGCGGCCACCGGCAATGGCGGATACGGCTTCCGTCCCGACGGCGGAAAGGTTCCTCCCGCCGTCCGCTGGATCCTGGGTTGCTCCACCAAGACCAGCAATCACGCCTCCACGAACGAGGGTGCCACTCGCGTTGGTCCTCGCGATTATACCTACGACAGCAACTTTAGCACTCTCTACGCCAACCACTCCGATATGTGCAACATGGCATTCTGGGATGGTCATGCGGAGTCCGTCTCCCTCAATAAGACTGCCGAATACTGGTGCCAGGGCAGCAATGCCGGCGTCACCCAGTGTGCGATCGTCGGCGAGAGTGGCTACAAGGAATTCCCCAGCGTAAACGTGGAAGCCTTCTAGGCGGAAGGCAACGCAAAAGGGGCCGTTTCCCGAATGGGAGACGGCCCCTTTTGTGTAAAAAAGGAGGAAGGAGGAAGAATTCCAAAAAAAGGAGGAAGGAGGAAGGAGGAAGTGAGGCCAGGGTTTCGCAAAGGCGAAACCCCGCGCCGGGAAGACCCGTCGCGTGCGTTGATGACGCCTTAACGGCGTAAAAGGCAATGCGTGGGGGGGGAAAAAATAGTTACCGCCGCACAAGGGCGGCGGAATTCCCGCGGAGCGGCCGAATAAACCTCCTACCTTCTCCACTCTCCCTTCTACCTATTTCTCTATTCCTCATTGTGCGCTGCATCCACGCAGCGCACGGCTTCCTGGATGAGTCGTGGGATATTGTAGTCTTGGACGCCGACCACGGTGTTATCGCAGTGGTGGAAGGGTATTAGGATTCTCCGTGCGTTGCTTTGTGCCACTGCGAGTGCCATTGCGGGGGTGATTTCGCCGTTGAGGGAGTCGGCGATGACGATTCCGATGGGGCCGATAATGACATCCGCCTTTCGGCATCCGACGACCACGGCATTTTCGCCGGTGGCGGCGGCGGTGGCGCCCGCCTTGTGCATGGCGGTCGTGGCCAGGGAGTTGGTCCCCACCGCCAGGATATCCGCCTCCGGAAGCGCTTTGCGAATGGCGGAGACCAGCTGCTTTCCGACACCACCGCCATGGGCGTCAATCACCAAGATGCGCATAAATATCTCTCTCCTCCTCAAAAAAGGGTGTTTCGGAACGACTCCGCATAATGTAAGCGGCGCCAAAAGAAGTCGCATGTTTTTTCTCAGTGCCCGGTCTCGTGCACGCATTCTTCGCATGACCGCTTTTCTAGCCGCGCGTACGCGCACGCGAGTCCGCGCACGGGCCCAATCCCCCTCCCTTACCGCTCCCCATGAGCGTAGCCCCCAAAATCAGTTCTGCCTATCCATTGCGTTACAAGTCATAGAGATTGTAACTCTTGTGGAATGTGTTAGGGGATATAAAGGTCTCAAACTGAAAAAGCGAGTTGGCGCGCTTGGTGTACGCGACGGGGCTTCCCGGCGCGGGGGTTCGCCCCTGCGAAACCCTGGCCAAATTTCCTCCTTCCTCCTTCCTCCTTTTTTGTTTTTCTAGGCGTTGGAGGACCGTGAAGCGTATGCCAGCAGGAGGATTGCGGCGAGGATTGCGGCGGCGCCGGTCCAGCGTGGGAGAGTCATGGTCTCGTGGTATGCGAAGGCTCCCAGGAGGGTGCAGACGAGGGGTTCCACGGCCACCAGGATGGCGGCTTTTGCGGGGGTGGTGCGTGCCATTCCCCAGCTGTAGAAGAAGTACGGCAACGCGGTGCAGAGGATTCCCGCGCCTGCCAGATCCAGGAGGGTCGTGGGATTCTGCTGGAAGAGCTGGACGATTTGTGCGGGGTGGCAGGCGAATGCGTCCGCCAGGGTAGCGAAGAGGAAGGTATAGAAGAGGAGTGTCAGGACGGAGTATTTCCGGAGGGCGGGAGTCGCGAAGATGCTATAGAGCGCGTAGAGGAATCCGGAGGCGATTCCGCAGAGGACCACTCGCGCCGGCAGTGTGCCGGTGTGGCTTCCCACTCCGGAGACCAGGATGCTCCCTACGAAGATCAGTCCCAGGGCGATTAGCTTTCGGAGAGTCAGTGCCTCATGGAAGAGGATCCGGCTCAGGATCATGACGAAGGCGGGCGAGGTATACAGGAGCACTCCGCCCACCGCGGCGTATCCCATGGCGATGGTCTGGAAGTAGCACCAGCTGAAGCAGTAGATGCTGATGGCACCCGTCCCCACAAAATACCATAGGTCCCGCCAGCGCACCCGTAACAGCGCTGGACGACACGCCCCCAACAGCGCCCCCATCGCCACCACCGATACCAGGCTCCGCAAAAAGACCACCTGACCCATGGTGAAGCCCGCCCGTGACAACGGCCGAATAAAGAGGCTGATCACCCCCCACAGCGTCCCCGCCAACAACACGGAGGATAGCGCTGCGTAGCGCGTAAAAGGCGAGGATGATTCTACAGAAGGCATCAAAAAAAGGAGGAAGGAGGAAGGAGGAAGGAGGAAGTGAGGACCGCCTGCGGCGCGC
>CAVGTF010000155.1:0-4113 GCA_963632245.1 Anaerovoracaceae bacterium
CTACTCCCTACTCCCTACTCCCTACTCCCTGCTACCTTCTACCTGCGCCGCAACTACATGCGGCGCAATTCTCATTCCTCATCCTCATTGGCACAAAAAGGGCCCCGACGCAATATGCGCCAGGGCCCCTTTTTTTGTGGCTAGGTCTATCGCTTCTCGCCGCCCGGCATATCCACGCCGGGATACCAGTAGTAGTCGGTGCAGGCGTAGAATTCGCTGAGATCGTAGTTCCTGCGGATGGATTTATCGTAGCCCATGGTCTCCACGTGACCATCAGTGAAGGACAGATTGAGCATCTTGCTGTGGCGGAAGTAATCCTCGTCGCGGAAATCCGTCAGATAGCGTGCACAGGTCAGGATGCGTCCCTTGGAAGTACCGCTGTGCGCGGTGCCGTCCAGCAGATTCACGTGGATGGAGGGATACCGGATGCTGCTGACGCGGTGCCAATTGGCAGCCTGATCGCCACTGGTCTCGCCGTATTCGTGCATCCATCCCTGATTCAGGGCCCACAGCGAGTAGCTCATGCCCACGTTGGCCTGGTAGCCGATATTTCCCATGAGGCGACGGGACGTGGGGCAGGAGGGGCAGTGGAGGATCTTGTGCCAGGAGCTCTTGTCCTCGCCAGTGCTCCCCCAGAGAGCCGCGGGATCCTTCTTCAGCCATGCAGCGCCATCCATGGGGGTCTCCGGAATCATCGGATTCATGGTGAACCAGTAGTAGAGACCCGGCACCGTGATCCAGTCATTGTTGACACCACCCGCAGTGCCGTTGGTGCGGAAAGAGATGGGCGGGAGGTAGTCGTCGTAGTCGTTGGCATACAGGATATTGCCCAACTGCAACTGCTTCAGGTTGTTCGTGCAGCTGATCGCACGAGCCTTCTCACGAGCCTTGCTCAAGGCCGGCAACAGCATCGCCGCCAAAATCGCAATAATCGCGATCACGACCAACAACTCAATCAAGGTGAACGATCTACGCATCATAAAAAATCTCCTACTTCAAAAAACAGGGGAATACGTACAGGACACGATGACAAAATGCTACATCACATAGTTTCACCAATTCTACCCCCCAACACAAGACCAAACACTCACATTTTTTGCACTTTTTTCAAAAAAATACGACAAGACATGACAATTCTACAAGCCCCCCCCGAATAGCAATAGGAAGAAGGGAGAAGGGAGAAGGGAGAAGGGAGAAGGGAAAAGGGAGAAGTTTTATGCAGTGCCTGCGGTGCTCTTCCGTCTACCGGCGGTACGGGACCGTGCTTTTTAGGAAGATCGTAGCAGTGCAGCTCTATCCAGCTGTATATCAACAAGGGGGGGACGAGGGGCTTGCCCCCAGTCCTTTGGGCCCCTCCCCCCACCAATGACACGCATTGTTTCAAGACGCCTTATTTGACACTTCCAAGCCACCCCCCAAAAAAAGGTGCAAAACACGTAGGAAAATCACGAAAACGAGATTTTTAAAACCCCGATTTCCCACGTTTTCACGATTTTTGAAACCCCGATTTCCCACGAAAACGAGATTTTCCAGACCGGGATTTCCCACGTTTTCACGATTTTTCTCGCCATATCAGCGATTCCACGCCGCAGCCTTAGAAGTAGGGGGGTGCGGGGGGGCTTGCCCCCAGTCCTTTGGATATCCCCGCCTAGGCAGAAACGCGTGCCTAGCCCACGGCGCCGTTTTCCAAAGACTACCAAAGGACGGATGGCTGCCGCCCCCCGGGCCCCCGCTACGGCGCTTTCAATGCGCCATAAGTACTTAGCAATTAGTGATTAGTGGCTAGTTTGCAAGGTGCCGCAGGCGCCCTTCCGCGGCTTTCTTGCCGCGGCACGGTGCGTTTTTGGGCTTCGAGACTGTCCTACCCGTAATAGCTCACTTTCCTAACCGAGCCCCAACCAAAGGACAGAGGGGCTTGCGCCCCCCGGACCCCCGCCTAATTTCTTCCGCTTTTCGGCGTGGCCGATCTACCTCGTCTGCTCCCTGAATAGTGTTGCGTAGAAACCGTTGTTTTTAAGGAGTTCCTGGTGTGTGCCGTATTCGGAGACGGTGCCGTGGTCGAGGACGGCGATATGCTGGCAGCGCACAGCCATAGAGACTCGTTGGGATACGATGACGGCGGTTTTGCCGGCGAGGAGGGTGATGAGAGTCTCCTGGATCTTGCGTTCCGTATTGGCGTCGAGAGCGCTGGTGCAGTCATCCAGGAGGAGGACCTCCGGCTGACAGAGGAGCGCCCGTGCCAGAGAGAGCCTCTGGCGTTGTCCGCCGGAGAGTGACTGTCCCTTTTCGCCGATGAGCGTCTCGTATTGGACGGGCATCTCCAGGATGAAATCATGGAGCTGTGCGGCCTTCGCGGCATCCAAGATTTGCTGATTTGTGGCCTCAGGGAGCCCGTATGCGATATTGTCCCGGACGGATCCGGAGAAGATCTGTGCCTCCTGGGGAACCACTCCCAGCCGTCGGCGCAGCGACAGGATTTGGACTTTATCCAATGGCGTCTCGTCGTAGAGGATCTGTCCCCTTGTGGGCAGATAGAGCCGTGCCAGCAGATGGAGGAGCGTGGTCTTTCCGGAGCCGGAGGCGCCCATGATGCAGAGCCACTCGCCCGCATTCACCGTCAGATTCACGTCGGAGAGCACCTCCTGGGAGGGCGCGGGCGCGGCAGCCGCGGAATCTCCCTCCCCCTCGGTCTTCTGGGTATTGTAGGCATAACAGACGTGTTGGATCTCGATGCCCTTTTTGAGGGGCGACGGGAAGGGCACGGCGTCGGGCGGCTCGGTGATCTCGGGGACCTCGTCCAGGACAGCGAAGCATCGTGCCAGGACCACCTGGAGTCGTTGCATTGCGAACGAGAGCTGTGCGTATTCTGCCACGGGCTGATAGAAGATCTGTGCCAGTGTCTGGAGGAAGACCAGCTTTCCAAGGCTCATGCGACCGGTGGCCACCAGGTATCCGCCCACCAGGAAGATGAGGCAGTTCTCGACATGGAGCGCCAGCCACGAGAGAAAATTCATGAGCATGTAGCGCCAATGGACCATCACTGCATCCCGCGCGAAGCATGACGACAGCCGCCGGAATGCCAGCGCCTCCTCCTGTTGCTGTCCGTAGGACTGCACGCACTTGATGGCGTCCATCTTCTGGGAGATGAGTCCATAGAGGGCACTGTTGGTATGGCGTTGCTGCCGCTGCAGTGCGCGCATGCGCGGTTCGAAATATCGTTTTGTCATGCGGATGAAGGGCAGCATTGCCAGCAGGAGCACCAGGACGCGCCACTCCGAGACCAGGAGGATTCCCACGCCGAAGGTCACCTTGCAGGAGACATTCACCAGCAGCTCCAGGCAGGTGGCGCTTTCGTCGCGGACGCCGGAAGTATCGCTGATGATGCGCGACAGCAGTTTTCCGGGAGTCGCGCGCTGCTGGTAGGAGAGCGAGAGCTCCAGGACCTTCCGGTGCATGTCCTCCCGGAGGCGCCCCAGCACCTGCGTGGAGAAGCGCACCATGAGGAGCGCGCCCTTTCGCGCCACGCAATTGAAGAAGACCTGCGTGGCGATGTAGAGGATTGCCAACAGCAGGAGCGCCTTCCCGGCCTCCACGGGACGCCCATTGAGGCGCACGCCGCGCGCCATGCGGCGGCCCAGTCCCTCCGTGGGCGGAGTGCGTCCGGGGACCCGGTGATCCTGTGAGACCTGTCGCACCGGGTGTCCCGTCACATCCTTCGCGGGAATCATGGACTCGCCCTGCTCGTCGGTGACCACCAGGATCTGATCCACCACCACGCGGTTCAGTGCAGCGATCACAAAGGGTCCGGAGTTATTGAGTCCCATGACCAGCACGATTCCCAGGAGCATCCAGCGGAACTGCCAGAAATACTCCCGCAGATACCGCCCAATCCAATTGCGGCCGCTGTTCGCCTTGACGAATTCGTCGCGGAACTCCCCGCGGTAGGCGTAATCCCGGGTATGCCCATCGCCATACAGGAATCGGAAGAAGTTGCGGAGACTACTCTTCATCGTCGTCGTCCAAGACCCCCTTCCCGATATGCTTGGTATACAGATCCCGGTAGCGGCCATTTTCGATGGCCATGAGGGAATCGTGGGTGCCGTGTTCCACCAC
>CAVGTF010000156.1:0-4067 GCA_963632245.1 Anaerovoracaceae bacterium
CCGTCCTCCAGGGCCTGCTTCACTCGTGCGGGACACTTCAACGGCGAGTCCTCACTAGTATCCCTGAAGAGAGTCCCGCCCGTCACGATGCCGGCATCATCCAATTTCTGGCGCTGCGCCTCCACAATCTCCCGGTCCATCTTACCTTCATAAGGCCAGACGTTGGAAGCACTTGCAGATCCAAGACAGAGAATCGAGCGAGTCCAGGAGGCGTCCTCCCAGGCATCCCCGCGCTCGTATTCCAGATAGCCCGTCAGACGGGCATCCAGCGCCGATTGGGAATCCACGGGAATGCGTCCCCAAAGCACATCCCCATAGACCTCGTCCTTCTTTCCCGCCAAAAGGGAATAAGGCTGGTCGGTGTAGATCTTATCGGAGGTTTGAGTTTTCGCACTAGACGACACATAACAATGCTGATAGGGCGGAATCTGTGCAGAGTCCCCCAGCAGCAACAGGTGGGTAATGCCATCCTGGTCGTAGCGCGCCTGGATCCAGCTTTTGATGGCGTCGCGCGCCTCCTCAGGATCCGCCTCTTCCGTGGTCTCGATGATCTCGCCTGTCTCGGTGGTCTCAGTGGTCACTTTCGCGCCACCGCCGGTGTCACCGGGATACGCGCCCACAATGACCTCCCAGCCCAGGCTCTTCTTCCAGGCGACATACCGCGCCAGGACCTCGTCCTCCTTCCAGGCATCGGGGACCACCACCGCCAAGACGCCCACGCTCTCGCGTTCGGCACTCCGGAAGGAGTCGCCATTCCGGAAAAAATGCCGCTGCATAGTGGCCAAATCACTCTGGGAATCCACCTCGGGCTCCTGGGTGGCGCTGGAACGAATCCGCACCACACCACGCGTCAGCACGCGATAGCCGCCCACTTCCCCATCATACAAAAAGGGCGACAGACTCACATTGACGCCCTGGATACCGCGCAACTGGTAGCTCTCGGAGCGCCAGAGGGTCTCCTGACTCGCGAGCTCCATGGGGTGCGGCTCAGAAACACTCCGGCCATCGCTCGCCCAAGTGGGACCAGTTCCCGCCAACGGCGCCTTCGCTTCCACGAAATCGTATTCCGCGTCCTGGAGATCCACCGACACTTCCGCCTCGGGGAGAGTCCCATAGGGCACCACATAGTATGGCGACTGAGGAGCCCCCAGCGCATTGCGGTTGATGCTCCCCGGGAGCTCCACACGATTGTGGAGGACGCCCTCTTCGTCAGAGACCTCCTCTAGGGAGTATTCCGGCAGGCGGAATTCCAGGAGGGTCTCCTGGGGAGTGGAAGAAAGCACCGTGAAGGGCCCGCGTTCCCGTCCCGGCAGGGCGAGTCGCTCCGTGGGAGCCGCGTCCTCCTCGTCCTGGGGGGACTCGCCCTCTTCCAAGACAGCGGTCTCTTCCTCCTCAGAAACGACCGATTCTCCCGACACGACAACACCGCCCCGATTGGAATCGGGGGTGTTGTTTCTGCCCCGCAGGCAGAAAAACGCCACCACCGCTACCAGCAGGCAGAGAAATGCGCAAAGAAGAAGGGACCGTCTCATGGGAAGAGTCAAAAGTCGTCGAGGCTACTTTTCCTGTTCGTCAAGGAATTGCTGGACAGAGAGAACGCGGACGCCCTCCTTCTTCAGCAGCTCCATATCCTGCCGGAAGCCCTCCGGATCCCGGTTCACCCAGGGATGGGCGATCTCGGGAACGCCGTGGTAGAGAAGGACGATGGGCGCACCGGGCTTGCAGAGCCCCAGCATCTTCTCCAGCAACCCGGGAGTGCCGTCGCTGATGCAGGCGGCGGGGAGATTCATCAGATCCGCGCCTGCCGCGCTGTCATTGGCGACAATCCGCGCACAACGATAGCCACGGTTGCGGAGCATCTCCTGGATCTCGGGGGTAAATTCTCCGCAGGGATAGGCAAAAGAGCGCGGTCGCGCCACGCCCGCCTGCGCCAGGAACTCCTCCATCCTCGCCACGTCGGCAGTGAAGTCCTCCAGGGACACGCGGCTCGCCTGGCTATGATGCCAGGTGTGGTTGCCGATCTCGAAGCCCATCTCCTCCAGCTCCTTGAGCTCCTTGCCGCCCATCAAGGCACCGGACCACTTCGCCCGCCAGGACTCGTCCCAACGGCAAGGGAAGAAGGTGGCGCCGAAGCCCAGTTCCTTCAACAACGGTGCCACGAAGGTGCGATGGTTGATGACGGCGTCATCGAAGGTGAGCACCACAATGCGATCGCCCTGGGGGACGGGCTCCACAACCACGGCGCCTCCCTGGTTCGTCCTGCAGGAGGCCGCCAGCATCAAAAGGCAGAGAATGCCGCAAAGCAAAAGAAGGCGTCTCATGGGAGTATGCGATATTCCGTCCGGGCTACTTTCCCTGTTCGTCAAAGAATTGCCGGAAGGAGAGAACGCGAACGCCCTCCTTCTTCAGCAGCGCCATATCCTGCCGGAAGCCCTCCGGTTTCCTGTTCACCCAGGGATGGGCGATCTCGGGCACGCCGTGATAGAGGATCGCCACGGGAATGCCGGGCTTGCAGAGTCCCAGCATCTTCTCCAGCAACCCGGGCGTCTCGTCGTGAATGCAGGCGGCGGGGAATTCCATGGGCTCCGCATTCTCGGCGCTGATATTCCCCACGGAACGGGCGCAACGGTAGCCGCGGTCACGCAGCATCGCACGGATCTCGGGAGTGGATTCGCCGCAGGGATACGCGAAGGTGACAGGATGCTTCACGCCCGCCTGCGCCAGGAACTCCTCCATCTTCACCACATCGGCGGTGAATTCCTCCAAGGACACACGGCTCGCCTGGCTATGATGCCAGGTATGGTTACCAATCTCGAAACCCAGGTCCTCCAGCTCCTTGAGCTCCTTGCCGCCCATCAGAGCGCCGGGCCACTTCTCCCGCCACACATGATCCCACCGGCAGGGAAAGAAGGTGGCGCCAAAGCCCAATTCCTTCAGGAGCGGTGCCACGAAGATGCGCTGGTTGATGACGGCGTCGTCAAAACTGAGAATCAGAGTGCGTTCCATAAACATTGCTAGGACTTATTTCCAGAAGGGGGAGACCTGTTCGAGGGTAACGGGATGCAGGGGCGCCTCTCCCTTCTGGAAGCGGAGGAACTCCTGGATGGCGACTTCCGCCATGCGGTGGGTCTCGTCATTGACGGATCCCGCCAGATGGCTGGAGAAATGGACATTGGGAAGCGCGCGCAAGAGCGACTCGGGGTCAGGTGGCTCGGGACAGGTCACATCCAGAAGCGCCGTCAAATCCGGACGCTCCCGCAACACCGCCGCTAACTCGTCCTCATTCACCTGCGCGCCGCGGCCGGTATTGATGAAAGTGGCACCCTGCCGCATGGAGGCAAAGAGCGCGCCGTTCAGAAGACCCTTGCACTGGGGTAAATCCGGAAGGTGGTTGCTCACTACGTAGCACTCCCGGAAGAGCTCGGAGAGCCCCTCGCCCGCCTGCGCGCGCGAGGTGGGGAGCTGTCGCACACGCACCTCCAGGACCCGCTCCAGCAACGCCTTCAGATGCGTAGAGACCGCGCCGTCGCCAATGAGGCCCACCTGTTCGCCGTAGGCGCCCGGTCCCGCAGGAACGCTATGGAAGCCCTCCGGCGATGCCTTGCAGGCCTGGCTGTCGCGGAAGTAGTTCTTCAGCGAGAGGATGATCTGCGCCAAGGCGAACTCCGCCACGGGCACCGCATTCTCCTGCCAGGCGCTCGTCAACAGAATCCCGCGCTCCAGCAACGGCCGCGCAAAGGACTCCGTGGCACCCGCGGCATAAAAGACCGCCTTCAGACGAGGAAGACCAGAGAGCAATTTCTCGGACAACTGGGGCATTCCCCACGTCGCAAAGGCGACCTCGCACTCCCGGAAGTCCCCAGATGCCAAGGCATCCACACCGAGGACCTCCTCAGAAAGCAACCGACCCGCCTCAGCAATCCGACGGCGCTGCTCCGCCGTAAAGACCCCGCGGAATACCTCCGGTTTCTCCCCTAAAAACAAAACATGAAACATGACAATGCAAAAAAAAGGGGGAAGGAGTGCGCCCGGCTAATGTGCAATGTGCAATGTGCAATGTGCAATGG
>CAVGTF010000157.1:0-4067 GCA_963632245.1 Anaerovoracaceae bacterium
TGCGGCGGTACCATGCATTGCACATTGCACATTGCACATTGCACATTGCGCCGTAGGCGCCCCGCCCCCGTGCCCCCGCCTATTTAGTGGCTAGCCGCTAGTGGCTAGTGGCTAGTTTACAAGGTGCCTGCGGCGCTCTTCCGCCTACCGGCGGTATCGGTACCATGCCCCGTTACCCTGGTATTTCTAGGAGCCATCGCTACCCAAAAGTATTCGGGGGGACACGGGGGGCCGAGCCCCTCCGTCCTTTGGAGATCTTCCTTCTACACCATGCCTTCCCAGGGCCCGCTCTGCTTCTAAGCACGCCGGGAAAACCGCCCCCGTACCCCCTACCTAATTTCTTCCGCCTACCGGCGGTACCAGTACCGCGGCATTTGCCGCGGAAGAGCCGCGCAGCGACCTTATAACTAACAGCTAGCCACTAACCTGCTAAATACTATCTGCGGCGGCGCGCTAGCGACGCCCGCAGACGAAGCGCTGTCTTCCGGTGAGGTCGGTGAGGATTTCGACGTCGTGGTATTGGAGGGATGTGAGATATTCTTTGAGGGCGGGTCCCTGGGTTTCTCCCATTTCCATGAGGAGGAGACCATTGAGTGCCAGATAGTGTACGGCCTCCTGGGCGATCTTGAATTCCAGGGCGAGGCCGTGGTTTTCGGCCTCCAGGGCCAAGCGGGGTTCGTAGTCCTTGACCTCTGGGGGCAGGACAGTGTATTCCTCGGGGGCCACGTAGGGCGGATTTGCGGTAATGAGGCAGAAGCGCTCCGTGGTGTCTTTCAGGGGCTGAAAGAGATCGCCCTGCAGGAGCGTGCAATTTGTTGCATGGAGGGCCTCTTTATTCTTTTTTGCCCAGGAGAGTGCCTCTGGGGAGAGATCCACTCCCGTGCAGGAGAGCTCCGGGTGTTTCAGTGCCAGCGAGAGGATGATTGCCCCGGAGCCGGTGCACAGATCCAGGACGCGGCTACCCGCGGGGGCGTCCTGGAGTTCCTTCAGTGCCGCATCCACCAGGAGCTCGGTCTCTGGACGGGGAATGAGGACTCCGGGGCCCACTTGGAACTCCCATTCATAGAAGAGAACGCTCCCCACCACATACTGGAAGGGCGTTCCCTGGCAGCGTTCAGTGAGCCAGTGATCCAGGAGTTCGCCGGAGGGAATCCCGCGGCGGGCGCTTTCCCGCGGGAGCAGCTCCGTCATCCACCGCGCCTCCTGGGAGGCATTCTCGATGCCGGCATTCTGGAGGCGCGTCAGCGCATAGGAAAGAAGCGTCATCCCTCGCCCTCTTCGGTGGCGGCACCGGAGCCCTTTCCTTCGCCGGTGGCATAATCCTGGTTCTTCTTGTGATAGAATTCCCGGACCGCATTCCAGCCCTCCCAGGGCGAATCGCAGAAGGTAATCAGCTCCAGGTCCTCGGGGGAGATCACGCCCTCCTCCACAAAGCGATCCCAGTTAATGAGGCTCTTCCAGAATTCCGAGCCGAAGAGCAGGATGGGGATTCGCGGGACAATCTGTGTCTGGACGAGTGTCAGGGCTTCGAAGAGCTCATCCATGGTGCCGAAGCCGCCCGGGAAGCACGCCAGGACGGCCGCCCGCTTCATGAAATGCATCTTCCGAATTGCAAAGTAGTGGAACCGGAAATTCAGATCGGGGGAGATATAGGGATTTGGCTTTTGTTCGAAGGGCAGCGTGATATTGAGGCCGATGGTGTATGCGCCCATTTCGGAGGCGCCGCGGTTCCCGGCCTCCATGATACCGGGTCCGCCGCCAGTGATGACCACCAGCTCGTAGCCATCGGAGGCATTCTGGTCGTAGGTGGAGACGATCCCCGCGAATTGCCGCGCCATCTCGTAGTATTTGCTGCTGGAGAGCTGCTGCTGTGCGCGTGCGAGCGCCTTCTTTGCCTCGGCGGACTCCGGGGACTTCTCCAATTGCGCCTTCGCCTCCGCAATGGCGGCCTCCGCGGTCTCCCGGGAGACCAGCCGCGCACTCCCGAAGATCACCACTGTGGAGACGATCCGTTTGTCCCGAAGGACCTCCTCCGGCTTCAGATACTCCAGATGGAGGCGGATGCCACGGCAGGAATCCGAATTCAGGAATTCGGGGTCCTCGATAGCGAGCTTATAGGTATCACTCATGGCTGTTTTAGGATTCTCCAGAAGGGCGGTGTCGAGTCTACGAAAAAGCCCCCGGTGTCGTGGGGCGACCCGCGGTCCTGGTTGATGAGGGGGACCGTGTTCGTCCGGGGGATCCGGGGGCCTTTTTTATTTTACGGGCAATGAACGTCCCGCTTGGCGGTTGTTTTTTTATCGCCGGGGGGTGTTAGGCATCGCGGAGGGTCCCATGGGGGTCATGCCGGGACCGTATGCGCCGGGCATGCCATTCATGCCATTCATGCCATTGGGATCATTGGGGGTGGGCGCGGGCATCTCGCGGCGGGTCTTCTCGATCTGGTCGACCCACTCCTTTTCGCCGGGGGCGCCGCCCTCCTTGTCCACCAGGAAGTATCCCTGCTCGGTCATCCACTGGGGAAGCTCGTTCGCCTTATACTGCTCCACCAGGCGATCCACCAGGGTATTGCGGACCTTCTCCACGAAATTCTTCATGGGCACCCAGAACTCGGCCTTTGCGGTGCGGAGGCTGGCGGTGGGCTTGGAGATATCGGGGACGTAGAAATTGCGGCGGAATTCGGCGGCGGTATTCTCGAAGATATACTGGTCCACCAGGGAATCGTATTCCACATCCACCTTGCCGCAGTTGTTGACGATATAGGACTCCTTCTCGACCTCATTGATGTCCTTGTAGAAGCGCGCCTGGTCCTCGCGGCTCAGGTCCTCCTTGATGATCTGGCGGTTGCCCAGCTGGACGTATTCGTCATTGACATTGCGGAAGGGCTGGTTGATGATTTCGGCGGAGGCGCCGCGGCCGCCACGGAGGGTCAGGGTCACGCGCTCATTCTTGTTGACCATGCGGTAGCGCTCCTCGGCATTGGCGCGGATGGCCACCTTCTGCTCCTCGGGACGGATCCTTTCCTCCGCATTGGCCTCGGCCTGCTCGCGGACATCGTCCACGATATCGGGCAGTGCGCGGGGGGGCACCTTATTGAAATTCTTCCAATCCAGATTGATGCCGGGCAGTCGGAGGATTGCGAAATCGCCGAGCTGGGGATCCTTGATGCGGCGGCGGACCATATTCTCGATCTGCCGGGAGGTCACTTCGGGAGTCAGCTGGGAGAGATACAGATTCCGGTGCTGACGGATCTGCTCGTCCATCTTGGCCTCCATCTCCTTCTTGCGGTCGGAGTCCTGCCAATTCACCTCCGCGATGACGTCCTCCACGACATCGGACTCCTCCTCATCGTCCCAGCCATCCTGTGCCTGGGCGGCGGGAGAGAAGACGCAGAAGGCGGCAAAGGCGGTTCCTCCCAGAAGGGAGCGCCAGAGAAGGCTCAGGGATTGCTTCGTCATCGTTGGATTTTACCTATTGAGGGGGAGTAAGAAAAACCGGGTGGAATTCGCGGGCGCGGCGGAGGCCTCATGGCATCTGCCGGCGGGCGGAGAGAATACATGAGGCACAATGTATTCCCTTTTCCCGCTTTCTCCACCCCGATAACCCTTTTTCTTCCCCCCACATGCCGCCTTTTCCAACACTTTTTGCAAAAGAATACGCCGCGGTACGGCTAACGCCTCCGAAAACGCTACTAGCCTAAGAGCGCCTCTACCTAGACGGGCACCCAAAGGACTGGGGCTGCGCCCCCGTGCCCCTGCCTAATTTTCTTCCGCCGCAAGGTAACTGCGGCGGTACCGGTACCTGCTTTTGGGCCGCTCCAGCGGCGCGTTCCTAGCACCGGAGCGCCTCTTCCAAGCACGGTTTTCGCAGGAAGATCTCCAAAGGAGGTCGGGCTGCCGCCCCCGTGCCCCCGCCTAATTTCATTCCGCCGCAAGGTAACTGCGGCGGTACCATGCATTGCACATTGCACATTGCACATTGCACATTGCGCCGTAGGCGCCCCGCCCCCGTACCCCGCCTAATTTCCTTCCGCCGTAAGGTAACTGCGGCGGTACCAGTACCGCGCC
>CAVGTF010000158.1:0-4034 GCA_963632245.1 Anaerovoracaceae bacterium
GGGGCTTTCTATTTTTCGTCAGCATTTCGTGGGGTTGGAGGGACAGTACATCCTCATAGGAGGTGCGGCCTGTGATATGCTGATGTCTCGGGTTGCATATCCGTTTCGTGCTACTCGTGATATGGATATCGTGCTTTGTGTGGAGGCCCTGACTCCTGAGTTTGGTAGGAGATTCTGGGACTTTATCCGACAAGGCGGTTATCAGGCGCAGGAAAGATCTGATGGCACACGGCGATTTTACCGTTTTCGAAGTCCGACATCTTCTGGTTATCCAGATATGCTGGAACTTTTCTCTAGAAGACCAGATGCCTTCATGGATACGCCCCTAGAGCATTTGACGCCCATTCCACTGCCAGATGCGGTTTCTAGTTTGTCTGCTATTCTGCTGGATGATGACTACTACTCGCTGATGCTAGCTAATCGTGTAGTTCAGGAGGGCGTCTCACTACTTTCTCCAGAGGCGTTGATTGTTTTGAAGGCAAAGGCTTGGATGGATCTTTTGGAACGCAGGGCGTATGGAGAACATGTTGATTCTCGGGATGTGAAGAAGCATCGCAATGATATTCTGCGCTTGTGCGCATTGTTGGTTCCCGGGCATAGGATAGAGTTACCTGGAATGGTAGCACACGATATGAAGGAGTTTCTTCATCGGCTTGCGATAAGTGGGGATGAGTTGCGTCAACTGGGGCTTCGAGGGAACCCGGCGGAATTTATTGGGCTCCTAGAGGGACTATTTGGATAGCGTAGGATTTCTGCCCTCTTCTATTTCTTTGAATATTGTTCTCTCTGAATGACTTTTCATGTTATTCAGCGGAGTGGGATGAGGGAGTGTCGGAGTTTCGCGCGTCTTTGAGGCTTTCCATGTCATGGTATTCCTTGACGTTTGGGGCGCGGGCGATGCTTTCGCCTTCCTCGATGGCTTCCTGGGTTTCCCGGTTGGGGAGGGGGCGTTCCTTGTCAACGCGCATATAGACCGTGGCGCGTCCGGCGCCCTCTTTGCGGAGGGCGCCCTCCTGGGTCAGGCGTTTTAGGGCCGCCAGGACGGCGGAGCGTCCGGCCTTGGGGCATGCGGCGAGGGCGTCGGTGCCGCGGAAGGCGCGGTTGTGTCCCCCCCCCTCCCTCTTGCTCTAGCCTATGCGAAACCGATTGCGTTTTTGGGGGCGAAGGAGGAATTTTCCTTCACCGCGGCCTCCTGTTCCAGGGCATCCAGTCGTTGGGTATTGGTGATTTCGCCGCCGTAATAGAAGAGGCTCTGCCGGACGGTGCGGAAGTCTCCCGGAGCCAGGTTCGGGATATTCTGGAGCCGGTGGAGTTCTTCGGGGGCGAGGGTGGCATGGAACATCCGTTGGAAGAAGAGCTGCTTTCCTTCGTCGGTGAGGAAGTCGAAGTGGAGCTTGAAGGTGAATCGTCGCATGATGGCGGGATCCAGGTTTTGGAGGAAGTTCGTGGCTCCGATCATGACGCCCTTGAAGTTCTCCATTTGGTGGAGCAGTTCGTTGACCTGCGTCACCTCCCAGGCATGCCCGGCCTTTTCGCGGTTCCGGACCAATCCGTCGATTTCGTCCAGGAAGAGGATTGCGTGTTCTGATTCGGCCTTGTGGAATGCGCGGGCGATATTCTTTTCCGTGCCGCCCACATACATATTGAGCAGGTCGCTTCCCATGCAGACATTGACCTTGGTGTTCAGGACATCGCCCAGGTATTTGACGAATTCGGTCTTGCCAGTTCCGGGAGGTCCGGAGAGGAGGAGATTCATGCGTGGCTGGTCGGGATCCGCCTGGCTCTCCTTCTGGTTCTGGAAGACGCGGATGGCTTCCACAATGCGCTCCAGTTGCAGGTCGCCATGGATGTTCAGGCCTTCCAGGGAGTAGTCCTTGGAGGGAAGGAGACGGTCGTCCTTCAGTTCGACTTGCAAGAGCTCGCAGTGGGGCTTCATCAGCCTTTCCACCAGTGTGGGGACCTCGGATTTCTTGGGGTGCATCTCCTTCAGGTTCTCCAGAGTCTGGGAGATCCCGCCTGCGCTGACGGGATACTCTGCAGAGAATTCCTCGATCTGGCGGGCGTTGACGAGGCGCGTCAGACCCAGTCGCGCCAGGCTGTTCTTCCAGATGCGCTTGCGCTGTTCGCAGTCCAGGGGCTTGAAGCATATGGAGTAGTCGAAGCGCCGGCGGGAGGACTCGTTCAGGGCTTCTGCGGGGGTATTTGCGATCCAGATGGTGGGGGTTTTCAGTTTGTCCAGCACGGAGTTCAGCAGTCCCTTGTCTCCTTGGGACGCGGAGGCCCTTCTGCCGAAGAGGAGGGAGAGAATGCCGCCGGCGGTCTGCAGCATTCCGTCGGCCTCATCCACGATGATGAGGCTCTCCTTTGCGGTGATCATTCCGTCGCAGACCTCCAGGGCGCCGAAGCGGGCTTCGGGGGAGCTGGAGACTCTTCCGGAGCAGTCACTGGTGTCCTGCGCTACCAGGTAGCAGGTCCTTCCGACCTCCTTTGCCAAGGTCCGGGCGAAGCTGGTCTTGCCGGTGCCGGGTGCGCCGTAGAGGAGGATATTCACTGGCCTGGTCCCAGAGGTCAGCATGCGCTTCAGAATGGCGCCGTGCTTCTTCGCAAGCTCCCGGAAATCGCTCCAGGGGAGGGTCTCTTCGGTATCCTTGAAGAAGTAGTTGCTGGAGAGGGGCTCGTCGGACATCCCGTTGAGGAATTCGCAGAGCTCCGTAAACACATCCAGGTCGCTGTCCAGGCAGTTCAGGCGCCGAAGGGGCTGCTGGGGTGCCACTGCCTTGGCGAGTCTGGAGGCGGGGATGTTCAGTGCCTTGGCGAACAATGGGAGGTTTTCGGTGAATCGTCCCCTGCCAGAGTACGGCCGCTCCAGGAGGGCCTCGTCGAATGCCAAGGCGCACAGGAAGATATCGATTTCCTCGTCGGAGAGCTTGAGGGTTCGTTGGAGCTCCTGGAGCTTTTCGGGGAAGGGATCGGAGGGCTCGCCTTCTCCCCAGGGATGGGCGAGGGCGTTTTCCACAAGGCGGGGGAGGATCTCCCGCAGCACAGGGCGGGTCTCCTCGTTATTCCAGAGCTCGCCCAGGCTCTCGTGGGGGGCATTCCACATCTCATTGGGGAGCTCATCGCAGTCTTCCTCTTCCAGGTCCCGCTCACGGCAGAAGCGGCTTTTGGGGTAGAACAGGCAATTGAGGCTCTTCCGGGGAAGACGGTTCCGGAGCAACTCGGGAAGAAGCGTCCTCGCGCTCTTGTTTTCCAGGGGCAGGAAGAAGTCGTTGTCTTCAATATCGACCTTGAGGTTGTTCACGATGTTCTGCAGGAAGGTCAAGACTTTCTTCTGCATCCAGGGACTCTGATGGCAGGTGTAGCAGGTATGCATATTTGTTCTGAATGGTGGCTTGAGGATATCTCTGTATTGAAATCTTTTGTTTCTCATCTAAAATTCGTTTTGTGGCGGTGCTGGTATCTCTGTATCTCCTTGGTTTGCTTGTTGTTGTGTGGTTATGATTGTGGATTCCGCAATCGGGGGCGGAACTGGACAGAGACAGAATCCCCCTTTCCCCCAGATGCGGATGCGGATTTTCCCCCTCGGTGTCAGGAATGCGCCCCTCTCGCGACGCGTTCCTAATTGAGGTAGGTCCTCATGGTATTGCGGGAGATGTCGAGTTTTTCGGCGGCCTTGCTGATGTTGCGGCCGTATTTCTCGTAGACCCGTCGGATATGGAGTTTCTTGGCTTCCTCCAAGTTGTCGGGCAGCTCCTCTGTTTCCGTTGCGGGCTCGTTCTCGGAATAGAGTCCGGCATTGAGCATGCGGTGTTCCTGGATGAGCTGGGAGTAGTCGGTTGTCTGGAAGATCTCTGCTCGCTCTAGGAGGTGGTTGAGTTCTCGGACATTTCCCGGGTAGTCGTAGCTCTTCAGGTCTTCGATTTGCTTCGGGAGGAGTCTTTTCCCGGTTCCATTGCGGAAACGGTAGTTCTTCACCAGCTGCGGGATGTCCTCTTTATGTTCGCGCAGGGGCGGCGTGCGGATTTGGACGGTGC
>CAVGTF010000159.1:0-4023 GCA_963632245.1 Anaerovoracaceae bacterium
CAGGCGCTTTTCCGCGGCTCTTGCCGCGGTACAAGTACCGCCGTGCTCATGCGGCGGAAGAGCCGCGCTGCGACCGAACAACTAACGGCTAACTACTAACTACTAGCTACTTGCGCCGCAACCAGTTACGGCGCGCTTTACGCGCGCGCCGGTAGATTCCGGCGCGGGGTTTCGCCCCGCGAAACCCTGGCCTAACTTCCTCCTTCCTCCTTCCTCCTTCCTCCTTAAAAAGAGTGGGCCGCCAGCATCGCTTGGATACTGGCGGCCCTTTTCGCTATCGTGCGATTTGAGTTTTACCGCATGACGTAGTTACCGAGTTCATCGGGGGCATCGACGGTGATGGTCTGTCCCTCCTTGAACTTGCCGGCAAGAAGCATCTTGGAGAGCGGATTCTCCAGCCGATGGATGATCACACGCTTGAGGGGACGCGCGCCATAGACGGGATCGTATCCCTCCTTCGCCAGAGCGGCGGAGGCCGCGGGGGTGATTTCCAGGTGGATCCGGAGCTTCTCCAAACGCTTGCGGAGGGCCTCGATCTGCAGGTCAACAATCTTGACGATCTGGGACTCCTCCAGCCGCTGGAAGACCACGATGTCGTCCAGACGGTTCAGGAATTCCGGACGGAAGAAGTTCTTCAGCAGTGCCATGACCTTCTCCCGCACCGTCTCGGAGCTCTCGCCCGAGGACTCCACAATCTCGGAAGAACCGATATTGCTGGTCATGATGATCACCGTATTGCGGAAGTCGACCACCCTGCCCTGCGAATCGGTAAGCCGGCCGTCGTCCAGCACCTGCAACAGCAGGTTGAAGACATCGGGATGCGCCTTCTCTACCTCATCGAAGAGCACCACGCAGTATGGACGGCGCCGGACGGCCTCGGTGAGCTGTCCGCCTTCATCGTAACCGACGTATCCGGGAGGCGCGCCCACCAGCCGCGAGACGCTGTGCTTCTCCATGAACTCGCTCATGTCGATACGCACCAGCGCGCGCTCGTCATCGAAGAGGTTCTCGGCCAGAGTCTTCGCCAATTCCGTCTTGCCCACGCCGGTGGGTCCCAGGAAGAGGAAGCTCCCGATGGGCCGGTTAGGATCCTGCAGGCCCGCTCGGGCACGCTGGATGGCCTCGGAGACCGCGGTGACCGCCTCGTCCTGTCCCACCACGCGGTGGTGCAGTTCGTCGGGCAGTCGAAGGAGCTTCTCGCGCTCGCCCTGCATCAGCTTCGCCACGGGGATGTGGGTCCACTTGCTAATGATCTCGGCGACGTCGTTCTCATCGACCTCCTCGCGGAGCAACCGTGCCTCGTCACCCTCCCAGGGAGTCTCCTCCAACGCCTTCTTCTGCTTCTCCAAACCGGGGATGGTGCCGTAGCGGATTCGTCCGGCCTCCTCCAGGTCGCCCTTTCGGACGGCCTCGTCGGCCTGGCGATTCGCCAACTCCAATGCCTCCTTCACCTGCCGAAGCTCGCCAATGTGCTTCTTTTCCTTCTCCCAGCGGGCTTCCAGCTTCGAGGACTTCTCGCGGATCTCCGCAAGCTCATTCTCGACACGCTGCAGGCGTTCGCGGGAGGCATCGTCGGTCTCCTTGGAGAGTCCGGAACGCTCGATCTCCAGCTGCGTGCGGCGCCGAAGCACCTCATCCAACTCCACAGGACGGGAATCGATCTCGGTCCGCAGATGGGCGGCGGCCTCATCCACCAAGTCGATGGCCTTATCGGGCTGGAATCGATCGGTGATGTATCGATCGGAGAGGACGGCCGCGGCCACCAGCGCGGAATCACGAATGGTCACGCCGTGATGCAACTCGTAGCGTTCGCGCAGTCCTCGCAGAATGGAGATGGTGTCCTCCACGCCGGGGGGCTCCACCAGCACCGTCTGGAAACGACGCTCCAGCGCGGGATCCTTCTCGATGTACTTCCGATACTCGTCCAGAGTCGTGGCGCCAATGCAATGCAGCTCGCCACGCGCCAGCATGGGCTTCAGGATATTGCCGGCGTCCATGGAGCCACCGGTGCTGCCGGCGCCCACCACGGTGTGCAACTCATCAATGAAGAGGATCACCTGTCCTTCGGACTTGACAACCTCGTTCAACACGGCCTTCAGACGTTCCTCAAATGCGCCACGATACTGCGTGCCCGCCAACAGCGAGCCCATATCCAGCGCAATCAGCCGGCGGTTCTTCAAGCCCTCGGGCACATCGCCCTGCACAATTCGACCAGCAAGCCCTTCCACAATGGCGGTCTTGCCAACGCCAGGCTCACCAATCAACACCGGGTTGTTCTTGGTACGACGAGACAAAATCTGAACCACACGGCGGATCTCGTCGTCACGACCAATCACGGGATCCAGCTTGCCCTTCCGAGCCGCTTCCGTCAAATCCCGACCGTATTTCTCCAAAACGCCATTCAAGGACTCGGGATCCTCGTTGGTCACACGCTGATTGCCACGGACCGCCTTCACCGCCTCCAAAAGCGACGACTCCTCGACGCCCTGGGACGACAACACGCGCTTCGCTTCACTTTCCACCGACGACAAGGCCAGCAGCAAATGCTCCACGCTCAAATACTCGTCCTTGAATTCCTCACGGCGGCGGTCGGCGTTCTCAAGAATATCCGAAAGCTCTCGGCCGGCCTCCACCTTGATCTCACGGCCCACAACCCGGGGCAGACGACCAAGCACGCCCTCCACAGAGGAAAGCACCGCCTTCACGGGGATATTCATGCGCTCCAAAATCGACCCCGTCAGGCCGCCTTCCTGCGTCAACAGCGCATACAGCAGATGGGCACCCTGGAGCTCCTGATGGCCGAACTTCGCGGCCGTCTTCTGCGCAACATCAAATGCCTCACGGCACTTCACAGTCAAACGATCAAAGTTCATTGTCATTACCTCCCTTTTTCAAGCAAAAAAAATCGCACCCCCCAAAGAGGGGTGCCGAGCAAAACATTGCATTAAGCAAGGCACATGCCACCACCACCCAGGATTTCTGGGGAAATTCCGACACCCCGTTTCCATCCCGTTTTCCACCCCCGCGACAGCCTGTCACACCCACCCCACACGCTTGAAAAAGCCCCCCAATGACTTATCTTAAGGAGCCTTCCAAACCGGGGCGCAAAATATTCCCAAACGCCCCCGACCCGCAAAGGCAAAACACCCCTATTCCCCCATCTTGGCGGCCCGATAGCTCAGTTGGATAGAGCACCTGCCTTCTAAGCAGGTGGTCGGCGGTTCGATCCCGCCTCGGGCTACCAGTTATAAATTCATGATATTAGAGGGGTTAAGAAATAAGGCAGACAAAGAAAAAGCATGCTTTGTAATATTTGGGGTGGTTTTTGGGGTGGCATTTTGAATGGTGTGGAAATAGTTTATATTGTTGGCAAATCCCAATTTATCGAGCCCGCTGGCCATAAGGATTTCTCCAGTCACATAGCTTCCATGAGGAGGTATGCATAATGGCGAAATATCAATTTGATCAGATTGCAATCAACAGCACCGAAAAGAAAAAGCCTGTCGAAGAAGACCGCTTCACCTACCTTGGTCTGGAGCATCTCGACTCCGGCACGCTAAAGGTTACCCGGTTTGGTGCAGAAGTGGCTCCAATCGGTGAAAAACTGGTGATGCACAAAGGAGATGTACTCTTTGGTAAGCGCAGAGCCTACCAGAAGAAAGTCGCCATTGCACCCTTTGATGGTATTTTCTCTGCTCACGGCATGGTCCTACGGCCCAAAGAGGATGTCATCGACAAAGACTTCTTTCCGTTGTTCATCGATTCCGACTACTTTCTGGACGCTGCCATTAAGATTTCCGTGGGTTCTTTATCGCCGACAATCAACTGGCGCGATCTGAGAGAGCTGGAATTTGAACTGCCGGATTTGGAGACTCAGCACAAGCTGGCCAAAGTCCTGTGGTCCATAAATGACACGATGGAGGCCTATAGGAAGCTGATTTCTGCTACAGACGAGCTCGTTAAGTCTCAATTTATGGAGCAGTTCGGAGATGCCACAACTAATCCGAAAGGACTACCGACCGC
>CAVGTF010000160.1:0-3986 GCA_963632245.1 Anaerovoracaceae bacterium
GGCTCCACGAAGACGGCTACGACTTCCTGGTCCAGACCTCCGCGCACTTCTCCTATCCCGAATTCGACCGGACCATCTTTGCCTCCATTCCTCAGGAGTGCATGACCGAATTCCGTGAAAAGGAGCCCTGGCGTCGAGACGAGAAGGGCGTCGACAGCATCCTGGCATTCCTGGAGAAGCGCACAGACGACTCGCGGCCCTTCTTCGCATTCCATTTTTTCGAGGGCACTCACGCACCCTATACTTTCGATGCGGACCAGGCATTGACCACCGACTATCTCCCCGAGATCAACTACACCACCGTCTCTGCCGAGGATGCCGTCCGCGTCCGCAATCGTCAGGTGAATGCCGCCCACCAGGTGGATCGGCAGATTGGCCGGCTGCTGGCGGCCCTAGAGGCCCGTCCGGAGCTCGTTGCGCGGACAATCATTGTGGTGACCGGTGACCATGGCGAGGAGTTCTACGAAAAGGGTCATCTTGGCCACAACTCCACCTTCGTCGAGGAGCAGATCAAGGCGCCACTGGTGATTCGGATCCCCGGCGTGGCCCCCCGCGTGGTGGAGCATCGCAGTCAGCACACCGATATCGTTCCCACGCTGGCGCCCTTCCTGGGCGTCAAGAATCCCTCCTCTGATTACTCCGTGGGACAGAGCCTCCTGGATGACAACTACAACCGCGAATTCTACATCGTCTGCGGCTGGAAGCTGGAGGTCTTCGTTTGCCCCGAATACAAGTACATCCTGCCTATCGGCGCAGGAAAGAAGTACTACGGACGCAATCTCACCACTGGACAGGACGAGCCCCGCGAAGACGAGAACGCCTTCCTGAAGAAGTACTCCCGCATGCTGGTGCAGGCAAATCAGGACATGCGGCGCTTTGTGCGGAGCGGAAAATAAGCGCGCGGGAGGCGACTCTCATGGATGAAAAGCACGACGACGGCACGCAGAAGGAGTGTGAGGAGCGCATCCCCGGCAAGAAGACGGGGCTTTCCCACCTCTTCGCGGCGACCTCCTATAGTTTTCAGGGACTAAAGGCCGCCTTCTGCGGCGAGGCCGCCTTTCGCCACGACCTGCTACTAGTGGCATTCCAGACAATCTTGGCCTTCGTGTTGCCGCTGGGGCTGGTGAACCGGATGGTGCTGGTGTGTCTGGGGCTGGTGTTGTTGACCACGGAGCTTTTGAATTCCGGTCTGGAGGCCATTGTGGATTTGGTCTCGCCCCAGTGGCATCCGCTGGCCAAGCGCGCGAAGGACATGGGGAGCGCCGCGGTCTTCTGCATGCTGACGGCCATCGGCGTCGCCTGGGCGATGACCCTGGCCGGACTCCTCCTGCCTGTCGCAGAATAGTGTTTTCCCCTTTTTTTCCCCCCTCGATATCTTTCTCCGCCTGCGGCGGTTTATTGCCTGGGCGGGGGGTCTGGGAGGATCACCAGGAAGGTGGTGCCTTTCCCTAGCTGGCTGAAGAGTTGTATAGTGCCGCCCAGGGATTCCGCCACTGCCTTGACCATGCTGAGGCCCAGGCCATTGCCGGGCTGGCTGCGGCTGGCATCCGCGCGGTAGAAGCGCTGGAAGACCTTCTCCTGATCCGCAGGCGCGATGCCGACGCCATTGTCCTTTACGGAAAAGCGGATCATTCCGGAGCACTCTTCCAGTGTGAGGACGACTCTTCCGCCGGCGGGGGTGTATTTCAGGGCGTTGTCTAGGAGATTGGCGGCCATGCGTTCCCACTGTTTCGGCTGGCATTCGAAGATCACGGGGGGATCGGGCAACTGGAGTTCCAGGGCGATCTTCCGGTCTTCGGCCAGGGTGGCGAAGGCCTCCGTCAGGCGCTTCAGCAGTGCATTGAGATCGGTGGGGGTAGCTGGGGAGTGATCCAGTCGCTTTTCCAGACGGGTGATATCCAGCATGGTCTGGAAGGTGCCGATGAGCTCGTCGCACTCTTCGGCGACCAGGGCGGGGAAGTCTCCGCCGCGGGTCTTCATAAGCTCCAGCTCGGCACGTGCGCGCATGCGGGTGAGGGGCGTGCGCAGATCGTGGGCGATATCGTCGGTCACATTCTGGATCTCCTGCATGAACTTCTGGGTATTGTCGGTCATGTAGTTGAAGGAGCGGATGAGGGCCTGCATCTCCTTGGGCTCGCCACGGGTCTCCAGTCGCAGTGAGTAGTCGCCCTTCGCGATCTCTTCGGCGGCGGCGCCCACGCGGTCCAGTCCAGCGGAGATCCTCCGCGCGAAGAATGCGGCGGCGATGACGAGGAAGGGCAGGGATCCCAGGAAGAGCAGCACGAAGAAGAAGAGGAGCTGCCGGAGGTTCTCCAGATGCTCCTGGACATTCTTGCCGACGATCAAATAGTTTCCGTCGTAGATCTTCCGGACGGTATAGACGATCCGCTGGCCATTCCAGTCCAGACGGTCGATTCGTTGGGGCGGCGGGCTCTTCCGGAAGAGCTTCTGGAAGCCCTCCTGATAGACGGCATCGAAATCGGAGCGTGCGCCGATATCGCCGTCGGCGTCCACGAGGAGGAGGAAGAGCTGGTTGACGCCCATGCCGTAGGACTCCTCGTTGAATTCCCGGTCCAGGTAGGGGAGTGCCTCCATGGGATCGCAGGGCGTCAGATTTTGGAGGGAATTGGTATTAGTATCGAAGACGGCATTGACGGGGGAGCCGTTTTGGAGGAGTGCCAGGTGATATTTTCCGGTGCTCGGCACCCAGTAGGCCACCTGTGGGAGCATGGGCGGATCGCATTCGCGGAGGGCCTGCCGGCAGGCAACGGGGAGTTTTTCGATGGGGCAGGGCGCGCCGCCGGAGGGCTCCTCCTTCTGGCAGAGATACTCGTAGTGGAATTCGGTGGCGAAGGTATTCAGGCTCTCGCGGACCTCCGAGAAGAGGAATTGCCGCTGCGAGAGGAATGCCAGTGCCATGCTGGCCGCCATGAGCAACGCCGTGCAGCACACCAGATACTTGGCGGTCTGCAACTTCAGCGTGCCGCGCCAGGGGAGAAAATTAAGGCTCTTCCAGGACATAGCCAAAGCCTCGGATGGTCTTCAGGAGACGGGGAGAGAAGTCCTTGTCGATCTTGTCCCGCAGATGGCAGATACGGGAGTCCACCACATTGGTGTGGGGATCGAAGTTGTATTCCCACACGTGTTCCATGATGGTGGTGCGGGAGACCACGCGACCGCGGTTGCGCATCAGGAACTCCAATAGCTGGAACTCCAACGGCTGCAAAAGGATTCGTGTGTCGCCGCGATAGACCTTCCGGCCCACAAGATCCATGCGAAGATCCGCTACGCGCAATTCCGTGGGCGCCGCCTCCGCGGTGCTCCGACGCAGCTGCGCCGCGGAGCGAGCGAGCAATTCCGTGAGGGAGAAGGGCTTGGTCTGATAGTCGTCGGCCCCGCACTCCAGCCCGCGGATCTTGTTCTCCTCCTCGCTACGGGCGCTCAACATGATAATGGGGAGCGTCTTTTTCTCCTGGCGGAGGGTGCGTACCAGCTGGAAGCCGTCGATTCCGGGGAGCATGACATCCACGATGGCCAAGTCGAAGCCCCCAGAACGCGCCTTCTCCAGACCCTCCGTGCCCGAGAGCGCGCAACACACCGTGTAGCCCGCAGACTCAAAGCCCGCTTTCATGAAATCCAGAATGGTGCGGTCGTCATCTACTAGCAAAACGCGCATAATTCGGAAATGTGCAATGTGCAATGTGTAATGAAATCAAGTGGGGGCCGGGGGCGGCTTTCCCCCGGCGTGTCTAGAAGCAGAATGGGCTTAGGGAAGGCATGCTGAAAAGGGAAGATCTCCAAAGGACGGAGGGGGCTCGGCCCCCCCGCACCCCCCCCGAAAATGCCTCTAGGGTAGCGGTGTGGTAGCGGTATTGTACCGCCGGTAGGCGGAAGAGATTTGGCGGGGGGAGGGCGCTATCCAAAGGACTGGGGGCTCGGCCCCCCGCACCCCCCTTAAGCCCTTACACAGGCACAGAGGCCAGTAC
>CAVGTF010000161.1:0-3930 GCA_963632245.1 Anaerovoracaceae bacterium
TTTGTTGTTTGTTGTTTTGTTGGTGGTAATGATTGGTGGATGTTTGGGGGTGTGTGTTACAAATGCGCGGTTAAGCGCGCCTAATGCGGATTATCTTAAATCAGACGAGATAATAAATGAAATAGAGAAACGGAATGCAGAAGAAAAAGTGTGTGATATTAATTCTATTACACGCGCATTTCAAAGGGGAAGAATTTGTTTTTATGTTGTGTTAAATGAGAAAATAGATGATATGCTTGTGGCAGAATTTTTTCGCGGAATAATTTGGAATTATTTGAATGACAAGGAGCAAGAAATATTCTTGTCGGTTCGTGTGAATGGAGAGAATGAGGAAAAATGCTATTTGATTACAAATTCTTCAATTAAGTTTTTGAATTCTAGAAATCGAAGATTTTGAATGTTTGGTTTTGTCCTATTTTGGGGAAATGTCCCAAATGTGGTTGTGAGAAGTTTTTTGCTGAAGGTCTTTCCGGCGCCTTGAGCGTGTGCGTCTTCCGGCGTAGTGTCCGTCGGGAAGGTTTGGGCATTTGTTTGCGGTGAGGCTAGAGATGCTGGAGGCGGATTGTCTGCAGAACTTGCAAAAGACTTTCACCAGGGCGTGGTCCTCCGTGGGTATGGTGTTGTGGGAGTCCCAGCAGTCGTGTGGGGGGGGTGTGTGGGGGACGTGGCGTCCAGGATATCCTTTAGGAGGATATCGTGTGTGTGACGTCGTCGCGTGGGGGATAGATGTGTCCGGCGTCTTGGGGAAGATAGAATAGTGTGGTGCCCGAGGCGGGACTCGAACCCGCAAGATGTTTCCATCGAGAGATTTTAAGTCTCTTGCGTCTGCCATTTCGCCACTCGGGCATTTCCTAGTGGAAAGTCGCCTAATATACCCTGCCCGGGGTATATTATCCCGCTGTCTTTCCCTACGGCGCGAAAGTCCCGTCCTCCTTGTATAGAGGGGGAGGGGGCTTGCGTCTTTTTCATCTGTTTCACCCACAAAACTCGCTGGACTTTTTTATGGAACCGGTAAAAATCGGCATTATTGGTTGTGGCAACATGGGTTCTGCCATTGCCAACACCCTCTATCAGGTGCCTGGCGCGAAGCTGACTGCCGTCTGCGATTTGAATCCCAAGGCCTTTGACCGCATTAACGCATCGGCGCGTGAGAATGTGTCCTTCTACACCACGGACGAGGAATTCTTCGAGAAATCCGGTGTGGAGTTGGCGATGATTGAGGTGCCGCACTTCCAGCATGCGACTCTGGCCATTGAGGCCATGAACCACGGTATGCACGTGAATGTGGAGAAGCCGTTGTGTGTGCACAAGGCGGATGCGGAGCGTCTGTTGGCGGAGTGTGCGAAGCATCCCGAGCTGGTGAAGGGCATTATGCTGAACCAGCGCACTCGCGATGCCCACATCAAGATCAAGCAGCTCATTGACTCTGGCGACTTGGGCGAGATTCGCCGTGTGAACTGGATCATCACCGACTGGTATCGTACCCAGCAGTATTATGATTCTGGCGACTGGCGTGCCTCCTGGCGCGGCGAGGGCGGCGGTGTGTTGACCAATCAGTGTCCCCACCAGCTGGATCTCATGACCTGGCTCTTCGGCATGCCCAGTCTGGTGGATGCCCATATCTTCCTGGGCAAGTATCACGACATTGAGGTGGAGGACGAGGTGAATGCCTACTTGGAGTATCCCAATGGCGCCACGGGCAACTTCATCACCACCACTGGCGAGGCTCCCGGAACCAACCGTCTGGAGATCGCCGCCGAGCACGGACGCGTGGTCTTCGAGAACAACCGCCTCCTCTACAAGCGTCATGCAATCTCCACCCAGGAGCACATCCGCACCTCCAAGACCGGTTTCCAACGCCCCGAGTCCTGGGATTGCGAGATCTTCTTTGATCCCGATGATGTGGGACAGACCCAGCATATGCGCGTGGTGGCCAATGTGGTGGATGCCATCCGCAATGGCGCCAAGCTGAAGGCACCCATCGAGGAGGGCATCCGCGGACTGGAGTTGGCCAACGCCATGATGCTCTCTGGCTTCCTCAAGAAGCCGGTTACGCTGCCCCTGGATTCCAGCATCTACGCAGCGAAGCTCCAGGAGCTCATCGCCACCAGCCGCTATCCCAAGAAGACAGTGGCGCAGGACGCCGCTCCCGTGGACTTCACGAAGTCCTTCTAGTGGCGAGAGACGCCTGTCGGTCCGCGGGAGGAATTCTCCCGTGGGCCGTCGGGCTTTTTTGCCTTGAGGGGGGATGTGATATTGCGGGAGTTCGAGGGACCTTTGGGGAGAGATAGAGTTTTGGGTCTGAGCGGATGTTTGCCGAAGTAGTATTCAATTTGGCGACGGGGAAGTGTTTCGACTACCTGGTGCCTCCGGAGTGGCCGGAAGGGACTGTCTATCCGGGATGCCGCGTGCGCGCCATGTTCCGCACGAAGGAGAAATCCGGCTATGTGTTGAAGTTGAAGGAGTATTCCGCCTACAAGTCATCGCCGATCTTGGCGGTGGAGGATCCCTCGCGGCAGATCCCGCCGCAGCTGCTGAAGCTGGCGGATTGGCTCTGCGATTACTACTGCGCCACCCACGAGAGAGTCATCTGGAATCTGTTGCCCGCCGTCGTGCGAAAGGGGGAGATGCAGCATCGTGAGGCGGAGTATATCGATTTGGCTCCCAAGGCATTGGATCAGGGGAGTGTGGAATTCCAGGCATTGACGCCCAAGCGCCAGAAGGTCCTGAAGACTCTGGTGCGTCTGGGCGGGAGCCTCCCTACGCGGGAGACCCTGGGCACCGTGGATGCCGGCAAGAGTGTGATTGACGGGCTGGTGGAGAAGGGCTGGCTGGTCAAATCGCGGCGTGTGGAGGAGCGGGACCCCTTTGGGAATGTGGTCATTCAGCGGGATGCCCCGAAAGAGCTGACGACGTGTCAGTCTGCGGCGTTGTCCGCCATTGTGGAGGAGTTGGATTCTGCGCATCCGAAGCCCATTTTGCTCCATGGTGTCACTGGCAGTGGTAAGACGGAGGTCTACCTCCAGGCCATCGACCACTGCCTGAAGAAGGGTCGTTCCGCCATCGTCCTGGTGCCCGAGATCGCCCTGACGCCTCAGACCGCGCTGCGTTTTCGTCAGCGCTTCGGCGAACAGGTCTCCGTGCTCCATAGCGGGCTCACCGACGGACAGCGCTTTGACGAGTGGACCCGCATTGCCGGCGGCCGCAGCCGCATTGCGGTGGGCGCCCGCTCCGCGCTCTTCGCACCCTTCCGGGATCTGGGATTGGTGGTGGTGGATGAGGAGCACGAATCCACCTACAAGCAGGACGAGATGCCCCGCTATAACGCCCGGGATGTGGCGGTGGTTCGTGGGCGTCTGGAGGGTTGTGCGGTGGTCTTGGGGTCTGCCACGCCCTCTTTGGAATCCTACCACAACTGCCAGATTGGCAAGTATCGCCTGGTGGAGATGCCGGAGCGCGTGGATTCCCATCCGTTGCCGACGGTGGAGGTCGTGGACATGCGCTTGGAGCGCTCCCTGCGGAAAGAGGAGGAGCGCGGGAGTTTCTTTTCGCGTCGGCTGAAGGAGCTCATTGACCAGGCGCTCTCCCGTCACGAACAGGTGATTCTCTTCCTCAACCGACGGGGCTACGCCACCACGCTGACCTGCTCCGAGTGCGGATATACCGCCAGTTGCGACAATTGCAGCGTCACATATACCTTCCATCGGAAGATCGGCAAGCTGGTGTGCCACCATTGCAACGCCACCCTGGACGCCCCGGAGGTCTGTCCCCAATGCGGGAATCCCCGCATTCGCTTTGGCGGCTATGGCACCGAGCGCGTGGAGGCGGTGACGCGCGCGATTTTTCCCAATGCCCTGGTGGCGCGCATGGATTCGGATACCATGACCACGGCGGAGTCCTATCGGAAGGTCCTGGAGGCCTTCCGCGGAC
>CAVGTF010000162.1:0-3838 GCA_963632245.1 Anaerovoracaceae bacterium
GAGCGGTGTCGTAAAATGCGCAAGTGGCTATATGGTAAGGGCCGCGCCGAATGTTAGGCATTTTAGTTGTGTTTCGAGTCTTAGTCGTCTTTTGAATAGAGTGCATCCCGTGTTTTTGAGCGGGAGGAGGTGTTTCGATGAAGCGTTTGTCTGTTGTTGTTTCCTTGATAGCGGGTGCCGCGTTGTTTCTAGTGGGTTGCAAGCCCTCTGGGGCGGTGTCTGCGGATACCATTCGTGTTGCGGCGTCCATCACTCCGCACGCTGAGATTTTGGAGCAAGCGAAGCCCTTGATGGCGGAGCGTGGGTACACCCTTGAGGTGACCACCTTTGACGACTACATCCAGCCGAACCTGGTGGTGGAGAGTGGCGAGTTTGATGCCAACTACATGGAGCACATTCCCTTCCTGAACTCCATCAACGAGGAGAAGGGTTTGCATCTGGTGAACGCCGGTGGCATTCACTACGAGCCCTTCGGCATTTACCCCGGCAAGAAGTCCAATCTGGCGGATCTGGCGGATGGCGATGCCATTGCGGTGCCCAACGACACCACCAACGAGGCTCGTGCGCTGTTGCTTTTGGCGGACAATGGCATTTTGACTCTGCGCGAGGGCGCTGGTCTCACCGCCACCAAGCAGGACATTGTCTCCTATGCCAAGAAGATCAACGTGGTTGAGCTGGAGGCCGCCCAGGTGGCCCGTATGCGCGGCGATGTGGCCTTCGTGGTCCTCAATGGAAACTACGCTTTGCAGGCGGGGCTCTCCGTGGGCAAGGATGCCCTCACTGCCGAGAAGTCCGATTCCCAGGCCGCCAAGACCTACGTGAACATCATCACCGTCAAGGCCGGACGCGAGAATGACACCATCGTGCGTGCGCTGGTGGATGTCCTGAAGTCCGAGCCCATCCGGAAGTTCATCGAGGAGAAGTACGACGGCGCCGTGGTCCCCTTCGCGGACTAACGCTCTAGCCTTCTTATTGCCGGAGGCACTGTCCTCCGGCTTGCATCCGCGCGGGCACGGTCCCCGTTTGCATGATTCCGTGTCCGCGTGGCTTTTTTTGTCGTCGTCCGGCCTCCGTTTTGAGGGAGGGAGTGGTGTCGGCGTTTTTTCGAGAGTGATTCATGAGTGAAGCGAGCATAGACAACTTGAATCAGGAAGGCGAGGTGGTGATCCGCGTTCGGGGCCTGGTGAAGGATTTCGCGACCTCCCAGGGGACCTTCCGTGCGCTGGACGGCATTTCTTTCACCGTGCGGAGGGGTGCCATTTTCGGGGTCATTGGACTCTCCGGCGCAGGCAAGAGCACCCTGGTGCGCTGTTTGAATCTGCTGGAGCGCCCCAGTTCCGGCGAGGTATGGGTGCAGGGCCAGCATCTGACGGAACTGCCCCGGAAGGAGTTGCGCCTGGCGCGCCGAAATATCGGCATGATCTTCCAGGGCTTCAATCTGCTGATGCAGCGCACGGTGCTGGGGAATGTCCTCTTCCCCTTGGAGATCGCGGGTGTGCCTGCGCGGGAGGCCCGCAAGAAGGCGGAGGAGATGCTGGAGGTCGTGGGACTCTCTGACAAGGCGGATGCCTACCCAGCACAGCTTTCCGGCGGACAGCGCCAGCGTGTGGCCATCGCGCGTGTCCTGGCAACCAATCCGGGGATCATTCTCTCCGACGAGGCGACCAGCGCCCTGGATCCCCAGACGACCGCGTCCATTCTCCATCTTCTGAAGGACCTCAACGAGCGCTTCGGAATCACCATTATCGTCATCACCCATGAGATGAGTGTGATCCAGGAGATCTGCACGGAAGTGGTGGTCCTGGATAAGGGGCGCGTCGCGGAGCAGGGCTCGGTGGAGCAGGTCTTCCGGAGCCCCCAGACCGCCGCCGCCCGTCGGTTGGTGCTGGCGGATGCCGCGCCCGCTTCCGTGGACGAGATCCGCAGCGGAAAGATCGTCCGCATCACCTTCACTGGATTGACTGCCTTTGAGCCCATGCTGGGCAATATCATGATCGAGTGCCGCACGCCCCTGAATATCCTCTACGCTGCCACAAAGACCGTCAATGGCCGCGCGGTGGGCGAGATGATTGTGCAGCTGCCCGACTCCGAACCCCTGGCCGAGAAGTTCATGGAGTTCTTCCAACGCAAGGGCCTGAATCCCCTAGAAGTGGAGGAGGCGCAAAGCCATGAATGAGTTTCTGACGAATATCCTGGAATCTCTGGGCGCCAGTGCCCAGACCACACAGCTCGCCGTCATGCTGACGGACGCCACGCTGGAGACCCTCTACATGACACTGGTCTCCACGCTCTTCGCGTATCTCCTGGGAATCCCCCTGGGAATTGCGCTGACGGTCACGGACCACCAGGGACTGCGCCCCTGCCAGCCCATCTACCGCTCTCTGGATGTGGTCTGTAATCTCCTGCGAAGCGTCCCCTTCATTATCCTCCTGGTGGTCATCATCCCCTTCACCCGGATGCTGGTGGGAAAGTCCTACGGCTCCAACGCCACCATCGTGCCCTTGGTTATCTCCGCCGCGCCTTTCGTGGGGCGCATGGTGGAGTCCTCCTTGAAAGAGGTTGACCGCGGGGTGGTGGAGGCCGCCGAATCCATGGGCGCCTCTCTCTGGCAGATCATTGCGAAGGTGCTGTTGCCGGAGGCCCGGACCTCCCTCATTGTGGGAGTCACCATCGCTGTGGGCACCATCCTGGGATACTCCGCCATGGCGGGAGCCGTGGGCGGCGGCGGACTGGGCGACTTGGCCATCCGCTACGGATACCATCGCTACAACACCACCATCATGATGATCACGCTGGTCCTCCTGGTGGCGGTGGCGCAGATCTTCCAATCCCTCGGCATGCGATTGGCCACAAAGCTCGACCGACGGAAACACTAGGACGTTTCCTTGGTGATGGACGCGGAAAGACGGCCATGCTGTTACATTGTCGCCGGTCCTAACGGAGCCGGAAAGACGACTTTCGCGCTGAAGTACCTCCCTGCGGTCGCTTTTTGTCATGATTTCGTCAATGCCGATGAGATCGCGAAGGGGCTCTCTCCACTGGATTTCCAGGCAGGAATGCTCCAGGCGGGAAAGATCTTTCTTGAGATTTTGGAGCAAAAGATCGCCGCTCGGAGGGACTTTGCCTTTGAGACGACGCTCTCTGGACGCATGTATCTGCCGAAGATTGCACAATGGCGCAGGGATGGTTGGAAGGTGGTGCTTATCTATCTCTTTGTCCCGAGTGCCGAGTTCTCCGCCATGAGGGTCCGACAGCGAGTCCTCCAGGGCGGGCACGACATCCCGAAAGACGATATCTTACGGCGATTCCCGCGAAGCGTCCGGAACCTGTTCGAATACGCACAGGTCTGCGATCATACGTTTTGCGTTGACAATGAAGGTGATCCGTTCGTGCTCGTTTTTGAAAAAGAGTACGGTAAGCTCATAGAGATCCATGATGCAGTCCGATTTCCCCAATTGCATACTGTCCTCCGAACCGAGTGAGGAAGCAAAAAGGGCCGTGTGGGCCCTGCAGATGGCCGTGGACGAGGAGATGGAGCGCAAGGCGAAGCTGGGCTACAAGGCGGTGGTCGCCGACAAGAATGGCAAGCCGAAGCTGGTTTCGGCGAAGTATCTCGTGCGGAAACGCCGGGCGGCTCTGGCTACCGCTAAAAAGGCGGAACAACCGTGATGAGTCGATGACACATAAGGCGGCGAAGGGCATCCCCGTGAGGGAGTCCTCGCCGCTTTTTTGCGTTTTCAGGGGAGCCACACCAAAAATAGGCAGAAGATTTCTCTGGGGATTCCTTGCCTTCGTAGCGAAAAGTGCGCATACTATTCCTAGTGCCGGACGCGACTCT
>CAVGTF010000163.1:0-3695 GCA_963632245.1 Anaerovoracaceae bacterium
ATTGCACATTGCACATTGCACATTGCACATTGCACATTGCACATTGCACATTGCGCGCATGCGCCAAGGCCCACTGCAGAGTGGCCACAACTCCTCATTCCTCATTCCTCATTGACGCAAAAGGAGCCCCGCGCCTTTCGGCCCGGGGCCCCTTTTTGCGTCACAGCGGCAGCTCCATCTTCGTGGGCTCCGTATAGAGAGCGGGTTCCACGCCGACCCAGGGCTCGCTACCGTATTTGCCCATATTCTTAGCGGGTACCCAGATATCCTCGCCGGGCTTACGCACCTGGATATTTTCATCGGAGAGGATGACGCGTCCATCGGAGAGCGTCAGTGCGAAGAGCGCTCCGCAGGGCGCTCCGAAATCGACGGCGCGGAGGATGACCTCGTTCTCGCCCACCTGGAGTTCCTTTGCGATATCGGCGGTCCAGGCCACATCCCACATGGACTGCCGCATGACCTCCTTTCCATTGATGATGGCTGAGAATGCGTCGTCCATAGAGACCGCCAGCCAGGCATGTTCCAAGGGCTTATCGAGAGTCACTGTGAAGCGGAAGTCCGCCCGGGAGCCGGTGGACTGCGTTTCGCCGGGATACCAGATCCAGCTAGCCTTCGTGAAATCCGTGGGGAGCTCCACGTGTTCCGTCAGACGGTGGGTCTTCGGCATGACCTGGGGTTCCGGCAGGGGCTGTCCATCCTCCATCAGGACCACCAGGTCGTAGGGCTGTAGCGTCAGGAAGAGATCGCCATTCACCTTGGCCTTGTAGGTCTTTCCGGTGCAGATCTCGCGGAGGACCTGGGGGAATCCGCCCTTCAGATTGAATTCCGCCTTCTTATCGGATTCATTAAGGACGATCCAGAGAGCGCCAGCGGCATTCGCCTTATGGCAGACGCGGATCTGGGAAGCGCCGGGGCCCGCCACAGTCACATCGGGACTCTCGGGTGCCACCAGGATGGCGGCGAAGTTATGGATTTCGGAGATGGTGGCCTTCAGATCCGCCAGGAAAGCATCGTCCTGCCGGGTGCCCAGATCCAGTCCCCAGTAGAAGAGACCAGTGGCGCCGTGAGCGATTGCCTCGTATGCCATGTATCGGGACTCCTGGAGAGTGGGGTAGATTGCGGGGGGCTGGCGGTTGAAGCATCCCCATGCGAAGCCCTGGAGAGTCATCCAGATGGGTTTGGAATCCCGGACCGTATCGCGGCAAATATCGGTGTATTTGCCAACGCTGGTCATCATCTTGTCATCCAGGCCGGAGTGGGCATTGGGTGCAGGGATGGGATAGATATCCACACCGTAGACATCGCAGGAAAGCGAGAAGGGCCGGTTATCCTGCACGGAGCCGCGGGGCGCCTCATTGAGGAAGCAGGGATGCTCGTCGTCGATGTACTTCAGGAGGCGCTCGTAGGCCTTCACGTAGGGGGCGGCCTTCTCACCGCGCCAGGCGGGCTCGTCGGTGACATACCACATCGCCATGGAGGGATGCTTCATGACTTCCGCGTATTCCTTGCGGAGGCCATCCACCTTCTCCAGGTAGATGTCATCCTGTGCCAGCTCCATGAGGGGCTGCAGGCCAATGATCGCCATCATGCCGAACTCGGCCACGTCATCGACATGCATCCGGTTGACCAGCACCATGTCGATGCCCAGATCCGCCTGCTTCTTCAGGCTCTCGCGGAAAGAGAGATCGCCGCGATTGCCCCAGGAGCAGATGGGGAAGATGGGCTTGCCGTCGATATGGAGGACCTTGTTTTCATCAAAATGGAAATCCCGTGCGGCCTTCTTGCGGAGAGTGAAAGGCACCTCCGCCTCCGCCAGGACTCCGCCCTGCTCGTCCAGCAATGCTGCCTTGAGGGGGTACTCACCCAATTCCGTAGGAACGGGGAAGGAGAATTCGGCGGGAGTGGTGCCATTGAGGGCCTGTTCCTCGCCCCGGAAAGAGACCACCAGAGTGGTGCCCGGCAGAGCGGCGTAAATCTTTCCGGTAAAGACCGTGGCGCCATCGCCCTCGCGGGCGCCGTTGTGATAAGCGAAGGGCGCGTCCAAAACAATCTCCAGCAACGGCAATTCTGAGAGGCTCTCACCGAAGGTGATGTTGTCGAAATTGACAATGCCGGGATCCTTCAGCTCTCCCTGGAGAATGACATTCATATCACGGTCAGCCACAAAAGTGACCTCCTTGTGCTGCCAGGAATTACCAAAGCAGTCCCGCCATCCGCCACAGCCCGGAATCGCCTGTCCCTGATCGTCCAAGACCGCAATGCGGGACCAGGTGGCATTCTGGATATCGGTATACTGGTGATCCTCGCCGCCACGCACATCATATCCCAGACGGTAGATCTTTCCCTTCTTCACAAAGAGCCCACTCTGGCGCAGCCAGGCACGATCGAAACGGCCATCCAGATGCGCGACAGCCCCCAGATCCCCGCCAAAGTCCACGATCTCGGCATTCCGGCTCTCCCAGCCTGCCAGGCCACTCGTGAAATCGCCATTCACCAGGACGCCCTGCTGACGCTCCAGCACGGGATTGGCGAATTCCACCGCGCCCTTCGTGCCCGGGAGAGTGGAGAAGACCACGTAGTATTTGTCCGTCAGGCCGGGCTTGGTGGTGAATTCCAGAGTCGCCTGCCGCCACTCTTCCGAGGCAACGACGGTCTTATTGGCGAAGTCCGCAGGCGCGACGCGCTCGAAATAGACATCGCCCTGCGCACCGGGGGTTCCGCGATAGAGGAAGGTGAGCGTATATGGCGTGGCATCCTGGAGAGGCAGCTCCCAATATCCCACATGAGAACGGCCGCCGTCCCGTCCAGTAACCCGCGCCACGCCCTCCTGGGGGAAGGAGACATACGCGGGATCGCTGATCTGCCAGCCGCCACGCCCCAGAACCGGCTCGGGAAGGAGGTTCTCCGCATCCGCATGCAACGCCGACAACGACTCCTCCACCAGCGTCACCTCCGGATTGCGATACTGCAGGACACCCGTCTCGCCGGGATTCACAGAGAGCACCGCGTAGTAGACGCAGTCGTCCGTGGGCTTGGCCGGCGGTTGCGGCATAAACAAGAACTCCTCCGTCTGCCACTGGGGAGCACCCTGCACACTCTGGACCGTCCCGTGGGCAGGCGTCGCACGCTCAAAATAGAAAAGCCCCCCCGCACCGTCGTCACTGCGATACTCCACCGTGAAACGATAGAGGGCACCGGGAATCAGCTGACGGCCCTGCTGCAAAAGAAAACAACGATCGTGGGCATCCCCACGCAGGGAAACCACATCGCCCTCCAACGACACATTCTCCACAATGCCACGATCCCACCCCTGCGCACCATCCGCAAACGATGAATTCTCTAAAATGTTCTGCGAAAACAAACTAACACAGAGCAAAAAGCAAAAGGCAGAAAGCGAATACTTCATAATACAAAGAAAGGGGAAAGCAGAAGGGGAAAATTACCAATGATGCAAGAAAAACGGTACCGTACCGCCGGTAGGCGGAAGAAATTAGTCGGGGGCACGGCGCGGCAATTGCGCAAAGGGATGTCCAAAGGACTGGGGGCAAGCCCCCCGCACCCCCTTAGCCTAGGTGGAAGGTAGAAGGTAGTAGGGAGTAGGTTAATAAGGTGCCGCAGGCGCTCTTCCGCCAACCGGCGGCACCATGCATTGCACATTGCACATTGCACATTGCACATTGCACATTGCACATTGC
>CAVGTF010000164.1:0-3680 GCA_963632245.1 Anaerovoracaceae bacterium
CCTCTCTATTATAACAAAATCCCCCAAAGATTTACACCCCCCCACGAAGAAAAATGCGCTTCTTTTCTACCGGAATGGCAGAAAGAAGACCTCGCTGATGAGGAGGACGGCGAGGATGCAGAGAGTGAGGGTGGCATACCAGCAGCGGGTGCGCTTTTCGTGCAGGAAGAGAGTGGAGAGGAGTGCCGCCACCACCATGGAGGTGGAGCAAGTGAGGGCGAAGGTGACTACGGCGGGGGCGTCGGCGACGATGACCAGCTTCAGTCCGAAGAAAGCGACGGTGGGTATGGCGGCCAAGGCGCAGCCGATGGCGCCCCGTCGGCTCATGGTCCAGGCGTGTTGGAGGGAGATATGGACAGTGAAGCACGCCACCAGGACGAGGTAGAGGAGCGCCATGAAGACATTTTGGGTGGCGTCCATGATGGATATGGGTTCGTCCAGGGAGAGCACCATCCGGCATCCCCACTTCATGCAGGTATCCAGGCATCCCAGAAGCGCGATCATTCCCAGGAGGACAACCATCACGAGGAGCACGGGGGCGCGCTTTTGCGCGGGGGCGTCCTTGGTCATATGGGGGCTCTCGGCATCCTGTCCGCAGAAGGACGTGACGGCGATGGCGGCAATGAGTGCGGCCAATCCCACCCAGCGGCAATGGGACATGTGTTCGCCGAAGCAGAGCCAGGAGACGAGGATGGCGGGCATGAAAGACAGGCTATTTGCGCACCAGACCAAGGAGAGTGGCAGTCGTTTCAGAGCCCAGGCGAAGAGGATAATTCCCAGATACTGCGTCAAACCGGAAATCACTCCCAGGGTGATGACCCGCCAGTCAACGTGGGACCACTCGCCCTGAACGCAAGCGCATGCCGTAAAGTAGACGAGTCCCAAAATGGAGATGGTGTTCGCCACCTGGAGCGTGGAGACCCTTCCCTGGTTGGCCACCTTGTAGCCCACGCCGCCCACGCCGCTCATGAAGCCGCTCAATAATGCGATCAAGGTCGAAAACATCTTTCTGCGTTCGTTTCTAGAGGCGCGGCGGAGTCCCCCACCCTCTCCGATTGCTGGTTATCCGCGTTATTGGAAGGGAATCAAGAAGACCTCGCTGATCAGGACAATCGCGAGGATGCAGAGTGCGAGAGTGGCATACCAGCATGCATTTCGCTTCTCCTGGAGGAATGCGGAGGAGAGGAGTGCGCAGGTGACCATGGAGGTAGAGCTGGTGAGGGCGAAGGTGACCGTCGCAGGGGCGTCCGCAACGATAACCAGCTTCAGTCCGAAGAAAGCGACGGTGGGGATGGCGGCCAGGAGGCATCCGAAGCCCCCCAAGCGAGTCATTGCCCAGGTGCGGCAGACGGTGATATGCGCGCCGCAGGTGACCGCCATGACGAGATATACCAGCGCCATGAAGACATTCTGGGTGGCGTCCATGAGAGGCGTGGGATCGGTGGCGGAGAGCGGCATCCGGCATCCCCACTTCATGCAGGTATCCAGCATGCCGAAGCAGAGGGGCATGGCGACCAGGACCGCCATGGTGATATAGAAGGGCGCCCGGCGGGGGGCCGACTCGTCCTTCTCTTTCGAGGCGTCGCCCTCTTCGCCGAAGAAGGAGGTGACCACGATTGCGGCCAGGAGGGCGACCAGTCCCAGCCAGCGCCAGACCGACATGTGTTCGCCGAAGAAGATCCAGGAAGCGAGAATCACGGGCATGAATTCCATGCCATTGGCGCACCAGACCAGGGAGAGCGGGAGCCGTCGCAGTGTCCAGGCGAAGAGGACCATCGCCAGATACTGTCCCAAGCCGGAGCCCGCTCCCATGGCGACAATCCGCCAGTCGGCGTGAGACCACTCGCCCAGTGCGCAGGCGCGGTAAGTGAAGAATGCGAGTCCCAGAATGGAGATCGCGGTTGCGGTCTGGAGAGCGGAGATTCGGCCCCGTGCGGCCACCTTGTAGCCCACGCCGCCCACGCCACTCATGAAGCCGCTCAACAATGCGATAAGCACCGAAATCATGGTTCGTCCCTATGGTGTTCTTCCGTGAGGGCTACTCCTTTCCTTCCAGGGAGTGGATGAACTGCTGAGCGGTCCGTCCGGAGAATCCGCCGTGCTGGATCTCCCACTGCGTGGCCAGGGAGAGTCGTTCGGGGGTCAGTTCGATGCCGGCGCGGTCGGCCAGGGACTGCAGGATCGCCTCGTATTCCTTCTTGGAGGGATTGCCATAGAGGATCGCCAGTCCGAAGCGTTCGGCCAGAGAGAGCTTCTCCTCCATGGTATCGGAGCGGTGGATATCGCCGTCGTGCTGCATGTCGTCCCGATCAGACCACTTTTCGCGGACCAGATGCCGGCGATTGCTGGTGGCGTAGACCAGGAGGTTCTCGGGCTTGCTCTCCACGCCGCCTTCAATGACGGCCTTAAGATACTTGTATTCCACCTCGTTCTCCTCAAAGGAGAGGTCGTCCAGCACCAAGATGAAGCGGTAGCGGCGATTTTTGACGCGTGCCACCAGCTCCGGGAGCATCTGGAATTGGTGCTTGTAGATCTCGATCATGCGGAGGCCCATGTCGCCGTAGTCGTGAACCAGCGCCTTGACGCTGGTGGACTTTCCGGTGCCGCTGTCGCCATAGAGCAGGACATTGTTGGCGTGCTTGCCCGCCAGGAAAGCCAGCGTATTCTCTTTCAGCAGCGCCTTTTGGTGCTCGTAGCCCACCAGGGTATCCAGGCCCATGCTGTCCAGATTGTTGACCGGTAGCAATTCTAGGGGTTTCTCCTGCTCTTTGCGGACGCGGAATGCCTGGTTGAGGGCGAACTGTCCCACGCCATGCACACGGTAGAAATCAGTGACCACCTGGAAGAATGCGGCGGGGGTGGCGCACTTTTCCAGCGCCAGGCTCAGTGCCTGGACCCGCTGGCTGATGCCACGATTGTAAGCGCCCGCGCGCTTGGGGACTGCATGGTAGTCCTCCAGGATGGAAAAGCAGTCCACGCCCAGAGTCTCCTCCAGGGAGCGGAAGTCGAAGAAGAAGATCTTCTGAATGACCTCGAAATCCTGGATGGCGAAGAGATTGACGCTGGCATTGGGAGTGGCGCCCACCCGCTCGCAGGTCAGGGTGAAGGAGTTCTCGTCGGTTGCCAGGAGATAAGCGATGTAGTTGTGCCAGAGATTCTTGTCGAAGCCGCAGAGGGTGGCAAGATCCAGAAGCCGCTTCACCTGCCGCAACAGCCGCTGCACCAGTACCTCACGGGGGGTCTCGCCCTGGAGCGCCTCACGATGGATGGCCGCAATCCGCGCCAAGATGGTGTTCTCCCGCGCGAGGTTGCTGTAGAGAAGAAGATGGGAGGTGAGCTGGTGCATGGCTGTCGAAAAAAAGGAGGAAGGAGAAAGGAGGAAGGAGGAAGTTAGGCCAGGGTTTCGCAGGCGAAACCCCGCGCCGGAATTTACCGGCGCGTGCGCCAAGCGCCGCAACCGGTTGCGGCGCAAGTATTTAGCAATTAGTTGTTAGCCGTTAGTTGTTCGGTCGCTGCGCGGCTCTTCCGCCGTCCGTGCGGCGGTATCAGTGCCGCGGCAAGCGCCGCGGAAGAGTACCGCGGAAGAGCGCCGCAGGCACCTTATGAACTAGCAGCTAGCCACTAACCTGCTAAATACTAATTCGGGGGCACGGGGGCGGCAGCCCGACCTCCTTTGGTTG
>CAVGTF010000165.1:0-3633 GCA_963632245.1 Anaerovoracaceae bacterium
ACGGTGCGCCACCACGAAGCTGGTGCGGCCCTCCAGGAGCCGATCCATGCCACGCTGGATGGCGGCCTCCGAATCGGAATCCAGGGAGCTGGTCGCCTCGTCCATGATCATAATGGCGGGATCGGCGCAAAGCGCGCGGGCGATATTGATGCGCTGTTTCTGTCCCACGGAGAAGGAGGATCCCTCCTCGCCAATGACCGTGTCGTAGCCCCTCGGGAGACTCATGATGAAATCGTGGATCTCGGCGGCCTTGGCGGCGGCCTCCACCTGCGCCTGTGTGGCGTGGGGGGCTCCATAGCGGATATTGTCGTGCACCGATACCGAGAAGAGATAGGATTCCTGGAGGACGATTCCGAATTGTCGCTGGAGATCCCGCAGCCGGTAGTCCCGCACATCCACGCCATCCAGGAGGATCTTTCCGCCGGTGACATCGTAGAAGCGCGTCAGCAGATTGAGCATGGTGGACTTTCCGCAGCCGGTAGCGCCGATGAAGGCGAGAGTCTCGCCGGGAGTCACATGGAGCGTGATGCCGCGAATGACCTCCACGCCCTCCACGTAGTGGAAATGCACATCCTCGAAGTCCACGCGGCCCTTCAGACGCTCCACGCGGACCGGCTTTTCGCAGTCGCGGATCTCGGGGACCTCCCGGAGATATTCCCGCAGGCGGTTCAGCGCCACCTTCGCCTCCTGAATGCGCCCCGCCAGCTGGCTGAAGCGGACGCCGGGCCAGATGAGCTGCATGGCGTAGAGATTGAAGGCGAGCACCTCGCCGTAGGTCATTTGGCCCTTCAGTACCATGGCGCAGCCGCAGAAGTAGATCAGCGCCTGTCCCAGCGCCGCAATGAGGCTCACCGTAATCCAGAAGTTATTGTCGGCGGAGTCCCGGCTGCAGCCGTATTTAAGGGAGGAGAGGTTATTCGCGTGGAAGACCGCATTTTCGCGGTCCTCGGTGCCGAAGGACTTTACGGCCAAGGAGGCAGCCATGCGGTTCTGGACGCCGCCGGTGAGCACATCGTCCTCCCGGCGCATGAGGCGCGTGAAACGGACAATGCCCTTGATGCTCAGCCGGAAATTCGCCACAAAGACCACCACCACCAGGATCAGCAGCAGCGCCAGCCGCCAGTTGATAACGAAGGTAACCACCAGTGCAATAAGGGAGATGATGGTATCGGAGATGGTGGTGGTAACCGAGGTATTGAGAATAAAAAGGAGGGTATCGGTATCCCCCATGACGCGGTTCACCACCTTTCCGGCGCTGTTCGTATGGAAGAACCGCAGCGACAAGAAAAGCAGATGCCGATAGACCGCGCAGCGCAGATCCGCAATAAAGAAGACCGCCAACAGGACGGCGATGGTCGCCTGAAAGATGGATAGCAGCTGCTGGATGACCGGCAGCAGGACATACGCCGCTCCCAGGACGGCGAAGAGCGAGAGATCCGCCTGGGTGAAGACGCGGTCCACCAGCGCGCTGGAGATCAGCGGGACCATGGCGCTGCAGACCGCCATGACCAGCGTGAAGGCCACCACCAGCACCAGGCGCCCCAGATATGGGCGCAACAACCCACTCAATGGCGGCGCATCCGATTTTGCGCGCGTCTCGACCATCCGGCGCTACGGCTCCAGGTTCAGGAGGAAGCTCCAGAAGGAGCTCCGGGCGTAATAGATTCGTGCCTCGGCGGTGGTGCCCGGCTGAATGGGATACTCGCCGGGATCGAAGGAGCAGTATGCCATGCGGTAGGCGCTCTTGCCGTCGTTCTGGACCACATCCCGGAGGTGTTCGATGGTGCCGCGGAAGAAGATCCGCTGGACGGAGCCGTTGTAGCTGGCCAGCCGTGCGCGGTAGGGCTGTCCCACGGCGAGGCGGGTGGCGTATCGTTCGTCCACGCGGAGTTTCAGGACCTGTTCGGAACCGCCGAAGATCTCGTAGATCACGTAGCTGGGCTCCAGGAGCTCGCCTTCCACAAATTCGTAGCGGACCACCTGTCCCGCAATGGGCGCGCGGATCTGGCGGATTTCAATGCGTGCCTGGACCTGCCGCACGGATTCCTCCAGAGCGGAGAGCTCCTCGTCAATGGCGCGGATCTCCACGCCGTATTTTTCGCGATCCCGTTCCAGGAGGTCTTCGTAGACCTTGAAGTCCTTTCGACGGAGAGCATCCAGGCGTACCTGGCAGAGCTCCCGCTGCAGCGAGAGATCATCCACCTCACGCTGGCTCTTCAGGCCCTTCTCCAGGAGGTCCTTCGCCAGGGAAAGACGGCTCTCGGCATTGGCCAATTCCAGCTCCGCCACCCGCAAATCATCCTGGTGGGTGCGCTTCTTCTCCTCCAACTCCACGCCGCGGCGCGAGAGATCGATCTCCATCTCCGCCTGGCGGCGCTCACGCTCGGAACGCAGCCGCGAGACCCGCGCATTGGCCTCGGAGAGCGCGGCCTCCTCCTCCGCACAATTCAATTCCACCAGGACCTGTCCGGCTTCCACCGTCTCGCCCGAAGAAACGCAGATCTTCTTCACGATGCCCGTCACCGGAGAACGGACCTCCGCGTATTCCTGGGTGGTCACATAGCCGGAGGCCGTGGCGTAACGCTTCACAGGGATCAAGAAGCCCACCAGCACCACTGCGACGGCGCCCAATAGCAGCTTCGCCAGAAAGCCCCACAGTCGACGACGGCGCTGGCTGGCGGTCTCCGGAAGGCCCTCGCCTTCCGTTGTACGAAAATCTCCCATGATGACAAGCGTCCTCTAGTGGTTCTTCTGGGTGCGAATGTAGTCCTTGGCCAGCATGCGCATTTCGGTGGCGTCCTCGTCGTAGCGTTTCTGGCAGGCGTTGCAGGTAGAGCAGTCCCGGTTGTAGCAGTCCCGGTGAACGCGTGAGGGATACATCTTTCGGAAGGCCTCGTAGCATTCGTCGCAGCAGAAGCAGTATCGTTCCTGCGTGGCACCGAAGGCGATATGGAGCAGATGGAATCCATCGGCGGTGGGGTTGGTGTTTTTGCCGCACCATCCGCAGGGGACAACCAGCTGCTTCTGGGCCTCCACATGGCGAGTGGCGATCTCCTCCTTGGGCCAGCTGTATTCCACCCAAGTATACGCATCCCGCGGCACCTGCGCGGCCACCACGCCATCCTTCACCAACAGGCAGTCGCCACTCTTCAAGACGTATGCGCGCTCGCCCTCCAGACACTCCTCGCTGTCCTTCAGGTGAATGCGCACCTTTCCTGTCTTCGGCAAATCAAACTGATGCCAGCCACAGGCATCGCATACATTGGCACCCACATGCTTGTAGATGTGCGCGCCACAGGAGGGACAACGCCCTAATTCCACCACGCGCAGGCGCTTCACGGAGTCCTCCGCCGCCGAAATCACCGAGCGCTCCACATCCTTCTGCAGACGCTGGCTACGGGTCACATCCGTCTTGTCCAGCATCGACAAATCGCTGGCCAACTGCGCCCGCTGGTCCTCCGGCAACGCCAGATTCCCCATCATCGAGCTAGGCAGATTCTGAAGGCCCGCCGGGTCTTCTTTGTCATGGTGACCAAATAGGTGGAACATACTGAAAAAAGGAGGAAGGAGGAAGGAGAAAGGAGGAAGTTAGGCCAGGGTTTCGCAGGCGAAACCCCGCGCCGGAATCTACCG
>CAVGTF010000166.1:0-3590 GCA_963632245.1 Anaerovoracaceae bacterium
ATTGACGAGTGCCTGGTTGACCACGCGGTTTCCGCCGGGGGTCGGGTAGTCTCCGGTGAAGTACCAGTCTCCGGTGTGGTTTGGGATGCAGCGTCGGAGATCCTGGCAGGAGAGGAAGACCACCTTCAGCTCCGCCTTCAGGTTGTCGGGCTTGAGGCGTCGGCAGATGGCGTCGGTGATTTCCTGGTCGGAGAAGGGCTCGTAGAGCATGAGCGCGCGGTTCTTCATGCGGAAATCGGGTCGGTAGAGGTCCTCTTTTGCCAATCGGACGGCTTCCTGGAAGAGCTCCTGCCGTCCGGTGCGGTGGATCAGGTCCATGCATGCCTGGAAGGCGACCAGTTCTCCGAAGGATGCCATGTCGATGCCGTAGCAATCGGGGTATCGGATTTGCGGTGCGGAGGAGACAACGACGATGCGCTTGGGGCAAAGGCGGTCCAGAATGGGCAGGATCGCCTTCCGCATGGTGTTTCCGCGGACGATGGAGTCATCGATGACCACCAGGTTGTCTTCGTCGGGGTGGACCAGTCCGTAGGAGACATCGTAGACGTGTGGGAAGAGATCGGCGCGCTTGCTGGCGTCGCTGATGAAAGTCCGGAATTTTGCGTCCTTTACGGCGACCATTCCGAAGCGGAGCTTATGGCCGTCGCGGTAGTCGTCCAGGGCGGAGAGCATTCCGTGGAAGCTGATCTGGGCGGTGTTGGGGATATAGGAGAATACTGTGTGATCGAAATCATGGTCCACGGCATCCAGGACCTGTGGCACCACAGCGCCCCCCAAAGCGCGGCGCTCTTGCTGAATATCGGCGTCATTCCCCCGGGAGAAATAGATTCGTTCGAAGACGCACTTTCGGAGCTGCTGGGGTTCCATGCAGGGCTTCAGGGAGACGCAGCCGGCGGCGGAGACCGTGAGGAGATATCCCGGCGGGAGTTCCTGGACATCCTGGATGGGGAGATTGAAGGCGGTCTGGATGGCGACGCGTTCGGAGGCCACCACCACCACCTCGGGATCCACATGGTAGAATGCAGGGCGGATGCCCTGGGGATCCCGGAAAGCGAAGGAATCGCCATTTCCCATGACGCCGCAGATGGCATAACCGCCATCCCATTTCCGGGAGGCCTCCCGGATGGCGGATTCCAGATCGCCGGGATGGGCGTCCATGGCCTGGGAGAGGGAGATCAGCAGGACCTCGCAGTCCTGTTGCCCGCGGGGATGATATCCCGCCTGGGTGAGTTCCGCAAAGACGCTCTTGGTGTTGGTCAGATTGAAATTTCCGGCCAGGAGCATCGTCTTGTCCCGCCGGAATTCCTCGCGGACCACGGGGTGGCAGGCGGCAAGAGTCCGGGTGCCGAAGGTGCCGTATCTCACGTGTCCAAGATAGACCTCACCGCAGAAGGGGCGCTGGAGGGTCTGAATCTGGTCGGGCGCGGGTTCCGGACCCGCCTGGTTTATCTTTGCGGAGATGCGTTCCAGCAGATCCGCCAGTGGCATGGAAGAACAGCTTTTTTCCAGATGATAGAAGGGGTGTCCTGGAGGCACCTCCAGTCCCACGCAGGCGATGCCGGCGCCATCCTGTCCACGGTTGTGCTGCTTCTCCAAGATCAGGGAGAGCTTTTCGTATCCATAGGCGGCGGTGCCGTACTTCTCCGCGTAGTGCGCCAGGGGCTTTCGGAGCCTCAGGAGAGTCACTCCGCATTCATGCTGGATGCTGTCTGACAAGGAATTCTACCTCCGTGATATCGGTTATTAACGGAAAGGAGAGAAGGAAGGGGGCGGGGCAGGGCGATTTTGAGGCAAAAAAAGGGGGAACCACCTTCCCCGGAGATCCGGGGACGCCTCTCGGGGAGGCGTGAGAAGGATGGTTCCCCTTTTATGGGGTGGCGGAGGAGTGCGTCCTGAGATGGGGCGCGCTCCCCCGCCGGGGGGGCTAGCTGATGAAGAGCATCTCGCGATACTTGGGCATGGGCCACTCCTTGTCGTCCACAATGGCTTCCAGGGTGTCCACGTCCTTGCGCAGCTCGGCCATGGCGGGGATGATCTCCTTGCCGGAGGCCAATGCCTTCTCCAGGGCGGCGATATGCGCGCTGAGGGAGTCCACATCGGCGGCCAGTTCGCTGCGGAGCGCCTTCACGGACTTGCTGGAAGAACCATCGCCCAGGGAGACGAGCTCCTTCACCGCCACGGGGCGGATCATGCTCTTGGCGATCTCCAGGGCGACCTTGCCCTCGATGTCCAGACGGCGCTCGTAGTCTTCCTTGAAGACCAGATACCGGGAATCCATCTCGACCTTGGAGAGCACGTGGTACTTCTCCATGAGGGCCTGGTTCTTCTTGTCCTTGAGGGGTGTGATGGCCTCCAGGGAGGTGGGCAGATTGGGCAGGCCGCGGCGCTTTGCCTCCTCGAGCCACTCCTTGTTGTAGCCATCGCCGTTGAAGATGATGCGGCTGTGGGCGGCGATCTCCTTCTTGAGCAGCGCCTGGAGTCCCTCGTTGAACTTGTCGGCAGAGAGCTTTTCCAGCTGCTCGCTGAGCAGATCCATGGCCTCGGCAACAATGGTGTTGAGGATGGTGTTGACCTCAGCGCAGGACTGTGAAGAACCGGGTGCACGGAACTCGAACTTGTTGCCGGTGAAGGCGAAGGGGCTGGTGCGGTTGCGGTCGGTGGCGTCGCGGCGCAGGGTGGGCAGGGCATCGACTCCGATGCGGAGGTATGCGTCCTTCTCCTTGCTGGCCTTGGTGCCGTTCATCAGCTGGTCAATGACCTTCTGGAGCTGCTCGCCCAGGAAGATGGAGATGATGGCGGGCGGCGCCTCGTTGGCGCCCAGACGGTGGTCGTTGCCCAGGCTGGCGGTGGCGCTGCGCAGCAGATCGCTGTGGCTGTCCAAAGCGTGGATCACGGAGATCAGCACCGTCAGGAAGACCGCGTTCTCGGTGGGGTTGCTGCCGGGATCCAGCAGGTTCCGGCTGCCGTAGCAGATGGACCAGTTGTTGTGCTTGCCGCTGCCGTTGATGCCGTCGAAGGGCTTCTCGTGGAGCAGGCAGACCAGTCCATGGCGGTCGGCGTTCTGGCGCAGGACCTCCATGATCAGCATGTTGTGGTCGACCGCCAGGTTCAGCTCCTCGAAGATGGGCGCCAGCTCGAACTGCGCGGGTGCCACCTCGTTGTGGCGGGTCTTGGCGGGGATGCCCAGGCGCCAGAGCTCCTTCTCCACATCGGTCATGAAGGCCAGGATGCGGTAAGGGATGCTGCCGAAGTAGTGGTCTTCCAGCTGCTGATGCTTGGCGGGCGGTGCACCATAGAGGGTGCGGCCAGTCTGCAGCAAGTCGGTGCGCTGCAGATAGAACTTCTTATCCACCAGGAAGTACTCCTGCTCGGCGCCCAGGGTCACCGTCACCGGCTTCTCGGGCAACTGGAAGCACTTCATCAGACGGACAACCGCCTTCTTCAGGGCCTGGGTGGAACGCAGCAGCGGAGTCTTCTTGTCCAGGACCTCGCCAGTGTAGGAGCAGAAGACCGTGGGGATGCACAGGGTGGCGCCATTGGCGTGGCGCTTGATGAAGGCGGGGCTGGTGGGATCCCAGGCAGTGTATCCA
>CAVGTF010000167.1:0-3566 GCA_963632245.1 Anaerovoracaceae bacterium
CCTACTACCTGCTACCTTCTACCTGCGCCGCAACTACATGCGGCGCAATTGCGCGGCAGCGCATAAATTCCTAACTCGAAACTGCGGCGCACTCTAGCGCCGCTGGCGCAATCGCCGGGTCTTCCCGGCGATGGGTTTCGCCACGCGAAACCCTGGCCTAACTTCCTCCCTCCTCATTCCTCCTTCCTCCTTTTTCCGGCGGGTGTTTCCTCCCGCGGGAGGAAACACCCGCCCATGTCTCGTCTTTCCGAGAAAATTGAGCAATACGTCGTCGAGATCATCAACGGCAAGCGCCGGGATGGGATCGCCGCGTATGTCCGGACGGGCCTCTTTGGGCTCTCCCGACTCTACCACGCCGTCGTGCAGCTGCGCCTCTGGCTCTACAACACGGGGATTCTGCGCCAGCATGTCATCGGCTGCTTCGTGGTCAGCGTCGGCAATCTGACCACAGGCGGCACCGGCAAGACCCCGGTGGTGGAACTCCTGGCGCGGACCCTCTCCGACCGCGGCAAACACGTGGCGATCCTCTCACGAGGATACCGCAGCAAGCCCCTCCCCTGGTGGTACCGCATGAAGAGCGTCTTCTCCGGAAATCCCCAGGTGGTCCCGCCACGACTGGTCTCCGACGGCAAAAAGGTCCTCCTGGACTCCGGACAGGCCGGCGACGAGCCCTTCATGCTCGCCAGCAATCTCCTGGAGACCCCCACGCGACGCGGAACCATGGTCGTCGTAGACAAAAACCGCTTCAAGGGCGGCACCTACGCAATCTCCAAAGGCGCCGATACCCTCATCCTCGATGACGGATTCCAGTACCTCCGACTCCGCCCCTGGACCAATATCCTCCTCGTGGACTCCACGAACCCCTTCCATAACCACGAGATGCTCCCCTGCGGAATGCTCCGCGAACCCATTGAAAACCTCCGCCGCGCCGACTACATCTTCCTCACAAAGTCCGACGGACGAGACTTCCACCACCTCCGGAAATTCCTCAAGAGGCACAACCCGGTGGCCGAGATCATCGAGTGCAACCACGTCCCGAAGTATCTCCAGCAGACCACCGGCGGCGGACGCCAGGAGCTCTCCTACCTCAAGGGAAAGAAGGTGGCCTCCATCAGCGCCATCGCCGTCCCCGAAAGCTTCAATAACTACCTCCGACAGCTGGGCGCGACCATCGTCTACCAACAGCACTTCGCCGACCACCACCGATACACCCAGAAGGAACTGGCGCACTTCGGAAAGATGGCGCGGAAGGCCGGCGCCGAATTGGTCATGACCACCGAAAAGGACGCCGTCAGACTCCCACCCCTCCCCGACGGATTCCTCCCGTCATACTACCTCCGCGTCGAAATCAAAATCCTCAAGGGACACGAGGCATTCAACCGCTGCATCGCTCAAATCTGCCTCGGTTGACCCCAAAAATCGCCCCCGATGACAAAATTTTGCAAAAATTTTCGGGTTTTGACGGGGTTAGGGGGTGTTTTTTTGGAATTTTTGCCTACAATATTACATAATCCCTGTTGAATGCCGCGGAACGCCCCGAGATGGTCGCCGCCGATCGGCTCAACAATACCCCTTTCCGATTCCAATTCTCCTCCATAACACCCTCCCGCTTATGGCTAAAACCCTACGCATCCTCGCACTGACTCTCCTGGCTTGCTTCTGTCTCCAGGCACAGGACGCCAACACCGCCGCTAACGTCCCCGCCGGCGCTAAATCCCCCGCCCGACTGAATACGGTGCGACAGCTGCTGGAGGCGCAGGCACAGAAACAGGGCTCTCAGGCCACCGCGGAATCCCTCCAGAAGGCCATCACCAACGACTTCCTCGCCTCCGATCCCACTCTGAAAGACTGCTCCAAGCCCTTCATCACCGAGGCCGAGACCCTCAAGACTGCCAAAAAGAACCTCCAGGCAGAGGCATACAAGCAGTTCCCCGAATACACCCCCGAACAGCTCAAGCACGAGTCCGAGGTCCGCTTCCCACTCTATAAGCGCGGACAGAAGATCTCCATCCGCATCCGCACCAACCCCAAGCGCACCGAACAGATCGAGGGACGCTTCAATGGCACCTACGGCGGAAATGTCGCCATCGGACAGACCAACTACCGCCTCGCCGATATGCAGGGCATCCCCGGCAATGACGGCCCCGAGGGCGAAATCGCAAAGCTGGATGAACGCACCAACCGCGAATACCGTCAGGAGTGGCGCGAGGAATACACCCGCACCAGCATCAAAAACCGCACCTCCTTCCTCGAAGACAAGGAAAGCGAGTTCAATCGCCTCCAGCAACAGCAGGACTTCCTAGAGAACGAATCCCGCGGATACACCTACTTCCAGGAAAAGTGGCTCACGCCCGACGAACTCCTCCACGAGTGCTCCGCACGACTCGCCGCACAACTCCGGCAACTCAATGCCGCCGTCGAACGCGAGGCCGTCCAGCGACTCGCCGAAGAGGCCACCAGCCAGCAGGAAATGACCGCCTACGGCGAACTGGCCGCACCCTACGGAAAGCTCCCCTCCGCTGAAAAGGTCCTCGAACAGCAGGCCGCCGCCGAAAAGCGCCGCGCGGAACTCAAGGCGCGCCGCGAGGCCGAGGCCGCACTCATGGAAGAGCGCGCCCGCGAAAACGCCCGCCAGGAAGAACTCCGCCGCCAGCGCGAGGCCGAACGCCGCGCACGACTGGCACAGCAGGAAGTGGAGGCCCCCGAATCCAAGGGAATCTCTCTCACTACCTACGCAGTGGGCGGCGTCATCGTCGTCCTGGCACTCCTCGGCGCCGGATGGTGGTGGACCAGCGCCCACAAGGAAGACGAGCTGGATGTCTCCAAGTTCTTCGAAGGCAAAGGAAAGCTCCAAAAGGAATTCTGGGACGCCGCCAACGCCGATCCCGAACACTTCAAGTATGTCGCCTATCTCTTCCCCGATATGGAAAGCGCACAGGATGCCCTCCTGAGACTCTCCTACATCAAGCGCGACGAATACGGCAATACCTTCAGCACCAAGGAAGACCTCCGCTTCGGCTGCTACGAACACCAGAATGGCGCCGTCTGCTTCGTCGGCAGCCCCACCCTCAACTACGCACGCTGGAGAGAGGCCTCCATGATCTGGCCCGAACTCCCGCTCTCCAACTACTTCAAGGTCTCCTCCGAACCCATCGTCAGCGTCATGGCTCCTGATCTGGATAAACTCCGCGAACAGGGACTCCATGTCGAAAGCCTCGGCGCAGAAGACGTCCGTATGGACAGCGGCGAAATCAACCGTGTCTTCCGCTATAGGGTCGACAACAAGGAAGAGGCCATCAAACTCCTCAATAACTTCGACATCAAGGAAGAAGGTATCGTCGTCAAGGTCGAAACCGCCGACGGCGAATTCGGAAAGGATATCCGCGGAGTCTTCGCCGCCTAAAATCCCCGACCTAATTCCAACACCCCACAAAGAAGGCGCACGGCCCAATCAGCCGCGCGCCTTCTTTATGTACCACAATCTTGTAGGTAGTAGGTAGTAGGTAGTAGGTAGTAGGCAGTAGGTAGTAGGCAGTAGGCAGTAGGCAGTAGGCAGTAGGCAGTAG
>CAVGTF010000168.1:0-3512 GCA_963632245.1 Anaerovoracaceae bacterium
TAGCCGTTAGTTATACGGTCGCTGCGCGGCTCTTCCGCGGCATTTTGGCCGCAGTGCCGTACCGCCGCTCCAGCGGCGGAAGGGCGCCTGCGGCACCTTGCAGACTAACAGCTAACCACTAACCTGCTAAGTACTAATTTTGCGCCTGCGGCACCTTACAGACTAACAGCTAATCACTATCCTGCTAAGTACTAATTCAGGGCAGTTTCGCCAGTGCCTTTTGGATTTCCTCATCGGAGGGGATGTAGTCTTCGAGGGTGCCGTCGTTGAACTTTCCGTATGCGACCATATCGAAGTATCCGGTGCCGCTGAGACCGAAGAGGATATTCTCGGCCTTTCCTTCCTGTTTGCAGCGGAGGGCCTCCTGGATGGCGCCGTAGATGGCGTGTCCGCTTTCGGGAGCGGGGAGGATTCCCTCGGTGCGCGCGAAGTACCGTGCCGCCTCGAAGACGGTGGTCTGCTTCACGGAGCGCGCCTCCAGGATTCCCTGTTCGTGGAGTTCGGAGAGCAGCGTGCTCATGCCGTGGTAGCGCAGTCCGCCGGCATGGATAGCGGCGGGCATATAGGAGGAGCCCAGGGTATACATCTTCGCCAGCGGGCAGACGCGTCCGGTATCGCAGAAGTCGTAGGCGTATTTGCCGCGGGTGAGGGAGGGGCATGCCACGGGTTCCACTGCCACGAAGCGTGTGTGGTTCTTTCCGCGGAGGCGGTCCGCCACGAAGGGCGAGATCAGTCCGCCCAGATTGGAGCCGCCGCCGGCGCAGCCCACCACCACATCGGGAGTCACGTCGTACTTTTCCAGGGCGGTCTTTGCCTCCTGTCCGATGATGGTCTGATGGAGGAGCACCTGGTTCAGCACGGAACCCAGCACATAGCGGTATCCGGGATTGGTGACCGCGCGCTCCACGGCCTCGGAGATGGCGCAGCCCAGGCTGCCGGTGGTGGTGGGATTCTCCGCCAAGATCCGACGGCCCACCTCGGTGGTGGTGGAGGGCGACGGCGTCACATCCGCGCCGTAGGTGCGCATGACCTCGCGGCGATGGGGCTTCTGCTCGTAGGAGCACTTCACCATGAAGACATGGCAGTCCAGCTTGAAGAATGCGCATGCCATGGCCAATGCGGTGCCCCACTGTCCGGCGCCGGTCTCGGTGGTGACGCCCTTGAGGCCCTGCTGCTTGGCGTAGTAAGCCTGTGGCACGGCGGAATTCAGCTTATGGCTGCCGGAGGTGTTGTTTCCCTCGAACTTGTAGTAGATGTGTGCGGGGGTATCCAGCGCCTTCTCCAGGCAATATGCGCGGACCAGCGGCGAGGGCCGGAACATCCGGTAGAAGTCCAGGACGGGCTGGGGGATGGGGATGTATTCGTGTTCCTCGTCCAGCTCCTGCTTGGCGAGCTCTTCGCAGAAGACATGGGAGAGCTCTTCCAGGGTCATGGGCTGACGGGTGGCGGGATTCAGCAAAGGCGCGCACTTTCCGGGCATGAGGGCCCGGAGATTGTACCAGGCGCGGGGCATCTCGTCTTCCTGAAGAAAGGTCTTGTAGGGGATTTCCTGAGACATGGCTGTGGACTCCTTCCCGCTGTGGGGATTTGTGGGGATCTTGGGGAACAAAACGAAAACTGTGGGAAACTATGGAATTCTAGGAAACAAAAAAGCCGGGGTGACGACTGCCTGCTTGCGCTTGCTCCGTCACTCCGGCTTGCTCTCTGAAATGCAAAAGGCGGGGAATCGGCTCTATCCGATTTCACCCGCCACGACACTCACGATTTTTTCTTCCGTGATTCCTGTACAACATCAGAGACCGGTCGTGACGGAGCTACGCCACCACCACCAGCTGAGGTTCACAAGATTGGAAGAGAGATACTTCATTCGTAAGGAAAGGATTTGGAAACGGCGCTTAAGATAACGCCCCTTCTTCGCATTGCCAATCGGCGCCGTCAACTTTTTGAGAAGTCGGCGAGCGCCCTCCCCTACGGCTTTCTGGGGTTCAAGGAGAAGACCTTGTCGCCTGGACGGAGCTTCTCCTGGCACGGGAAGGTAGGCTGTCCTCCCACGCCGGCGAAATCGATGGGATTCCCCTGGCTCTGGAGCTCCGAGACCACGGTCTCCACGGCGCCGGTGGTGGGGCCCGTCACCAGGATCCGCTGTCCCTTCTGGAGATTGCCGGACTGTAGCAGCACCTCCGCGATATGTGGATGTGCGTAGTAGTGTGTGACCACGCCCAGGAAGGTCTTTTGGATAGTGGCCTGGCTATCCCGGTCACCCGCCCAGATATCGCCCTGCTCGCCGTAGTAGTATCCGCCCTCCCAGAACTTCCGGTTGAAGACGCCGTCCAGGGCCTCCCGCCAGCCGCGCAACTCCTCCTCGCTGGGAGTCCGTCCCGCCAGCCAGGCATCCAGCGCCTGTCGATAGCAACGGGTCACCGTAGCCACGTAGTCCGCGCTACGGCCACGCCCCTCGATCTTCAGCACCGAGATCCCCGCATTCAGCAGTCGGGGCAGTCCCGCGATGGTGCACAGATCCTTTGGGGACATGATGTAGCGGTTCTGCAATTTGAATTCCATGCCGGTCTCCGCATCGCGCACAAGGTATTCCCGTCGACAGGGCTGATAGCAGCTGCCGCGGTTGCTGCTGGCGCCGTATTCGCAGAGGCTCATGCCGCAACGCCCGGAGAGTCCGATGCAGAGCGCGCCGTGGACGAATGCCTCCAGTCGCAGGAGCTCGCCGTTGGGTCCCCGGACTTGGTGGGCGACGATATTCTCGTGGAGCTCCTGGAGCTGTTCCAGGGAGAGCTCCCGTGCCGCCACCACGGTATCCACGTAGGGCGCGTAGAAGGCGGCGGTCTCCCAATTGGAGAGATTCGCCTGAACGGAGAGATGACAGGGGATTCCCAGGGCGCGGGCACGCCGCAAGACCGCGGGATCCGCAGCAATGACGGCGTCCACGCCCGCGTCCCTGGCGGATTCCAAGAGTCCCTGGAATTCCGGGAGTTCCCGGTCGTACGCGATGATATTTGCCGTCAGCCACGCCTTCGCCCCCGCGTCATGACAATGCGCGACGACCTCCGGGAGCTCCTCACGGGCGAAATTGCTGTTGGCGCGGCAGCGCATATTCCACTTCCCGACGCCAAAGTAGACGGCGTCCGCGCCATTCTTCAGAGCCGCGGCGAGGCACTCGTGATTTCCGGCAGGAGACAGGAGAATGGGGGAAGACATAAAAAAGGAGGGAGGAGGAAGGAGGAAGGAGGAAGTTAGGCCAGGGTTTCGCAGACGAAACCCATCGCCGGGAAAACCCGGCGATTGCGCCAAGCGCGCCGCAGGCACCGCAAAGTCTTGCGGCGCAAGTAGCTAGTAGTTAGTGGTTAGCCGTTAGTTGTACGGTCGCTGCGCGGCTCTTCCGCGGCATTTCGGCCGCGGTGCCGTACCGCAGCGCTTCGCGCCGCGGAATAGCGCCTGCAGCGCCTTATTAGCTAGCCACTACCCACTAACCTGCTAAGTACTAGTTCAGCGCCTGC
>CAVGTF010000169.1:0-1791 GCA_963632245.1 Anaerovoracaceae bacterium
GCGAGGTTTTCGCAGAAAGATCTCCAAAGGACTGGGGCTGCCGCCCCCGTACCCCTGCCTAATTTCTTCCGCCTCAAGGTGAACTGCGGCGGTACTGCCCCGCCCTCCTAGCACCTGCGCGCCAATTCAGGCGCGCATTGGCGCACGCGCCGGTAGATTCCGGCGCGGGGTTTCGCCACGCGAAACCCTGGCCTAACTTCCTCCTTCCTCCTTCCTCCTTCCTCCTTTTTCGGGCCTTTCGCCTTTTCCCTTCTTAATTCCTCCTTTCCTCCTTCTCCCCCCATGAAGATCATCATCATAGGCGCCGGCGAACTAGGCCAGCTGGTAGCATCCAAGCTGTGCTCCTTGAGTCACGACGTAGTCGTGGTGGACCCCCGTTCTGAGAGTCTCGAGGAGGCCAGCGGGTCATTGGACACCCGTTTTCTGGTGGGCGTGGGCACGGATGTGGAGACCCTGAAGCAGGCAGGTGCCGCCCGCGCGGATCTGCTCTTGGCGCTCTCCGGTGACGAAGCGGCGAATGTGCTCTCCTGTGCCATCGCCAAACGCCTGGGCACCAAGCGCGCCATCTGCCGCATCTTCTCCCGCCATGTCTTTTCGGAAGAGGACGGCATTACGCCAGAGACCTTCCAGATCGACCACGTCTTCTCCTCCATCGACGAGAGCGTGGAGATGATCTTCGGCATTCTGCAGAATCGGATTCTCCAGCAGAAGATCACCTTCCATATTCCCGGAGCGCAGGTGGATGTGGTGAATATCCCCCTCAATTGCTCCCTCATCGGCACGCCGCTGCAGGATCTCTCCGGCGAGGAGGCGCTGAAGAATGTTCGCTTGGCGGCAATTATCCGCAAGCGCGAACTCATTGTCCCCCACGGGGATACCACGCTACTCCCAGGCGACAAGGTCTATGTCTCCGGCACCACGGAGAAGGTCTCGGAATTCGTCTCCTGGCTCTCCAAGGATGTCAGCACGCCATTGCGGCGCGTGGTGGTGGCCGGCACCAGTCCCATTGCCTTGCGGCTCATCGAGAAGCTCCTAAAGCAGAAGATGGAGGTGCGCGTCATTGAGAGCGATCCCGAGCGTGCGCAGAAGCTCCTCACCGAAATGCCGCGGGAGAATCTGATGATCTTCCAGGGCGAGATCACAGACACCGATATCCTCTCCGAAGCCGACGTGGAGCTCTGCGATGCCTTCGCCGCACTCTCCGTCCGCGACGAAAACAATATCCTCGCCTGCCTGCTGGCAGACCGACTGGGCGCCAAGAAGATCATCGCCCTCACCCGCACCGCGGAATACATGGATATCCTTCCCTCCATCGAACAGGCGGGATGCTGGTTCAATACCACACAGATCTCCGCAAACTGCGCCTTCCGACTGATGTCCAGCGGGACCATCCGCGTGGATCCCGAATTGCGCGCCCTCAATGCCCGCATGGAAGAACTCACCCTCACCGAAAAATCGGGCTACGCGGGCATGAAGATCATGGACTGCAAGCTCCCCAAGAACTTCCTGATTGCGCTGCTGCTGCGGGGCGACCAGGTGATCACGCCCACCGGCAGCACCGTCCTGCAAGCCGGCGACCAGTGGATCGCCATCTCCACTCCCGAGGCCTCCCAGAAGGTCCGGAAATATCTCTAACCCACCATATTCCCCTCCCCCGCATGCCGGAACGAAAGAGCCATCCCATTCAGACGCGAAGCGTGCTATTCACCGTCTCCGCCCTCACTCTCATTTTGGGAGCGGGGATGGTCTGCGCCATCGTGGTGGGCGTCATCCGCGGCGACGCCCTGTCGG
>CAVGTF010000169.1:1833-3442 GCA_963632245.1 Anaerovoracaceae bacterium
AAGCGCCGGCGGTTGCCTGGGCGCATGCCTGGTCTGCGCGGGACTCTCGCGGCTGCCCTGGGGAATCAACCGGGTCCGCAGCTCCATGCGATACGGATTCTCTACCATCTCCCTGGCATGGGGATCCTCCATCCTACTGGGTGCACTGCCCTTCACGCTCTGCTGCGGACTCCACCCCATCGACGCACTCTTCGAGACCGCCTCCGGACTCAGCACCACCGGCGCCACAATCCTCCAACCCGGAATCCCACTGCTAAACGGCGAAATCCTCGCCGACGGCCTCGCCGGACTCCCACAGGCGATCCTCTTCTGGCGACAACTCCTCATCTGGTTCGGGGGCATCGGGTTCGTCATGTTCGCACTGCTGCTGTTGCCCGCCCTGGGCGGCGGACGACAGCTCTACAACGCCGAGGTCCCCGGCATGAAGAGCATCTACGACCAGATGATGCCGCGCATCGCCTCCACCGCACGCGTGATCCTGGGATGCTATGTCCTCTGGACTCTCCTGGTCACACTGGCATACAAGCTGGCCGGCATGGACTCCCTCTACGACGCCATCTGCCACGCCTTCGCCACCGTGGCAACCGGCGGCTTCTCCCCATACCCCGAGAACTTCCAGCACTTCCCACAACCCGCCGTCCAGTGGGTCTGCATCGCCGCAATGCTCTTCAGCTCCCTAAATCTGGTCCTCATGGCACGACTGCTCCTGAAACACCAGTTCGTCTACCATAGGGACGAAGAAACCCGCACCTTCCTCTGCATCTTTCTCGCCCTCACCGCATTCTTCGCCTTCAAGCTCCATTCCGCCTCCACCGCACAACTCACCTCCCTGGACGGCACCCCCATCGCACACGACTGGCATACTCTCCTGCGCACCGCCGCATTCCATGTCTCCGCTCTCATGAGCTCCACCGGCTTCACTACCGCGGACTTCTCCCAATGGACCATGGTTCCCGGACTCGGAATCCTGGTGCTCATGATGAGCCTGGTCGGCGGCTGCGGCGGCTCGACCTCCGGCGGCATGAAGATGGGACGCGTCATCGTCATGCTCAAACACGGCGTCAGCGAAGTCCGCCGACGGATCTTCCCACACCTGTTGCCAAATGTCCTGCTCAACGGCAAGCGACTGGATATGCCCTCCGTCAACCAGTGCACCGCATTCTTCGCCCTCTATATGGCGACCATCGCGGGAAGCACGCTGCTCCTGGCATTCCTCTGCCCCGCAAATACCCCCCTCGAGAGCCTCCTCTCCGCCGTGGTCAGCTGCGTCAGCAACGCCGGACCCGGATTGGGAGAGGTCTCGCCCACACATACCTTCGCACTCTTCTCTTCCCCCGCAAAACTCCTCATGGCATTCGATATGATCGCCGGCCGTCTCGAACTCTATACCGCCTTCGTGATCCTACTGCCATCCTTTTGGGGAAGGAAAAGCCGGTAGAAAAACGCCGCCGGAAGCGCCTTCGAAAACGTTCCTGGCACCGGGGCGGTTCTTCCTAGCAGGGTACCCAAAGGACTGGGGCTGCCGCCCCCGTACCCCCGCCTAATCTCATTCCGCCTACCGGCGGTACCAAGCATTGCACATTGCACATTGCACATTGCGCCCTTAGGC
>CAVGTF010000170.1:0-3402 GCA_963632245.1 Anaerovoracaceae bacterium
CCACTATGGCGACCAGGAACACTGAGAACCACTTTTTCATGATGTTTTCCTCTTGTTTTTTTGTGTGAAGAAGAGCGTTTTAGTCTTCGCCTGCAGCGCCCGCCGCGGCCTCTTCCATTTTCCGTCCGACCAATTTTCCGACCATCTTCTGGATCCGTTCATGCAGGGGCTTTTTCATTTGCTTGAATGCCTTATCTGCACAGATCTCCATCTGTCGTTCGGGGTTGTTGCCAACGAAGCACGCCGACTTTCTCGGGTCATTGGTCATATCGATCAATGACTCTCCGCCGGTGGCCTCCATGACCTGGAAGCGCAACGAGAGCTGCACGCCCTGTTTATCCTGTTGGATGGGGTGTTTCACGCCGCGGAAGGTGCCCGTGCAATAGATGATGTATTTTGCCTCTTCCGGGGTCGTCGCAATCCGGATTCCCAGATCCATGAAGAAATCCGAGAAATGTGATGCGAGTTCGGGGGAATCGCACTGGACATAGAAAGCGGGATCCCCCAGGAACTTCATGTAGTTCGTGTAGTTGTCCAGGAGATTCTTCTTGGAGACCTTTGCCACTAGCTCCACACGGGTGCCCACAGAGTTCTCTGATTCCCCCAAGACACGGTACTGCTCCACGACGCCATCCGCCCCAGAAAAGACCTTGCTCGCAAAGTCCTCGGTATTCCCCGCCTTGTCGTAGCCAATCACGACCGTACCCAAGACTTGTTCCACCGCGCCGCGAATCGCCTTCTGGACCGCCTGCTCACGGTTCGAGGCCTCGCCGACAGAAGAGACCACGCCCTCTTCGCCATATTGCGCCTGGGCAGCCTCCAGCTTCGCCGTCATGTCCTCAAAACGCTCGCAGGTCAGACACACGACAAACGACTTGTCATTCGCCGAGACCTGCCCTACAATCTTGATGCACTTCACAAGGGCATTGACCTTGCTGTGAATCTTCTTCTCAAGGCTCTTAAAACTCGACTTCTGCTCTTCGCCATTCACTGTCTGCGTCACAGACCGCATGTCCAGTTTGGACGACGCGGACATGGTCTCGCCCTTCACGTAGGCGGTCATATTCTTCTTTACCTCGAGGATCGTCTCATTGAGGACGACCTCCGCGGACTTATTGGGGAGATCGGGGATCTCCGTCAGCATGAGGCAGTAGACGCCATCCTCCTCCGATTCATCGGAATCCGTCATGAAACCATTGACCGCATTCTCCCGCGCCAACGCCAGCCACGCCGCATCATCACGGGCGGGGAGATCCGCCACGAAACAAAGACCCAGAATCGCCAGAAGCAGTATTCTACCCATGGAATGGCATCTACTCATTGTTCTAGTTCACTCCCTATAACCCTCAACCAAGGATCTCACTCATCCTAATCCCATTCGGGAGGAATAGCCATTCTCAGGCTCGCCGCATACAGCTCATGATTCTGGAGCCAATCCAGATCCGCATTCATCTGTTCAATGACGCGTCGTGCGTAGGGATCCTCATTGTTCCAGCGCTTCACAACCAGATTGGCAGTGTGATCATTGGGGGAGGCCTCCGCCACAGCGAGAGGCAGATTGACACCACTCACCACGGTATAGATGACCATGGGCATATTGGCGCCAATGCCCTGCTCAAAACCGCGATCCATGGTCATACGGTCGCCAAGCATTCCCGTGATCTTGCCACCAACGGGATAGTAGTTACCGATTTTGTTAGCAATGTCTGCAATGGCCTTGAGGGCGGCCTGCTGAAATGCCTGGCTAACATCTTCATGACTAAAACCTGCCATACGCTTACCCGTCAAGGAAAGTATTTCTTTCCTCCGTGCCTCCCCCGTCGCTTTTTCTGCAAACTTAACCTCATGAGTGTGCAAATCCTCACAACTGGCATCCACATCCACTTCGAAACAGTATTCATCGTGATCATAGCGTTCATATTTTTGTATGGTCAGCATCAGGTTCATGGTCAGCACCAGATCCAGATCCCGCATACTGACTTCCTCCGGAAGCTGTGCCTCTCCCACATCCGCTAGAGACTGGAAGAGCGTGACACCGCCACGATTATGGGCGGAGAAAACAGAGAAGCGCTTCAACTTCGCCATCTCTGTCTGAAGACGAGCACTGAGTCCCTGCGCGGGATTCGAAGAAGCATACTGCTGACCGTTCACAAATTTGACATTCTGGACGGACACACCCAAAAGCAACTTACGGAAGTTTTCCTTGCTACAGTTCGCGGGGAGCTTGATCTCCCCCTGGGCAAAAGTATTCACATCGGCATATCGACCACCTTTGGTCCGATCGGGGGCAACCGTATCTTTTCCGGTAGTGGCACAACCAACCACAAATAATGAGAGAGCAACAGCAAATGCCAGTGTCAAGATAGATTTTTTCATACAAACAAGAAGCATTTTATGAGACGACAATAGTGTTCGGCATGTCAAGAATTTTCTAACATGCCGAACACAGGAATTACGAACGAAATTCACTCCAATTCTTTACAAGAGTCAGTTTTTCTTTTCGTCACCTTCCTTCTTTGCCTTCTTGACTCGCTCGTACTGCAGCTTGGTCCAATTGGCCATCTTCGCAGTTTTGCCAAGCTGGGAGATCACATTTTGAGCGCTCTTAACCATTTTGGCGGCCTGCATGGGGTTACCGGCAGCGGCCTTGACCTCGTTGGGCAGATTTTTAGCAGTAGCAGCGGTCTCAGCAATGCGAGCGATAAGGGGGATCAAAGAAGCGATCTTGTTGGCGGGTTCCAGGGCTTGCACGGCGTTATAACCATCCACCGCCTGAGGATACAGAGGATCCTTGCCCTCAGCACGAACCTTGTCAGCCTCGGCAATCAGACCAAAAGCCTTCTGCACAGCTGCCTCACCGTCCAATCCCTCCTTTTCCTCGAGATCCTTAGCCGTATTCATCAAGGTTACATAGGCGCGATTGTTTTCAGTAGCATCGATATACTCCATCATGAGCACGTAGGTGTCCTTATAGAGCTGCGCGGACAACGCGCCAATGCTATCAAGAGCGGGCATACCGACCTCAACCCACTCCGCGGGAGGCAGAGAGTTCTTGAACTCATCAAATTCGCTAGCAACCTCCTTGGCCGTCTTATTGCTCTTATCAGAAGCGCAGCCAGTCACGAACGCGAGAATCACGGCACAGAAGCAAAGAAGAAGAGACTTGATTTTCATTTTTTTTTAGGACTCTGGTTTAGGAAACAAAAAGAGCCCGTGCGCCGACACAGGAATCTGGCGTACGGGCTCGACGGAATGGCATCCCAGGCACAAAAAAACTCCGTGCTCCCGGGGTGTGCCGGGGGTACGGAGTAGAAAGTGTCTAGGATGGGGGTGGAAACTGCTACGCTAAGCGTAGCGCAGCGTAGCGCAGCGTAGCGCAGCGTAGCGCAGCGTAGCGCAGCG
>CAVGTF010000171.1:0-3385 GCA_963632245.1 Anaerovoracaceae bacterium
AGTAGGCAGTAGGCAGTAGGCAGTAGGCAGTAGGCAGTAGGCAGTAGGCAGTAGGCAGTAGGCAGTAGGCAGTAGGCAGTAGGCAGTAGGCAGTAGGTTGGCTACCTAGCCCCCCAGATGTATTTATGGGGGGTGCGGGGGGCTTGCCCCCAGTCCTTTGGATATCCCCCATTCTACAGAGCACAGTCTGCTTCTAGAAACGCGAGAAATGCGCAGGCAATAGAAGACGGGGAAAACCTGCTAGCAATTCGCCATTACCATTTGAGCCGACGCACAAAGAGGAATCGCCTCGAGCTCCTTCTGGGCATCCCGTGCGGCGACACAAAGATCGTATTTCGTTTGAAGATTGGTCCAGAACTCGGGCCCTGTTCCAAAGTATTTTCCGAGTCTCAAGGCTGTATCGGCAGTAATGGCACGCGTTCCCCTTGCAATTGCATTAATGCGAGGCGCAGGCACATGAATATCCATCGCCAGCTTATTCTGGCTAATCCCCATGGGCTTCAAAAACTCCTCCATGAGGATCTCCCCAGGACAAATCAAATTCTTAGTTCTAATCATAAGAATGCCCTCCCTAATGATAGTCAACAATCTCTACATCGTGGGCTTCGCCATCACGCCACGTTCAACAAATGCGCCACGGAAGATTGATCCGAATGCTGAACTGCCCTTCGCGATCCCCGTGCAGCGCCTCAAGATGGTTACTCGGGGGGATGCGCAGAGTCAGAACATCCACGGTTGCATCAAGCATATCCAACTTGCGAAGCGCTACCCGCTCTATGGAACGAAACCTTCGACTCGTGCCTTCAGCCATCAATCGTTCGGTTTCCTTGCACTTGAAATCTGCGATCATCTCCAAGACCTCATCTTAATTTATTACGCCACGCGTTTAACGCAAGGCGTATTTTGTAAAAAGATAAAGCTTTCTTTTCCCCACGGTTATCCCACGAAAAACGCCCCGCTCCCCTGCTATATAGCTACCCACACAAACGCATTGCACATGACCCATTGCGCCGCAAGGCGCCATTGGAGCACGCGCCAGTAGATTCCGGCGCGGGGTTTCGCCACGCGAAACCCTGGCCGAACTTCCTCCTCTTTTTGGGGGCGCCCCCCTGGCGCCCCCTAGCGCCCCACTCCTCCCAGGAATCCCAGGAAGGTCGCGTTATCCAGATAGCCGTCGCAGATTTCCTGGACGCGTGCCATGAGTCCCTGGTCGTTGGTGACCAGCCAGCGCTTGCCGGCATCGCCGCGCGCCTCCTGTTCCTCCATCCGCTGGACGATCCAGTTGTCGGCGTTCTGGTCCTCGGTCTTATGGCCGGCGTAGACCACGGTGTAGTGGTCATTGACCTTCGTCATACTATCCACGGGAAGATCGCTATCGAAGACCAGCACCACCTTCCGGAAGACCTGCGAGAGCTTTTGACACCGCATGCGGAAGGCATCGCGCGTCACCTGGAAGCCATTTGCGGTCTTCTCCTGGAGGCTCATGATGGGATCGGTCTTAATGACATTGTATCCGTCAATGACCAGCTCCACCTGCTTCAGATCGCCGCGATTGCCGGGGCGGTGGATCCACTCCATGCGGACGGGCTCGCCGCTGGGCTCCTGCTGAAGCAGCTCCTCCATGGTCTTCTGGGGTTCGCGTGCGCGATCGAAGAGCTTCTCGCGGTCCGCCAGCAACGCATTGATCTTCTCGATCTCCTCGGACAGGAAGAGTCGCCGTCCGAGATTCCCCTGGAGGAAAACGCGGACCTCCTGGAAGGCATCGCGGGTGGCGTCGTCATGGAGAGGGAGCTCCTTCAGATATCCCAGCATACGGGGCGCAATGCCCTGCAGCGTGCTCTCGCCGTCATTGGAGTCCTTCCGCAGACTCTTCCGCAACTCCGCCACACGCTTCTCCAACTCCTTCGCCAACTCCGTCATGCCGGGCTCCACAGAAAGGGACTCCTCCAGCGCCTCACGGACCCGCGTCAGAAGCCGATCCAGGCGTTGCTCCTGGTCCCGGAGTTTCTGGTAGACGCCGAAAGTCTTGTCGCGCTCACGCTGCTTTGCCAGCAGGCGATTCGCGCGCTCCTCCAGGCCCTTTCCAGTGTCCACGGACTCCGTCAACAGCGCCAGCTGCTCCGGATGAATGCCCAGAGCCTCGGTGTAGAAGGAGGCCATCTGCAACCGCTGGGTCTCCTGGAATTGGTCTCGCAATTCGTCGATGGCATCATCGAAATCGTCACGGATCTCCGAGAGCTCCTTCTGCATCCGAGCCTTCTCCTCGCCATCCAGACGCTGCGCCTTCGCACGCAACTCCTCCTGGGTCCGGGCCTTCTTCCGCAAGGCGTCATTCTCTCGCGACAACTCGCCATTGCGCTGACGGGCCTTGGACAACATCGATTTCAATTCCTGGACATCGCTGGAATCCCGCCACTTCTCGACCTCCTTCACAGGAGATACCACAGGATCCACAGCAGGCGCAACAACCGGCGCGGATTCCTCAGACACGGTCTCTTCAACCGCCGCAGACTCCGCCACCGCGGCCTCGAGAGTAGCAGCCACCGGAGCCGACGGCGCCACCAGCGGGACAATCCCCGGCACCACCGCAGGCGCTGCCAGCGCTTCCACCGCCGCCTCGTGGCTTTTCGTCAAGGGCAACAACCCCTGCGACACCGGCGCAACCGGCGCAACCGGCGCGGGCGCGCTCTCCGCTGCCACAACCGCCGAGGTTTCCGCTGGTTTCGAGGCGTCCTCCTGCTTCTTCTTCACGCGCTCCTGTCGCTGGGCATTCTCCGCCTCGCGCTTGGCATTTTCTTCGGCGACGAAGAGTGAGAGTGGCTCTGGGGGGACGACGCGGGGCGTCTTTTCCTTTCGGGGGGTAGTGGGATTCTTCTTTCCGCGCCAGAAGGAGGGCGCCTTCAGCAGCAGTGCGCCCAGCCTCTGGAGTCGGGGATACATCTGCAGCTGGCAGAAAACCAATGCCAGCGTGCGGGGATCCCGCATCGCCAGGAACTTCTCCCGCCAGTACTTCTCCATCCACGCCGCCTGGGCGTTGCGGGTCTCCTTGGGGGCCTGCAGCATCTTCTCCAGGCAGGCGAAGATTCCCGCCAGATTCAAGGCGAAGTAGTGTGCGAACTCGTCGTGTTTCTGGAGCACCACCAGGATCCTCCGGGTGGTCTTTTCCTGGCGGAAATTCCGCTCGCTCAGGGTGAATCCGCCGCGGGTCAGCGCCTGCTTCACCGCGGGATCGTTGTTCAGCGCGTTGTTGAAATCCCGGAATTCATAGCGCCGGAGCATCCATTGGATGGCTTCGGGACAAATGCGTTTGCTCATGATCGTCAATTCTCAAAAAAAATGGTTTTACCTGATAGCGCCGCCGGATCACCCCGCCTGTGTCTAGGGC
>CAVGTF010000172.1:0-3288 GCA_963632245.1 Anaerovoracaceae bacterium
TTGATGACAGAGGTTTTAATGGTTGCAAAGGCGCAGATTATTGAGTCTATAATCTCTTCAATGTCTGCAGAAAGGCAGCTGTATACGCCTGGCAATCCAATTGCTAAACAACTTGAGGCTTTAACGAAAGAAGTAGATGATGTTGTAGTAGAGGCGAGTGACCAGTTTGAGGCTCTTTTGAAAGAAGTTGCCGAAGCGGAAGATGAAAAGGATTCAGGTAGTATCAGCGGAGTTATTAAAGAGGCTTCTGCTTTGTACAAAAAGTGGGACGAAGGAACCTTAAATACGCCTGATGTGCTCGCTTCTCTTTCTAAGTTAGTTGGTGGTTTTGAAGAAAGATATACTGATATTTCGGAGTATAATTCGGATAGAATCGAACAGTATGAGAACTTGAAAAAACAATTGGATGAAGCAAAAAGTAAATTAGAGAATGCGAAAGCAGAGGCAGAAAAAGCAAAAGGGACATTGCAGCAGTCACTGAGTTCGAAAATTGATTTACTTGCACAAATGCAAATTTTTGGATGCACAGTGATACAGCAAGCAGATCAAATCCGTAACGAGAATGGTAAGTATTTCTATGATATGGCTATTCTTTATTCATGGAGTGAAGAAATGCAGAATGCAGCAAGTAAAATATTGAATGGAGAGTCAGTAAAGTTTAAAGCTGGCCAAAAAACGGTTGGACAATGGCTAAATGGCAAGAGTCAGAGAAAAAACGGGAAACCGTCTGCTCTGAGTTCTTGGGTAGGTCCTCGTAATTACATTGATAATAAGGGTAATATGTGGTTCCTTGGTATTGCGTGTGCACCTGTAGATACTGATGACGCTGTTCAGGATGGTATCAATCTTGAAATGGCGCAAATGCAGGCTAGGGCTGAGGTAGCATATTCGCTTTTTGCAGATGCAAGTTCAAAACGAACTGCTGAGATTTTAAAACAGACCACAAAAGGAGCAAATGGTCAACAAAAAGAGGAAACCCTTTCGGATTTTAATAAATTGCAGTCGGAAAAATTTGAGAATATACAAATTGCCGGTTGCGCAGAAAAATGGGTTGGGATTGTAACAAATAGCAATTCAGGAGTTGATATGCATGTTTCAGTCTATGGTGTTAGTAGCGGTGATGCAACAGCTTTGAAAAGCATTAAAGACCGAGCAACTGCTTTGGCTATTGAGATGAATATTGCTCAGGAAAGGGAGCGTGCTCATCAGGAACAGTTGCAGAAAGAGTATGAGTCTTCCAAGAGAAATGACGCCGCTCGCGCGGAGGGTGTGCGTCAGGCGAAGGAAAGTGTGAAGAGAGATCGAGCAAAAATCGCTGCAGAACGCGAGGCAGCAAAGGAAGTTCAGTCAAATTCTGTAAAGTCACAAAAACCACAGTCGAGTTCCGGCTATAGCACTAGCGGAATGTATAAGACAGGGCTTAACATGATTCTTGATGATGACGATGACGAATAAGGCGGAATAAATAAACGAGCGGACGCAAGAAGATGAAAAATTGGTTGGTAATAACTTCATTTTTGCTGACAATAGAAGCAACGCTTCTTGCGTTTGCTCCAGAAGATGCTAGACTAGCATATAATGGAGTCTCTCTTTCGCATGAGTTGCCTTATGTTGAAAAAGGTGATTGTTTATTCTATAGGATAGAATGGAAGGATTCAGAAACAGATGATTTAGATTGCCAAGAAGGGGAAGACTTGTTTGCTATACTGTTAGCACTTGAAAAGTATTTAGTCCCAGAAAGTATAACTGTCTCATTTTTGCCTTTTAATGAGAATTTGAATTCTTGGTTTATTCCATCTCCAGGGATATGCAATTTTAACTTTTCCGGTGTAGCTTCCTGTGTTTTAAGTGAAGAGGTGAAGAATGGCATGCATTGTCGTGTGATGGCCTTTGATGCTGAGCCTTTGCGGAAGGAGAAGGCGCGTATTGCTGCGGAGTACAAGGCGAAGATTGAGGCTTTGAAGACGCGTACGGATGCCGAGTGGGGGGAGGCCTTAGCGGAGGTCTATAATACGCACTTCAAGGATCGAGAAGGGAAGCGGATTTTCTTCTTCAATTTGGGCTGTCCGATTGTATCTTGGCTGGATCCGGAGATCTCGGTTGGAAAAGACGAGCTTGTGAAGCGTGGTGACAAGGCCTCTTCGGAACTCCTGCGATTGTTGGACTGGACCCCGTCAAAGGGCTCGGTCTTTGAGGAGCATCCTAAGCTGACTTGGACGAGTCAGCAAAAGGGTGGCAGTGGGGTTTTCTTCCCGCGTTGGAAGGTCGATGATGGTGGAGCGTTTGACGATGCCGTAAAGCTCTACAAGAAAGGCAAGGACATCCCTCGTATTATCAAACTGCTCGCGAAATCCATTGTTGCCTCCCCCATTGGAGCGGAGAAGTGGCAATACCTAGGTGGCGTTTTGAATGCATCTGGGAAATACCAGGATGCCGTCATCGCCTATATGCAGTCCTTGCGGCAGGATTCCTCAAATACCTACTCCTGGAAAGGTCTTGCGACGGCCTTGGATAAAGCCGGCTATCCGGAAAATGCAAAAGGGGTTACGTGGTATCTGAGGATGCAGGGCATTCTCAAATAACAGGGCGTTAAGAAGAGAAAACTAAAATCCCTAATGACCCTCAGGTCATAAGGGCTGAACCACGATATTAACGGACAGTGTTGTCTCTATTTATACGTGTAAGTATGCCACCTGTTCCTGCGCGTAGCTGAACTTCTACTCCATCAATACTGGCACGAGAGCCTCTCGGCAGTGGAAGGCCTCGTAGGTATCGGAGAGGTTTTTGCGGAGTTTTTTGGGGTAGTCTGTGGTGCAGACATTGATTTCGAGGGGGGCGGTGAGGGAGAGCTGTTTGAGTGGGATCGCGATTTCGGCGGTCCAGGAGGTGTGGTTTTCCTGTGTGGCGGTCTGGATGGACTGGAAGTCCCAGGCGGGGTCCCAGACTTTGCCGTCCATGGTGGAGCCCATTCGGTTGACGATGAGTTGGTAGTATGTGGGGGAGTCTGCGGAGGCGAGGAAGACCTCGACTTCGTCGTCCTCCCAGACGGCGCCGTCGTGTGGGCGGGATTGTGCGGCGGGGGAGTCGTCCTGTAGTTCCACTGCCAGGAAGAGGGTATTGTGTTCGGGATCGGTGGCGAGCTTGATGGTGACGCGGTGTGCGTCATTGAGGGCATTATGGTCGTCGATGAGTTGATTGGGGTGGATGACTCCGGTGGGGGGAGTCAGGGTGTATGTGGTGGCGTTTTGCCAGGTGGGGTCCTGGAGGTCTCCGTCGATGGTGGGGATG
>CAVGTF010000173.1:0-3263 GCA_963632245.1 Anaerovoracaceae bacterium
CGGCGGAAGGGCGCCTGCGGCACCTTGCAAACCTACTCCCTACTACCTTCTCCCTTCCACCTGACAAGGGCGGGGGTCCGGGGGCGCAAGCCCCGACCTCCTTTGGTGGGGGCATGGCCGGCAAAATGCAGTGGTTGGGGGTGTGCCGTCTTAGCGCGATGTTAGCTACATCGTACCGCCGCTCCAGCGGCGGAAGGGCGCCTGCGGCACCTTGCAAACCTACTCCCTACTACCTTCTCCCTACTACCTGCATTTCTGCGAGATGGCGGTTGCCATTTCGCAGAAATGCTCCGTCAGGCCCAGGTCTGTGAGGACATCGAGGATAGTGTAGCGGTTCCGGATCATTCCGGCGGCGTACGTGGTCTTTCTGAGATCGGATTTTGGGAGTCCGATGTCTTCCAGAGTGACGGGGCATCCCAGGAGCTTCAGACGACGACGGAGCTCCTCGAAGGGCAGGAGTTGCGCCTGGAGCTTCCTAGAGAGTTCCGCGTGGGTATCCAGGAGTGCCTGACGGCGTTTCTTGGCGTCGTCACCCAGGGGGAGTTTCGCCAGGGAGACCGCCTTTGCATTTTCCTCGAAGGGCGTTCCGCCCAGGAACTCCTCGATCTCCGCGAGTCGTCGTTCGGGAGTCAGGTATGGGGCGTCTTTGGCGAGTCGGGCGAGTTCGTCAGTGGAGGTCTGGAAGTACACCGCCTCCATGAGTGCGGTGGTGATGAGGGATCCCACCGCCACCTTGAAGCCATGGGACGGCTGGACGCCGTCCTTCCGGATGTCGCGCATCTCCCAGCAGTGGCTGTAGAGGTGTTCGGCGCCGGAGGCGGGACGGGAGTCCTTCAGGTGCTGCATGGCAAAGCCGGTCTGGCAGAGTCCCTCGAAGAGGTTCACCAGCGGCTTTTCTTGTCCCAGCAGCAGCGATTCCGGGGACTCCAGCCACTTCCGGAGATCCTTCTGGACCATCCCCCAGGAGATCTCCTCCACCGGAGTGATCCCCAGGGCGTCCGCAATGAGCCAGTCGCCGCCCGCGGGCACTTTCGCTGCCAGATCGGCATAGCCGGCCGCGGTCATGGGGAAGGGCGCCGTGCGCAGGACCACGCTGTCCGCTGCGATGACGAGTGGTGCGGGGCAGGGCAGGGTCTGCTTGAGGCCGTCCTTGGTGATGGCGGCGCCGGCGGAGGTATATCCGTCCACGGAGGGCGCGGTGGCGCAGCAGAGGTATCCATTGATTCCGAGCTCGTAGGTGCAGCGCTTCACCAGGTCATTGATGGTGCCCGAGCCAACCGCCACCGGACGATGACCCGTCAGCGGCTCACGGAGCCGCTCCACCAGGGAGTACTCCGCATGGAAGGGCGGTTCCGCCGGAAAAAGAAACGGCTCGTTCACCACTAGTCCCGCGGCTTTCAACAGCGACTGCAATTGCTCGCCGGCGGCAGCCCAGGTATTGCCGTCCGCCACAAGGCGCAACGGCAACGCATCCCCCACCCAGGTCTCTTTCACTAACTGCGGAATCTGCGGCAAAATGCCCTCGCCAATCAGGCAAACGCGGGTCTGTAATCCAGATGGAATGGGGATGAGCATGGAATGAATTAGTACTTAGCAGGTTAGTGGCTAGTCGTAAGTTGTATGGTCGCTGCGCGGCTCTTCCACGTCTCTCGGCCGCGGTTCCAGTGCCGCAGCAACGTGCGGCGGAAGAGCGCCGCAGGCACCTTGTTCACCTGCTACCTACTCCCTGCTACTTACGACCTAGCGGGCGTCTGCCCGCAATCACCGCCGTCACGGCGCAGGCGCCCAAAATCACCAGGATCTGCAGGGGATTGGTTGCCAGGGATCGAAGGTTCTGTGGGGAGAAGGCGGCCTTCAGGAGGGCGGCGGGAGCGGGGATCTTACGTGAGGACTTGAAATCGCGGGATTCTTTTTGGAGGAGCTCCAGGATGACATCCCGCAGCTCGGTGTAATTGGCGGCCTCCAGGGGCGGTTCGTACATGGACGGGACCTCCTGCGGGGGGGGAACCTCGGCGTCTATGTACGGCAGGTAGATCCGGCATTGCCGCATGCGGCCCTGTCCGTCAAATCGACGCCACTGCAGGAGCCGCGAGCCCTCGCGCTCCACCAGGAAGTCCTCCTGCCAGCCAGCAGCGCCGTCGCGTCCGGGAAAACGCTGGTGGAAGAGCCAGCAGGGACGCCCCTCATGGAGGAGCTCCTCGCAGGAAATGCGCGCCTCGGGACGCACCTGTGGGATGCCGCCCAGGAAGCCCGCGTGGATTCCACGGATTCTCCCCCATGCAGAACGCACCAGGAGTAATCCGCCATTGGGATAATACCGGCGTTCCCAGGCAATCCAGGAGACCCGGTGGTAGTGCAGACGCTCCCGTCCCGCAAAACGGACCTCCTCCATCAGGACGGCAGAGGAGGTGACGTCCTCCTCCTCTGCGGGATCGACGCCCTCCGGCATCCGGAGATGCCCCAGGAGCATCCGGTCACCCAGGGAGTCCCGCGACCAACAGCGGTAATCGGCATTCTCCGACTGAAAACGCGACAGCGATAGCTGCAGACGCATCCGCGCCAGCATCTCCTCCTGGCGCGACTGCGCACAGACCGACGCCCCCATACACGCCAGCAAAATGCAAATAAGAATGGATGCCGGAATGCGCATCATATCCTTTGGAATAGTCGTCTCCCCATTGCAAAGAAAGCGCAGTCGGGCATGCGCCGCAACTGCGCTTTCGTGCATGGATTCCGGGAAAGGAAGAAGAAAGAAGAAGGGAGCTTTCGCGCCACCGCCCGTTAGCGACCAGGCAAAACTCTTAGTTTTTGCCTTTTGCTCCGCCAGGCGCCATCAGCGCACGCGACGGGTTTTCCCGGCGCGGGGTTTCGCCACGCGAAACCCTAGCCGAACTTCCTCCTTCCTCCTTTTTGGAGCGAAAGACTCTTACAGTCTTTCGCTCTTGTAGATGTCCAGGAAGTACTTATAGGAATCCACGCGGAGTTCGCCGCATGCCAGCTCATCGCAAGCGATGATGGCGTTGTTGTGGAGATTCAGCGCGGAGATGGTCCACATCTGGTTCACGCCGCCCTCGACGCACTCCTTCAGGGCGCGCGCCTTGTTGTGGCCGTTGATCAGCAGAAGGACCTCGCGGGAGTCGGTGACAGTGCCCACGCCCACGGAGAGAGCGCGGGAGGGCACCTTCTCGGGATCGTTGTCGAAGAAGCGAGAGTTTGCGATCTTGGTGTCCTCGGTGAGGTCACGGATGCCGGTGCGGGAGTTC
>CAVGTF010000174.1:0-2897 GCA_963632245.1 Anaerovoracaceae bacterium
ACACTAGTGAGTGTGTATAACTCCTATTTTCGATCACCGAGAATGCATGCGAGATCCTTGTGGTGTTGAATCGTCATCTTGAGTGAGTGTTGTTATCCCCCCCAGTCCCTCCCCCATAATCCCCATGTCTGAAATAGAGTGCCCCAGTGAATTGAAGGTTTTAGCGATGCGTCGGTTATTGGGGGGAAGGGAGTCGGTGGAGGCGATTTGTGAGGATTTGAGGATTCCGGTGGAGGTATTGTTGGAGTGGCGTGGCGAGGTGGTTGCGGGGCTCGGGGATTGTTTTGACCGTAGCCTCAAGAAGGAGGTTCGTGCGGGCGAGCGCCGGGTTGTCGCTTTGGAGAAGGAGTTGAAGAAGAAGGAGTCGGTGATAGACGAATTGCGGGCGGCCTACGAGAGCCTGAAGAATTCGGAGGGGCTCTGAGGGGCAGTGCGGGGCGATTGCGCCTTTGGGGCGGAGGGGGATCAAGGTTCCTGCTCTTCTTTCTTCTCTCCCTCCGATATCTCCCCCCTCTGTCTCAGGAGCGTGTGTCTTTTTTCCGGAAAGTGGCTCATCTTTTTGTAGATATCTCCCGAAAAGTGGCTCATCTTTTTGTTGCTACTGCCCGGAAAGTGGCTAATTTTTTTGTTTTGGCCTCTTGCAAGTTAGGTGGTGTGAGGTATAATTATATATTGAACAGGAGGCAGATATGGACTATCGGTATGTCAATCGCAAGATAGATCAGGTTTTTTTAGAGTGGAAGAGTGATGATGGTCGTCTTCCCATTCTTCTTCATGGTGCGCGTCAGGTTGGGAAGACGGAGTCGATCCGTCATTTTGCGCGGGGTGCCTATTCGAGTTTCATTGAGATTAATTTTGTTGAGCATCCGGAATACAAGGGGATTTTATTGGATGGTTATTCGGCGGATGCCATTGTGAAGCGGATATCGTTGATCAATCCGTCGTATCGTTTCATTGTAGGTGAGACCTTATTGTTTTTTGATGAGATTCAGGAATTTCCGGACATTGCGACATCCCTGAAGTTTTTCAAGCAGGATGGTCGGTTTGATGTCATTTTGAGTGGAAGTCTATTAGGCGTCCACTACAAGAGCATAGCGAGTGTCTCTGTTGGTTATAAGAAGGATCTTCGTTTGTATTCTCTTGACTTTGAGGAATTTCTTCGAGCGCAGGGATATGGTGATGAGTTGATGGAGCGGATTTACGCCCATTTGGTTGAGGTGCGTCCATTTGATGAACTGGAGAAGAAGTTGTTGGACGAGAAGTTTTTGGATTTTTGTGTCTTAGGTGGGATGCCGCGTGTGGTGTCGATGTTTTTGGCGAAGGGCACCTTTGAGGGTTCGTTGGATGTTCAGCGTGAGATCTTGGAGGATTATCGTGCGGATGTCCGCAAATATGCGACTGGACTTGATCAGACGCGGATTTTGAATGTCTTCGATAGCATTTCTGCGCAACTTGCGAAAGAGAACAAGAAGTTCCAGGTTTCGAAGATTGTCCGTGGCGCGCGGTTTGGAGACTATCGTGGGTGTGTTGAATGGCTGAATGACGCCGGTGTGATCAATCTTTGTCACGCGATGCAGTTCCCGTCGCTTCCGATCAAGGGGAATTACGATGTGGATAAATTTAAGATTTATATGGCGGACACGGGGCTACTGGTTGCTCAGTTGGATGACGAGTCGCAGCGGGATTTGCGTGCGAATCGGAATCTGGGTGTTTACAAGGGTGGACTTTATGAAAATATCGTTGGGGATGCCCTAGTGAAGCAGGGGTATTCGCTTGTTTACTACAGTAGGCCGGATTCCACGTTAGAGCAGGATTTCTTTGTGCGGACGGCCAATCGCCTAGTGCCGGTAGAAGTCAAGGCGCGTGGTGGTTGTGCCCAGAGTCTGAGGACTTTGATTAAGAGTCCGCATTACGAAGACATCACCTGGGGAATCAAGTTGCATGGTGGAAATGTTGGGTGGGAGAATAGGGTCTTTTCCCTGCCGTATTTTGCGACATTCCTTCTGCGGCGCTTCCTGATGGAGCATGGAGACGACGCTCGCTTTGGAGAGAAATCAATGACGAAGCAAGGCACTCTTTGAGGATCCGTCATTCGGCCTTCCCATCAAAATTGATATGGTTGCCACGCGTTGTCGGGAGTGACGCGAGCAGGTATTTTTAGCGTGGTTTGTCTCTGTCGTTGTGGGGAGGGAAGGGTGCGTGTTTACAGCTTTTCTTTATTTGTCTTCCTCGCCGAGGATATCGTGGTAGAGTCGGTCGAGGAGTTTTCGCTGTTCCTTGTCCTTGACGGTCTGGAGTGCCAGGGCGTAGACTTTTCGGACGGAGTCGTGGTCATGGAAGCGGAGGTCATATAGGTTCATCATTTCCATGAAGGGTTTTGCCAGGTGCGGGTATTCCTTGGCGATGGCGTAGTATTCCTGGAGGGCGGCGGAGTAGTTTTCGTCGAGGGCGAATTTTTCGGCGTGGCTATAGACGGGCTGGGGTTCGTCGAACTTTTTGTTTGGGTAGTAGAGATTTTCGAAGAATTCCCTGACCTGCCGGTAGAAGAGGATGAGCGGCAGGGTGAGGAGATACGCGATTAGCTTGATGCGAATATAGGTTTCCAAAGTGAAGGGGATTTTGGCAAAGACCGCCCCGAAGGCCATGAAGAGGATCACCAGCCCCGTCTGCGCAACCCAGATGCCTAGAATGATGAGGAAGGTGATAAAGCGCACGCTATGAAAAAAGGAGGAAGGAGGAAGGAGAAAGTTAGGCCAGGGTTTCGCGGGGCGAAACCCATCGCCGGGAAGAGGCCCGGCGATTGCGCCACGCGCGCCTCAAATTGGCGCGCAGTGCCGCCGGCAGGCGGAAGAAACTAGGCAGGGGGTATCCAAAGGACTGGGGGCAAGCCCCCCGCA
>CAVGTF010000175.1:0-883 GCA_963632245.1 Anaerovoracaceae bacterium
GGATATGAATGTGGAGGCCGCGGCCTCTTTCGCTCACGCGATCTCCACTCATCGCGTGGACTCGGAAATCGATTACTTCACCGCGGTGGATGATCTGCGTCCGGATGACGAATCCGGTTCTGCACATATCGGTTCCTTGGAGTTCAATTCCGCTACTTACTACCGCTATGTCTCCTTGGATTTGGGACAGCTTGCGAAGAATCTAAAGACCGACGATGTGCGCTCCGCCGTGGATGAATTCGTGAAGGCGCTCTTCGTGGCAGTGCCCCCCGCTCGTCAGGCCACCATGGCCGCCGCGACTCCTTGGAATTACGCCATCGTGACTCTGCGAAAGGGACAGCGGATGCAATTGCCCTTCAATGACGCGGTCAGGACCTCTGCGGGAAAACCCGATCTGGTGGCCAATAGTGTGGAGGCGCTGAAGGCACGCTTTGCTTCCGCAGAACGGATGTACGGCTCTCTCTTTGGATTGATGAAGAAGATGGAAATCAGTCAGGAGAGCGGCTCCGTGGATGATCTGGTTGCGGGATTGGATGAGGCGATTCAGGCATTGTAGAAAAGGGGGAGTAGGGCATGAAATACCTCTTCCTTTGGTTGCAGGGAATGCTTCAGAGTTGGGGCGCGTCCTCGCGCTTCGATCTGAGGCAGACTCTGCCGTATCCTACAAAATCTGGAATCTACGGAATGCTCCTGGCTGCTTCCGGGGATTCCGGAGAACAGACCGAATTGCTGGCACGCATGGCCTATTGCCCCCTGGAGGTCGTTTCTTTTGAATCGTCCAATGGTGTGTTGACGGACTATCACATGGTCGGTAACGGCTATGACGATAAAGACAAGTGGGAGGTGTTGAACATTCCCAAAAAGTCCGATGGAGGAAAAGCCG
>CAVGTF010000175.1:893-2708 GCA_963632245.1 Anaerovoracaceae bacterium
CACCTACCGTGAGTATCTTCAAGATCGGACCTTCGCCGCCATTCTCGGACTCCCCGATGACCTGGCGGAGAAGTTCAAGGACGCATTGCAGAATCCCGTCTACGACATCTACCTCGGTCGGAAGTGCTGCGTTCCGGAGACGATGGTCTTCCAGGGATGCTTCGATGAGAAGACCGAAGCCCTGGATGCGTTGAAGAACAAGATTCGAGGATGGAATGACGATCTGACTGCCAATCGTGCGAAGGAACAGCGTTGGAAGGATCAGTATCTCCGCCCTCAGTGGATCATTCAGGACGATCCCAATGGCGAGACTCCGGGAGCCCAGCTCCTCAATGATGTCCCTGTTCGTTTTGGACAGCATAAGCTCTATGCGGATCGCTGGGTGAAGATCGTTCCCTTCCCGCAGGAAGACTGGCACGACGGAACGCGGTCATGAGAATCATCATCAAAGCCACGCCCGCGGATCTGCCGAAGATCCGCGAGCGATACCCATTCCTCTATTTGGAACACGGACGCCTGGAGGTGGACGATTCTAGCGTGAAGTGGATCTCGGCGGAGAAGGAGGTCATTCGTATTCCGGCCGCCACGGTCCTGACACTTCTCTTGGGACCCGGCACTACGGTCACTCATGAGGCCGTCAAGGTCTTGGGGACGCTCAATACGACGATTTGCTGGGTCGGAGAGGACTCCCTCATATTCTACGCAGTTGGCCAGACGCCCACTGCCAATACACGGAATTTCAAGAAGCAGGTAGAGCTCTCCGCCGATCCAGATGCCCGTCTGAGAATCGCCAAGAAGATGTTTTTGTCGCGCTTTCCAGAGGCGAAGGTGAAGAACAAGACCTTGGAGGAACTCATGGTCATGGAGGGCGGACGCGTCCGCAGTCTCTATGAGGAGTTGGCAGAGAAGTATTTTGTCAATTGGAAGGGACGCTTCTACAAGCCGGGGAGCTTCAAACTCTCCGATATGACCAATCAGTTGATCACCTCTTGTAATGCGGCACTCTATGCGCTGATTTCCTCTATTGTGCATTCCCTGGGACTTTCGCCACACATCGGATTCGTCCACTCCGGATCACCACTGCCCTTCGTCTACGATATCGCGGATCTCTATAAAGCAGAGCTGGTCTTTGATCTGGCTTTCGATCTGACGGCAAAGATGGCGGGCACCTACAATCGCAAGCAGGTCTTGGAGTGCTTCCGGCAGAGGGTAATCGACTACAATTTGCTGACAAAGGCACCCGCTGATATCCTGGACCTTCTGGATCTCAAGTAATGGTCGTTGTTGTCGCCAATGCATTGCCCGATGCCGTGCGGGGGAAGATGAAGCTCTGGTTTGTGGAACCAAAGCCGAACGTATTCGTTTCCGGCATCACGGACTCACTGGCGGATCGTGTCGTCGATATGCTTATGGAACACTGCACATTCAACTCGGGCCTCCTGGTCTTCAAGAGTATGAGGGAGGCCCCACATTTCCGAATCTATGCTCTCGGTGCCCCGGAAAGAGCTATCACTACTATCTCCGGACTCCAAATGATCCTGGAAAATCCAGAGAGCACTATCAAGTGGTTCGCGAAGCCCGTCGAACCCAATTCCCCGTTGAAAAATCCTTCTTAAAGGTTACATTCAGTTCCACCGTATTTTATCCCTTCTCAATTTATTTTTCCTGGGTGCTGTCTTCCCCACACACGTGGGGGTGTTTCCTCCCGCCACTCCAAAAAGACTCATGACCGACAGTCTTCCCCACACACGTGGGGGTGTTTCTCCCCCCACCGCCGCCGGCAAAGAAGCCACGCCGTCTTCCCCACACACGTGG
>CAVGTF010000176.1:0-2464 GCA_963632245.1 Anaerovoracaceae bacterium
TGGTAAACCAGGCGGAAAACCTCCCCGCCGTCCTCGATGCCATCCTGCAAAATCTATCCGCCCCGCCCCAGGAAGTCCCCTGATATCACAGAAAAAACTATGTCCTTCCGCCAAAAGGGTGATGATATCATTTGCTTCTCCTAGGGAGGGACGGCTTCTACCCAAACGGGGATATCCAAAGGACTGAGGCTACCGCCCCCGCATCACCGCTTGTGTCCTTCCGCCTGCCGGCGGCACTGGCACCGCAGTCTCAACGGCGGAATTCTCGCAACACCCCCGCCGTCCCCAAACAAAGGCACGACGCCACCAGTAGCCCCCAGAACGCCGCCCGACCAGGATTCCGGCATATCGCGCGCCAGCGCCGGGCAAGCCAGCTCTCCTGGGACCGCCGAGTAACGGAGGGTTCCCCCGTCTCCTCCACGCACTCCTTCACCAACTCCTCATTGGCCTCCACATAATCCTTCTTTCCTTTAACAAAGTACAGGGCATCCAATTTCGGCAACAGAAAGCAATCCCCAGGCAATTCCGGAGCAAAATTGAAATTGTCATACTCCGTCACCATAGTCTGACGCCCATTCGCATCAAAAAGACGTTCAACGCGTATGACATGCGTGGCCTTTTCCACCACGTATTCCTCCACCGCGGGTGCGCCCTCTGTCACCCCCTTCCTGGCCATTCGAATCACCCAGCATGACACGCCATTCACCTCCTTCTCCGTGCCACTAACGTCGGACTCCCGGGGAATCTCCACACGGGGAATACCCTCTCGCATCCGAATCCCTCGCGCATGGTTCCGAGTCAGAAAGATCTTCGTATACCCTTCCTCTGTGTAATAACGCCTCATTATGAAAAAACCAGGTTGCCACTGTTCCTTGGGAAGCAGCCTTCCATCAAGTGGCAAGATGTCATCCCTTCGGCAAACCGTGCCATCCACACCACGAAACTGATAAACAAGCGCCTTCATCCTTTTCTTCCCCAAACCAGTCCCCGTACTACGCTCGTAAGTCATGGTCTGCGTTGCCATAGTCCCCGAAGCACGCTCAAGAATCGCACGATAATCTACTGACTCCCGAGCAAAGATACCCGCCACCAAACAAACAGACAAAACTAACACACAAAAACAAGTTATTACTCTACCTCTCCGCGGCATAGATGTCCCTCTGCCCATATTCGTCATATCGTTATATATCTCCACACGCTGCAGAACAATTCGCGATAAGCAAATTCACCGTTTCTACACACTTATCAATGGAATCTATATTCCCCATGTAGTAAGATACCCAACAATCATTGTAATAAGCTTTATATCTGTTATGACATGCCATCCGACAGCTGGCCACAGTCTCCTCGGCAAAAAGACATGCTACCCCTAGCAAAAGACCGCACAGCAACAACACAACACCGCGGCTTCTTGAATGCGAAATCGAATTGTTTATTTTCGTCATCTTTGATTCCTCCTATTATCCTAACCCTTTTGTAGCACCCTATTTCCGTCTCCTCCGCAACACCCCCGCAGTCCCGAAACAAAGACACGACACCACCAACAGCCCCCGGAACGCCGCCCGACCAGGATTCCGGCATATCGCGCGCCAGCGACGGGCAAGCCAGCTCTCCTGGGACTGCCGAGTAACGGAGGGATCCCCCGTCTCCTCCACGCATTCCTTCACCAACTCCTCATTGGCCTCCAGACACTCTTCCCAATCCTCAACAAAACGCAAGGAATCCAGTTTCGGCAGCGAGAACCAATCTGCTGGAAACTTTGGAGAAAAATCAAAATTGCTGTACTCCATTACCATGGTCAGCCTGCCATTGGCATCGAAATAACGCATACGCCGAATGACATGCGTTGACTGTTCCACCACATATTCCTCTGCAACATTGGCTCCTTCAGGCGCATGCTTCTTGTCCATCCGAATGACCCAACAAGGGACGCCATATATCTCCTTTGACATGCCCGTTATAACAGCATCTGATGGCACACTCACACGCGGAATCCCCTCACGCACCCGAATGCCATGCGCTTTCGTCCGCGTAAAGAAAACAGTAGTATACCCCTCCGCCGTATAATAGTCCATAGTCAAAAAACACCCCGGCTTCAACTGCTCTCGCGGAATCCTCTCTGAATACAAAAACTGTTCGTCTTTCCGAAACACCGTTCCATCTGCGTTCCGTAACTGGGACACAATAGACTTCGTACGACTCTTCGACCAGTAAAGCCCCGCACTCTCCTCATACTCCATGGTCCTCGTCGCCATAACCTCAAAGGCACGCTCCAAGTGAGCACGGTAATCCACCACCTCCTGGGTGTAAAATACGTGTCCCACAAAAGCCACGAGGAGGAGAATAATCCTACAAGAAAATGGGAGTCGTATAAAATGCATACAATGGGCTCTGTCACATAAGTCCGCTTGATTCAGGAAATCACCAAAGACCCTGCGCGTCACCTACCCCCATTATAGCACGT
>CAVGTF010000177.1:0-2435 GCA_963632245.1 Anaerovoracaceae bacterium
CGCCAAGACTGCACAAAGATCTCCTCGCCATAGAATGTTATGCTAACCACAGTTGGCTTGTAAGACGCTTCAAGAGTATCTGGTCTCGGATCAGCAAGACAATAGGTTAATTCCTTGAAATTTCCCCATGTAACTTGTGGAGTTTCTCTGAGAGTTTCTCTTTGTTGCTCTCTTTGACGATTTTCTATATATGGCGCATTCTTATAATATTCCACGAAAACTTTACCTGGACCAATTCCGCATACATGAAGCCATTTTCTGCAATACTTTACAATCGAATTCACCCCTAGGTTATCGTTTATGAACAAATCATCACCTAGCTTCGAAGTCCGATGGACAGTTCTCCAATGATTCCTTGTAGAGACACATGGAATACGATTATTTACAGCAGCATTGTAGAATACATCTTTGAATTCACTTTCATAAAGTATTGTAGCTAATTCAGTAAGACATTTACGCCATCTCTCTATATATATCTTTTTATCAAAAAAAGTAATACTCTTTACCTTAAAAAAGAATAATCCTCTAGAACCTTTCCATCTTCTGACAGACCAAGATCTATTTTATAAGTTTCCATTTTTTCTCCACCCAAAAGCAATCTAACAAAAAAGCGGCCGTCGGGATGTCGCATCCGCCGTGGAGGGACATCCCGACGGCCGCGTGTTTCCTATGCCTAAAGAAACACCGCCGCGCACCGCACCGCCGCCACCCAGGCCGCCAAGCCGGGAGGGACCGCGCCGGACACAACTCAAACACTCATTCATCCGCGATTAAGCAGGATTGAGACACACCAATCAATCTTGTCATCCACTCACTTGAGGAATCGATTACTCGATGACATCAATCACTAACTAATCAATACCCTCAATTCAATTACTGAATCACTAACTAACTCATTAATTACTCACTTCGCTGATTGAGTTAGTAAGTAATTGATTGCGTAGATGCAGTAATGGTTGTGAGTATGGAACTCGCTGAATTTCAGAGTGTTGGAGTCTATCCGTGTCCGTGGTTTGGAACACGGGATAAAGATAGCGTCGAAAGCGTTATTTTGCAAGCGAAAATCCAGAAGAATCGTGGATTTTTCGGGATTTTTGTGGATTTTATGGAAATTAGAGGTGGTATCCTTGTCGGTGGCGGCGTTTCCACTCGGCTTCCATCTCATCGAGTTTCTTGAGATCGGCTTCGATACCGGAGAGTCCGCTGGTGGTATCCTCGTCCTCTTCGGAGTCGTCATCCTCTTCGTCATCCTGTTTTGCCTTAAGCTCCTCGGAGTCGACGACGTATTCCACACGGCAGGCCATATATGCGGTGCTTCCGTCCTGGTAGCAATTCCAAGTACAGCCGACACATCGCTCTCCGATTTCGGCGAGGAATTCATTCAGTTCCTCGCAGTCATCACTCCCTACGAAAATCTGGAAGATCTTGAATTGGTGAATGGTCATGGTTGTGGGCTCCTGAGTATGGGTGGGGGATTTTCGAGGCGCTGGGGGTAGTATAGCTTCTTACGCGCCTGGCGCACAGGGAGGTGGTAGGAGGTGAAAAATAGATAGAATGGAGAAGGTAGTAGGGAGTAGGTTTATAAGGTACCGCAGGTGCTGTTCCGTAGCTCTCTAGTGCCGCGGAATTCCCGCGGAGCGACCGAATACACTTCCTCCCTACTCCCTTCTACCTACTACCTTTTCAAATCGGAGCAACCGCTCCTTCATATTGATTCCTGCGGCGAAGCCGGTGATGGCGCCGGTGGTAGCGATGACGCGGTGGCAGGGGAGGAGGATGGGGAGTGGGTTCTTGTTGAGGGCCTGTCCGGCGGCGCGTGGACATGGCGTGGTGCCGGGGGCGGCGGCGATCTGTGCGATCTGGAAATATGTGCGGGTTTCGCCGTAGGGGATGGACCGGAGGGCGTCCCAGACGCGCTTCTGATAGGGTGTGCCCAGGGCGGGAAGGGGCCCTGTCCAGGGAGCGGGACGGCGTCCGGCGAAGTAGTCGTCAAGCCAGAGGCGGGCGTCTTCCAACGCCTTCGCCGTGGAATGTGCAATGGGGGGCTTTTCCTCTTCGAAGAGATATGAGAGTTCCCGTGGGGTAAGGGATTCTCCGGGAAGGAGGAGCCGCTGGAGAGCACCGTCTTTGGCAAAGAGGCGGAGCGTTCCAATAGGAGAAGCGTATTCCATGAAGTGCCAAATAGGAGGTAGGAGGGGCGTTGGCGGGAGTGCGGTGGCTAGAATATTCCCAAAATTTCCCAAAAATTCCCGATGTGGGGTCTTGTTTTTGGTTGTGGAAGATGCAATAATATGGATGTGACGGTTGAGACTGACACTCCGCCGCGTGGCCGAGGGTCCGGAGGAGTTTTTCCCGTTTTTTTTGAATCAATTGAGTTCAGCGTTTTTTACCCCTCAACGGAGGAAACAATGAAGAAGCGTCATTCATTCACCTTA
>CAVGTF010000178.1:0-2412 GCA_963632245.1 Anaerovoracaceae bacterium
AGGTTTATAAGGTGCCGCGGGCGCTCTTCCGCGGCGCGGAACGCGGCGCCACCAACCCAAAAAGTATTCGGGGGGTGCGGGGGGCTAATCCACACCCGCTACCCCAAAGGCATTCGGGGGGGGCGGGGGGCTTGCCCCCAGTCCTTTGGATTTCCCTGCCTTGTAAGGTGCCCCCGCTTTGCTAGGTGGTAGGGAGAAGGTAGTAGGTAGTAGGTTTATAAGGTGCCGCAGGCGCTCTTCTTCCGCCTACCGGCGGTATTTGCGCGCCAATTCGGGCGCGCTTGGCGAACGCGCCGGTAAATTCCGGCGCGGGGTTTCGCGTGCGAAACCCTGGCCTAACTTCCTCCTTCCTCCTTTCTCCTTCCTCCTTTTTCACAAAAAAAGGGGGCCCTCCTGGCATATTGCCGGAAGGGCCCCTTTTTTTGTGTTATCAGCTCTTAGCGGACGTAGGAGAACTGGCTGATGACGCCGTTGTACTTGACGCAGATGTTGTACTGGCTGCCATTGCCACCGGAGGTAGCCCACACGCAGTAGCTGTCATTGCCCAGGGCGACACACTCGGTATCGGCCAGCTCAGCATACTGGGTGGGGGTCTTGATGTTTTCTACGTGTCCATCCGCGAAGGCGAAGGGCGTGCCGCCCTTTCCGTGGGCATCCAAGTCGTGCTTGGGGCCGCCCCAGCGGGGCTCGACGCAGGCACCCCAGTGTCCGGCGTTGCTGGCGTTGTTGCCGCTGCTGTCACAGCCGTCACCCCACAGCCAGAAGGCGGAGGGAGCCTTGAACTGTTCGGGACGGACGTAGATGGGGTCGAAGCCGCCGCCGGAGATGCCGCCCCAGGGGCAGTCGGTGTAGCTGAAGTAGCAGCCGCCGCCGTAGGAACGGGCAGTGTGGTTGCCGTAGGCGTCATTTGCGATGATGCCGTAGGCGTGGTTGGGGAACTTATTCTGTGCGTTGGGGCAGAAGAGGATGGGGCTCTTCTTTGCCCACTTGTCAGCGGAAGCGTCGCCGACGTCGGACCAGTTGGGGGACCAGTCAGCCCAGGTGTCCAGGACGCCGCTGGCGGCGGCGATGGTGGGCCAGCCGGCCTGACCGCGGGCGCCCACGGGCCAGTATCCCTCGAAAGAGTCACCGTACATGATGTATGCCAGGGTGACCTGCTTCAGGTTGTTGGTGCAGCTGATGGCACGGGCCTTTTCGCGGGCCTTGGAGAGGGCGGGCAGCAGCATGGCCGCCAGGATGGCGATGATGGCGATGACCACCAGCAGTTCAATCAGAGTGAAGTGCTTTTTCATGGTTGGTTTTGCGTGTAGGAGGTGGATTGCTTCGGAGAAGAAAACAGGGGGAAGCTTTTTGGGCTCAGGAATATTATAGAGAAAATCCCTCGTTGAGACAAGAAAAAAATATGTAAAAAATCGTCATGTTTGAAAAAGAAAAATCCCGTTGTCTAGGTAGAAATTTTTCTTTCTTTTGAAACGCGCATGTCTGAAACGAATAGTTTTTGCCCCAAAAGAATCCCCGCGATGGGGCGAATTTTCACCCCTTTTTTGGGGGCGCGTTCTTCCGCCTACCGGCGGTACCTGCGCGCCTTCCGCTCTACTGGCGCGGTGGGGCGCCTGCTTTTTTCTTTTGGAGGTCTCGGAAGTATTCTTGTGGGGCGACGCCGGTCATGCGTTTGAAGCACTTGGAGAAGTGGAACTGGTCTTTGAAGCCCATTCGTTGGCTGAGGGTCTTTAGGGCGGTGCCGGGGTGTTCTGACATCCAGAAGCGTGCGGTATCGATCTTATGGCGCATGAAGGCCTGTTTTGGGGACATCCCGAAGAGCTTGTGGCAATACCGGCTTAGGGTGGCGGGGCTCATTCCCAGCTTGGCGCACAGTCCCGCCACATTGATCGTGGAGGTGCTATGCAGCTGGAAGGCCTCGTTGATTTGGTGATAGAGCAACTCGTCCTGAGTATCCATAGGTGGCGCATCGTCTGCCAGGAGATCTTTTTCGATGTCCTCCACTAGCAGATGGAAGATCACCAGGAAGAGGCTGCTCACGATGGAGAAGACGCCGCCGGGATGACGGAGGAGTTCCTGTCGCAGTAGCCGCAGTAGGTCATCCGCCTCGCTTCGCTCCGATAGATGCACCACCTTCTTTGACGGCATGGTCCCTGCCCGGAAAATCCGGATATTGTTGTCGCCTTGTTCGTCGTTTTTCTTCAGGTTAAAGAGAAAAGCGATGTAGGGACGAGTTGGCGACAGGTGGTCCTGGTGGATATCATTGGGTTCGATCAGCAACGCCTCGTCCCGGTTCACCACCACATCCTTTCCATTCAGCATGCAGCGGTAGCTCTCCCCCAGGGGAAGAATGAGCTCGTATTCCAGATGGCGGTGCCAGGAGTACTCTTTCGAGACCTCCGGCTGTACCAC
>CAVGTF010000179.1:0-2378 GCA_963632245.1 Anaerovoracaceae bacterium
GTCCTCAAGGACATCCAGAACGGCACCTTCGCCGGACGCTGGATCGCCAAAAACAAGAACGGCCGCACCTTCTTCAACAGCATGCGCAACAACCTGGCCAAACACCCCATGGAAATCATCGGTAAGGAGCTGCGCGAGCGCATGCTCTGGAAGAACGACCAGGATCTCGATAGCGCATCCAAGTAGTTCGGTTTTCCGAACAAGTTGAGTTCGTAAGGAGGAGTGGGGAGTTAGGAAATTCCCAGTTTCCGAGTCCCCATTCCTCTTGCGTTTGCACGCCATAAACGCTTAGCAACTAGTTGGTAGCGACAAGCTGCAAGGTGCCTGCGGCGCTCTTCCGCCTACACGGCGGTGCTACTTTTGCCTTTTTCCTTTTTGCGCGCCAGTGTGCGCGCTTGGCGCACGCGCCGGTAGATTCCGGCGCGGGGTTTCGCCTGCGAAACCCTGGCCTAACTTCCTCCTTCCTCCCTCCTCCTTCCTCCTTTTTCAGAACGCTATGTTGTCCGACAACATGAAATCGGGAGCCGGTCGTGCTCCGAACCGCAGTCTTTTGTTTGCCCTGGGCATGACGCGCCAGGAGGTGGAGCGTCCGTTGGTGGGCGTGGTGTGTTCCTGGAACGAGATTGTCCCCGGACACATGCACTTGGACAAGTTGGCGGAGGCCGTGAAATCGGGCGTGTTGGCGGCTGGCGGCACTCCGGTGATCTTCCCCGCCATCGCGGTGTGCGACGGCATTGCCATGGGGCATGTGGGCATGAAGTATTCCCTTGTGACCCGCGATCTGATTGCGGATTCCACCGAGGCCATGGCGGTGGCGCACCAGTTCGATGGACTGGTGATGATCCCCAACTGCGATAAGAATGTGCCCGGTTTGCTGATGGCGGCCGCGCGTCTGAATATCCCCGCCATCATCTGCTCCGGCGGCCCCATGCTGGCCGGACACTTCCCCGATGGCCGTCGCGGATGCCTTTCCACCCTCTTTGAGGCGGTGGGCGCCTACCACTCCGGAAAGCTGGATGAAGCCGGTCTCCGGGAGTCCGAGGAGCGCTCCTGTCCCACCTGTGGTTCCTGCTCCGGAATGTATACCGCGAATACCATGAATTGCCTCTGCGAGGCATTGGGCATGGCGCTTCCCGGAAATGGCACCATCCCCGCTCCCTACTCCGCGCGCATTCGCCTGGCCAAGGAGGCCGGCATGCAGATCATGGAGCTGATCCGGAAGGACCTTCGTCCCCGCCAGATCATGACGGAAGCGGCCTTCCACAATGCCGAGGCCGTGGATATGGCGCTGGGCGGTTCCACAAACACCATGCTCCACCTGCCCGCCATCGCGCGGGAGGCGGGAGTGACCCTCACCCTGGATACCGCAAACGAAATCAGCGCCCGCACCCCCAATATCTGCCATCTGGCGCCCGCCGGCGATGCCTATGTGGAGGACCTGGATCTGGCGGGAGGCGTCCCCGCAGTCATGAAGGAGCTCACGCGCCGAAATCTGCTGAATACCGCCGTCATGACTTGCACCGGAAAGACCCTGGAGGAGAATCTCCAGGGCGTCACGGTGAAGAATCCCCAGGTGATCCGACCCCTGGAGAATCCCTTTCTGGCAAATGGCGGCATCGCCGTGCTCCGCGGCAATCTGGCGCCCGATGGCTGCGTGGTCAAGCAGGCCGCCGTGGCTCCCGAGATGATGAAGCACGAGGGCCCCGCACGCGTCTTCGAGAGCGAGGAGGAGGCCATCGAGGCCATCTACGGCGGAAAGATCCTCCCCGGCGATGTGATCGTCATCCGCTACGAGGGACCCAAGGGCGGTCCAGGCATGCGCGAAATGCTCTATCCCACCAGCGCAATCTGCGGAATGGGGCTGGGATCCTCCGTGGCACTCATCACTGACGGACGATTCTCCGGCGCGACCCGCGGCGCCTCCATCGGACACGTCAGCCCCGAGGCCGCCGCCGGCGGACCCATCGCACTGGTCCACGAGGGCGACCGCATCGCCATCGATATCCCGAATCACTCCATCACCCTGCAGGTCCCCGCGGAAGAACTGGAAGCCCGCCGACAGGCCTGGAAGGCGCCCGCTCCCAAAATCACCACCGGATACCTGGCGCGCTACGCAAAGCTCGTCTCCTCCGCCGATAAAGGCGCCATCCTGCAATAGAATACGGCGCATCAAATGCGCCGTAAGTACCTAGCAATTAGCGGTTAGTGACTAGTTAATAAGGTGCCGCAGGCGCTCTTCCGCGGCGAGAAGCGCCGCGGTTCGGTGTAGTTTGGGGCTCCGAGACTGGCCTACCCGTAATAGCTCGCTTCCCTAGCCGGAGTCCAACCAAAGGAGGTCGGGCTGCCGCCCCCGTGCCCCCGAATTAGTATTTAGCAGG
>CAVGTF010000180.1:0-2226 GCA_963632245.1 Anaerovoracaceae bacterium
GCAATGTGCAATGTGCAATGTGCAATGTGCAATGTGCAATGTGCAATGTGCAATGTGCAATGTGCAATGTGCAATGTGCAATGTGCAATGTGCAATGCGGCTAGGTAACTTCTAATTCGGGGACATCCAAAGGACGGGGGGCTCTGCCGCCCCCGTGCCCCCGCCTAGCTTCTTCCGCCTGCCGGGGCGGTTTGCCGGGGCGTGGCGCTAGAGCGTTTCTACCCCCGGCCGGCATCCAAAGGACGGGGGGCTTGCCGCCCCCGTGCCCCCGCCTAGCTTCTTCCGCCTGAAATGGCGGTTTGGCGGGGCGTAGCGCTAGAGCGTTTTCACTCCCGGCATGGCATCCAAAGGACGGGGGGGGCGCCGCCCCCATACCCCCGCTTTAGCACATACGCATTGCAGATTGGGTATTGGAAATTTCAGAACTCCTAATTTGCAATTGCGGCGCGCTCTAGCGCCGCTGGCAGTTTGCCGGTGCGTAGCGCCGGCAAGGCCCACCGCAGGGTGGCCAAAACTCCTCATTCCTCATTTCTAATTCCTCATTTTCTTCAGATGCCCTTTCTTTCCTTTTCGGAGCTTTCCCGTGTGTTGCCTGGCGAGTGGCTTGTTCCGCCGGTGGACGAGTCGTCGGGCATTGTCTGTGTGTCGGACGACAGCCGGAAACTGCCGAAGGGCGCGTTGTTTGTGGCCATTGCGGGGGAATTGACGGATGGCCACAAGTATGTAGGCAAGGCAGTGGAGGGTGGTGCCTCTGCTGTTGTGGTGCAGGAGAAGCCCTCTGCGGAGGTTTTGGAGCGGATGTCTGAGGCGGGGTGTGCCTGTCGTCGGGTAGAGGATTCCCTGGTGGCCTACCAGCAGTTGGCGCGGTGGCATCGCGAGTGTTATCCTGGTGTGAAGGTGGTGGGTGTCACGGGGAGCTGTGGCAAGACCAGCACCAAGGAGATGATCGCCTCCATTTTAGAGGAGCGGTTCCCGGGAGGCGTGCTGAAGACCGCGGGGTCCACCAACAATCATTTCGGGGTGCCGCGGAATCTCTTCCGGATTGACGACACCACGAAGGTGGCCATTGTGGAGATGGGCACCAATCATCCCGGCGAGATCGCCTCATTGGCGGCGTTGGCGCCCGCCCAGATTGGCGTGGTCTGCAATATCGGCCGTGCGCATCTGGAGTTTTTCCATGATCTGCGTGGCGTGGCGAAGGAGAAGTCCGCGATCCTGGCCGCCGTGACTTCTGGTGGCGTGGCCATCTATCCCGGCGAGGCCGAGGGCGCCGACATCCTCCGGGATGCGGCGAAGAGTGCCGGGAGGATTTTGAGTTTCGGTACGCGGGAGCAGGATGACCTGCAGTATCGCTATCTAGGATACGAGCAGGGACAATTCCGGCTGCGTCTCCGGTGGAAGGACACCGGCGAAGAGCGAGTCTTCCTGTGGAATCTGGGTGGAGTGCACATGGCGGCCAATGGTGCCTGCGCGGCGCTGGCGGCAACTGTTGCCGGATGCACTCCCGACCAGGTGGTGGAGGGACTCCGGAAGTGCGTCCTTCCGGGCGAACGGCTCCATCTCGTGGAGCGCGACGGCGTCTGCTGGGTCAACGACGCCTTCAACGCAAATCCCACCAGCATGAAGGCGGCCCTGGATTGGTTTGCCGAGGTGGCTCCCAAGGACGCGCCGCAGTTGCTGGTGTTGGGCGACATGCGGGAATTGGGTGCGGGATCGGAGGAAAGCCACCGTGAGGCCCTTATGTACGCCCTGTCGAAATGCCCGAAAGCGGAGATTTTCGCGGTGGGCGAGGAGATGAAGAAGGCGTTGAACGCCCTCCCGGACATTTCGCGTTGCCGTTGGGCGAAGGACGCCGCAGAGGCGAAGGCGCAACTGCAGTCCCCGTTGGCGGGCTCCTGGATTCTCCTGAAGAGCTCCCACGGCGTGGGTCTGGCGGCATTGGCGCCGGCATAGTCGTTTGCTGCCATCGTGCAGAGACTGAAATCCTTCTTTTGGGGCGGAGTGTCGCCGTCGGGCGACCGTTTGGGAGGGGGTATATTTGCCGGGCGCCCGGTGAATGCGACCGCATGCGTTCCGCGCTTGGAATGCGGTGGACGAACTGCGCTGCGGGCCTGTTTTCCCTTTTTTCTTCGTCTTTTCAGCAATGCAACCAATTGGTGTCCAGGAGTATCGTCTGCGCTTCAGTGAATGCGACCGTTATGGTCTGATGAAGCTGAAGACCTTCTG
>CAVGTF010000181.1:0-2225 GCA_963632245.1 Anaerovoracaceae bacterium
AGTGTGCATTAATGGAAAGCACTGGGGGTATTGATTGGTTGAGGTGTAATTGTCATTAGGGGATTCCGTTTCTAGGAAGTTCATGTCATCGGTGTTTTTGCCATCACAGGAGACCAAGATCAAGGAGTATCCGGCGTTGCCGGCGGGGGAGTGTTTAGCGAAGACCCGTCAGGTTTGGCGGGATGGCGAGTGGCAGTCGGTCGAGGGGTGTGATTTGTATACCCATTTGCGTGCGACCTGCGAGATGCTTCGTGCCTTGAAGGAGATCTGGAAGGAGTATCCCCTGTCGGCGCAGATTACAGAGGTGTCCGAGGCATTGGCGGCTTTCCATGACATCGGAAAGGCGACGCCTGCTTTTCAAGAGAAGATCTATACGGCATTGGGGCGCGCATTACCATGGAAGGGGCTCCAAGAGGATGTCGGCGGCCATCCGCGGAACTCCGAGATTGTGCTTGGTCGCTATGGTCGGGAATTCGCGAGGATGGCGGGATGCCATCATGGTGGCGCTAATTGGTCGGCGGCCGGGCGTGAGACCAAGGAGGAATTGGGCGGAAAGGCCTGGGAGGAGTTGCGCAAGGAACTCCTGGCGCGACTGGAAAATGAACTCGGACTCTCTGTGGATGGATTGAGGGGGATCCACGAGTATCTCACCACAACTGTCGGGGCGGTCATTTTCGCCGACTGGCTGAGTTCCGGAATGGATCTGCCGCACGGTGGAGCGCTTCCGACAGAACGGGACCTCCAGAAGACCGTCGAAAACGCCGGATTTGTCCCTGTGCATTGGAAGGAGGGGCTTCCCTTTGAGGAACTTTTCGGTTTTTCGCCGAATCCGCTTCAAAGGGCCTGTGATGGCATTGCTACGTCTGGAAAGGTCTATGTCATTGAATCAGGAATGGGGAGTGGCAAGACGGAGGCCGCGCTTTTCTTGGCGCATCAGCTCCTTTCCAAGCGTCAGGCGAATGGCGTCTACTTCGCCATGCCTACGAAACTGACCTCCGAAAAGATCTACGAGCGGCTGAATTGCTTCCTTCAGAGGGGCACCGATGCCGTGGATGAAGAGAGGGCCAAGGCATTGCTGATTCATGGTGATGCCTGGCTGAACTGGATTTTGGAGGACCCCGGAGAAAATGGAAAGGCATCGGGCGCGCGGAGTAGCTGGTTCCAGACTCGGAAACGGGCATTGCTGGCGCCTTTTGCAGCAGGAACCGTGGATCAGGCGCTTCTCTCCGTCGTCAATGTGAAACACCGGGATCTGCGTGCTTTTGCATTGTCGGGAAAGGTCGTTATCTTTGACGAAGTCCATAGCTACGATGCCTATACCGGTTCGCTGATTGTCTCGCTGGTCCGAAAGCTCCGGGAGTGGGGCGCAACTACCATCATTTTGAGCGCGACTCTCACCAATGCTGCTAGACAGCGGTTGTTGGGATGCCCCAAAACCGCAGACGCCGCGCCGCGCTCTTATCCCCTGATTTCCATTTCCGACGGAAAGGGGGGGGAGGTGGAATACCGTGAGTTCGCCGCTACGGAGTCGGCGGAGGTCAAGCTCTCACAGACTTCGGAGCCTGCGGAGGCCTATGGTGCCGCATACGAGCATGCCTCTCGGGGGGAACAGGTCCTCTGGATTGTCAATACCGTGGACCAGGCGCAGGAGATCTACCGACAGCTGACTACATTCATTCCTGCAGACGTTGAACTGGGCCTGATTCACTCACGCTTCCCTTCTTGCATTCGTCGCAAGCAGGAGGAGCACTGGGTGGATATCTTGGGAAAGGATGGCGCAGCGGAGCGGTGTCAGAAGGGCCGCATCTTGGTGGCCACGCAGGTGCTGGAGCAATCCGTTGATGTGGATGCGGATTTTCTGATCACCCAGGCCGCCCCCTCGGATATGCTCTTCCAGAGAATCGGTCGCCTGTGGCGACATCGCGTTTTGGATGCCATCCGCCCCGCGGAGGCCTCGCGAGAGGCCCTGGTGGTTTTCCCCGAAAATGCCGAGTCCCCCAATACTTGGCAGAAGCGAGAACTGTCGCTCCCCTACGACTCCTACTGCATGTGGCGCTCTGCACAACTCTGGATGGAGCGGGGCTCGGTCCGTCTCCCCGACGACATCCGACCCATTCTCGAAGAGACCTACCGCGAGCGTGAGGAGGACGAAGGCGCGGCACAGACCATGCGACAGGATCGCCGAGAAAAGCAGTCGAAGATGACGCAAAAGGCCGCGGTCTCCC
>CAVGTF010000182.1:0-2214 GCA_963632245.1 Anaerovoracaceae bacterium
GCCAAGATCGGAGGAGTCCGTTCTTCGTGTCCATGGGAATGAACAAGTTGAATGAATCTCGCGCAACGCAGGCCACGGTCTGGACGGGTGGTATGGAGGTTAGTTCGAATTCTGGAGAACAGTATCTCTCCGGAAAGAATGACTACGTGGAGGCGGAGTTTACAATGCCTCTGAACTTCCTGGACTCCAATCGCTTCTGCCGTTATAAGGAGATGATGCTGGATGTGGATGACCGCGCGAAACGAGTTTATGCTTGCGTCTCCAACTACTACAAGAAGCTCGCTCAAGAGGGCAAGGATATTGCCGCATCGGCGAAGACCGCTTTCCTTGAGCGAATGGAGTCCCGTGCTCAGGGAATCATTGACCTGGCATTTTCGGATTGTGATGAGGAAGACATCCGGAAAGAGAAGGCAAAGTGGTTCGGGCTTCTCTGTCAGGTTTTTGATGAATTTTGTCCCCATACGACCCCGCGTCAGATGACCGCCTGGGTCGAGACGAGTCCCAGTTTTCAGAAGCAATCGAAGAAGGAGGGAAAATGAATCCAGAAAATCAGCCCAATTACGTTGGATTTGTTCAAAGTGTGTTGCAGCGCGTTCAGACGGATAACGCCTTTGGCGCGGCTATGCGGCGCGCGGATAACCCGAATCTCTGCAGTGCGGCATGGGAGTATCTGGTGCCCTATTGCAATCTTTCCAAGGAATCAGAGCGACTGGCTTTCTCGCTCGTGGGAGCGGCCATTGCTCGAGAGAAGCCCCATCAAGATGGGATCGCTAGCTTTGGTAGGGCGCTTCGGAGCCTTTGTAAAGGCGACGCTGACGCTCTTGAACGGGAGGCACGGCGCTTCCGTCGCGTCATTGCCTGTGATACTATCGAGGAGCTCTTTCCCGTTCTGCGACCTATGTTGCAGTATCTGCAATCCCAGGGCGGAGCGCCGCTCAGTTACCGGGATTTGTTGAAGGATCTTCTTTCCTGGAGCGAACGGACCCGTCTTCGCTGGACCCAGGATTTCTATGGCAAGGAGTCCCTGGGTGAAAAGCAGGAGGAGGCGAAGTAATGCACTACCTCACTAAGGTCGTTTTAGGGCCTGAGGCCCTTCGGCAATACGCCGTACGGGACGCCTATTCCATTCATCGACTGGTCTATTCCTGGTTCCCTTTGGGGCCGGATGAAGTGAAGAGCGATCCCCGGTTCCTCTATGCAGATCTCGGTCCCACAAGAGGCGGTCGTGCGATTTTGATTCTTTCGGCGCAGGAGCCCGTGCTTCCAGAGACACTCCCCTCCGCAACTACGGTCCTGGGCGAGAACTTCTTCTCCTTTGTGGATTTCCGTTTTCAGGTGGATCTGAATCCCGTTAAGAGGGACAGGGTGGATGGGAAGCGTCATCCTGTGGTGGGACAGTTGAATCTTCTGATGTGGTTCATCTCCCATGCTCCGCAGTGGGGCTTCCAAGTGGATCAAGCCTCGTTGGAGGCGCGAACCTGTCCCACTAAGACTTTCTGTAAGGGGACTACGAAGTATACCTTCCACCATGTTCGCTTCCAGGGACGCCTCAAGGTCGTTGACCAGGCGCTTTTCCAGAAGGCGGTCTTCGAAGGGATTGGCCATGGAAAGGCCTTCGGCTTCGGATTACTACAGCTGGTCCCACTGAGAAAATTTTAGTTCGTTGAGTTGTAAAAAGTCATTCCTAATTAAGGAGAAATCCATGAGTCAGAAACTGAATGGTATCCGCATTGAGTTCCACATCCTCCAGTCTTTCCCCGTCTCTTGCCTGAATCGCGATGACTTGGGCTCTCCAAAGTCCGCGATCGTCGGTGGAGTGCCCCGTGCGCGTGTCAGCAGCCAGTGCTGGAAGCGCGCGGTGCGTTTGCAGTTCCATGAGCGGGATGTCAAGACCGCTAGCCGCACGAAGTACGTTGCCAAGATTATCGCAGAAAAGTGCCAGGCTCTCGGCGCCACGCCAGAACAGTCCGCGGCTTGCGGCAATTGGGCGGCAAGTGCAGTGACCAAGGTGGACAAGGATGGCAAGAGTGACACTCTTTTCTTCATCTCCGAGTCCGAGGCTGAAGGCATTGCACTGGCGTTCTCTGAAAATGGTTTCGCCGAAATCAAGGACAAGGATCTTCAGAAGCTCTTTAAGAGTTCCATGAATCTCGCTCATGATGGCCTGGACATCGCCCTCTTTGGACGGATGGTGGCCAATGCGCCGGATATGAA
>CAVGTF010000183.1:0-2186 GCA_963632245.1 Anaerovoracaceae bacterium
TCCCTACTCCCTACTCCCTACTCCCTACTCCCTACTCCCTACTCCCTACTCCCTTCTCCCTATTTTCATAGGCGCTCCCAGTGTGGGGGATTATGTTACACGGCCATGCAAGAAGCGCCGCGTGTCATCATAGAAGATTTAGGGATTGGTTTCCGCCAAGGCGGTGGGCTATTGCCCGCCGTGGATGGTGCGTCCCTGGTGTTGCGTCGTGGCGAGATGGTGGCGTTGCTGGGAGAGAGTGGCTCCGGAAAGACCCTCACCGCACTCTCACTGCTGGGACTTCTGCCCAAGCCGGGCGCATGCCTCACCCACGGACACGCCTGGTACGACGGCAAAGACCTATATACCCTGGATCAAGAGGAGCTCCAGGGACTCCGGGGCCGTCGCCTGGCGATGGTCTTCCAGGAGCCCATGACGGCACTGAATCCGGTGCTGACCATCGGACAGCAGTTGGAGGAGGTGCTCCAGACACACTTCAAGATGACGAAAGAGCGCCGTCGTGCGCGTTGCGTGGAGCTCCTGCAGGAGGTAGAGATCCCGGAAGCGGAGAGCCGTCTGGCTACCTATCCACACCAGCTTTCCGGCGGCTTGCGTCAGCGCGTGGTGCTGGCCATGGCGCTGGCAGGCGAGCCGGATGTGCTCATTGCCGACGAGCCCACCACCGCCTTGGACGTGACCGTCCAGGCACAGATTGTGGCGCTGCTGCTGCGTCTTCAGAAGAAGCACGACTCCGCGGTGTTGCTGATCACCCACAACCTGGCACTGGCAGCGCAGGGCGCCCAGCGCTGCGTGGTCATGTACGCCGGTCAAGTGGTGGAGGAGGCCTCCGCCCAGGAGCTCTTCCGCTCCTCCGGCCATCCCTACACCCGGATGCTCCTGCAGTCCCTCCCACGAAAGGAGCGCCGCGGCATCCCACTGGAGACCATTCCCGGCGCAGTCTCCCGCGCCCATGGCGGCGACTCCCCCGGTTGCCGATTTGCGCCGCGGTGTCCCCTGGCCTGCGACGAATGTCGCAAAGGTGCCCCCGCCTGGCAGACGCTCACTTCCTCCCATGGCTGCCGGTGCCCCCGCTGGGAGCTGCCTCTCCCCGAGGCAACGACGCCCACAGAAGAAAAAGCCGCGGCTCTCGGGAATTCCTCCCCGAAGGAGCTCCTGCGGATTTCGGATCTGCGGGTCTGGTTCCCGGTGACGAAGAGCCTGTTTCCCAAGAATCGCCGCTGGCTGAAGGCGGTGGATGGCGTGGATTTGTCATTGCGTTGCGGCGAGACCCTGGCGCTGGTGGGCGAATCCGGCTGTGGCAAGAGCACCCTCGGCAAGGCGGTAGTGCGGCTCCTGGAGCCCACGGGCGGCGAGATCCTCCTGGATGGCGAATTCCCCGTGGCGCATGCAAAAGAGCGGGAGTTCGCGCGGTTGCGCCAGAGCGTCCAGATGATCTTCCAGGATCCCTTCTCCTCCCTGGATCCCCGCCTCATGATCCAGGAATCCCTGGGCGAGGCGCTGGATCTGAAGCACGGCGATGACGACCGGGAGACTCGCCGTCACCGCGTGGAGGCCCTCCTGGAGAAGGTGGGACTCTCTCCGGAAGACCGCCTCCGATACCCGCACCAATTCTCCGGCGGACAGCGCCAGCGCATCGGCCTGGCACGCGCGCTTGCCGCCGATCCCCGGCTGATCCTCTGCGACGAGTGCACCAGCGCCCTGGATGTCTCCGTGCAGGCACAGATCTTGAATCTGCTGAAGCGCCTCCAGAAGGAGCTGGGCGTGGCGTATCTCTTCATTACCCACGATTTGAGTGTGGTGAGCTACCTGGCGGACCGCGTGGCAGTGATGTATCTGGGGCGGATTGTGGAGGAGGCCCCCGCCGAGGAGCTCTTCCGCGCTCCCGCGCATCCCTACACGAAAGCACTGCTCTCCGCCGCACCGCGTCTGGAGGCCAATCCCGCCGGCGGACTGCGACCCACGCCGCCACCGCCACCCCTCTCCGGCGAAGTGCCCTCACCCGTCAATCCCCCCGCGGGATGTCCCTTCCATCCACGCTGCCCAAACGCCACGCCGGAATGCGCCGACACCATCCCTGAATGGACGAATCTCTCCGACGCACACCGCTGCCGCTGCCACCATCCTCTCTCTTACTCATGAAAAAAGCCGCACTCCTCCTCTTTGCACTCCTGACGCTGGGAAGCCTC
>CAVGTF010000184.1:0-2167 GCA_963632245.1 Anaerovoracaceae bacterium
CTTCTAAACCAAACCGAAAGGGCCTTTCGCACGATTCCATGTGCGGAAGGCCCTTTTTTGCGTAACTATGTGGTTGTGAAGCTACAGCACATTTTGCGAGAAGGAATCCGGATCGATTTCCTGGGACTCTTCCAGGGCCTTTCTTGCGGCATCCGGGTCCTCGGAGGCGCGCTGGCGGATGGACCTTCCCTCCACCTCGATATCCATGAGGACCGCATGGCACTTCCGGACGCGATAGACCGCGACGGCATTCTCGTTGGCACGTGCGAGGATCTGTTCCGCTCGGAAGGCGATGTGCTCATTAAGGAAGAGCCGCTGCTGCGGGAGATCCAGATTCGCGTAGGCCTTCTTTTCTTCCACGACCTCCGCACTCTCACCGTCTTCCGGGAGGAGTTCCGGGGAATCCCACAACACGCTACGCCAAAGATTCACCTTCATCCGCATCCAAATGCCATCCGGACCGGGCCTTTCCGCCAGTTCCACGCCCTGGAAGATCCCCGGAGTCTCGGGATTCTCCACCAGTCGCACAAAGAACATCTCTCCCGCGTGCTTCTGCACGAATTCGCGTTCCGCGGCGTCCTTCAGGGTGTATCTAAATGCGGTACGTGTGCGGACATATCGCCCGCGGAAGGGATCGTAGGGATCCACGCCCGTGCAGGGCAACCGCACCTCTGCACCCTGATGGACAATCAGCTCGTATTGACCGATAACTGCCGCCAGCACCAGCAACTGGATCAGCAGGATGACGCCCAGCCAGAGAAGGGATTTCCGTTTTCTACTCATGGTTAGATCCTCCCTTGGTTGCGATAGCGGTAGAAGAAGATATTCGCGACAATGAGGGCGATGCCCGCGGCCAACAGAATCAGTCCCTTTACGGTGAAATCCATCTCGCTTGCCAGGAATTTTCCACAAATGATCCCCACCGCCAAGACCAATCCCAAATTCAGCATCCGCGCGGACTTCTGGCGGATCGCAAGAAGGAGTATCGCCAGCGCGCCCAGGAAGGCGGGGACAATCAGGAACATGGGGTCGTCATCGACAACCGGGATCATGGCGAAGATGGCGAATTGAGTCAGCGCCATGCCAACCCAGTAGCGGAGCCGGAACCTCCAGCCCACCAGTCCCACAATCAGTGCGGCAATCCAGAAGCACAACGCGAACACATCGCCGGAATAGCAGTGCCATTTGAAGTCCAGCAGGATTTGGAAAGCGACTCCCAGGGTAAAGGCGTATCCGATGGCCGTAAAGAAGAATCCCGTCTTCTCCTCCAGGGAGCACTTTTCTCTGCGGAGGAACAGCAGGAATGCGGGCAGCGAGCATGCCAGCAGTCCCAGGATCACCAGTCCCCGCGGGAGACACGACCACCCATGTAGCGTACAGCAGGCCCATACAGTGGGATAGAGCATCCACAATGCCATGGAGAGCACCGAGCGGGTGTACCAGACGATGGGCAGGCTCAGGAAGGCGAGCAACAGGACCACCGTATGGACCTCGCCGCCGATATTGTAGGTCTGCAGAATCAGTGACACCGCCGCCACCAGCGCGATCATCCATCCGCAACCCAGGCTCTCCCAAAAGCCCCGATGTCGCCACCCACGACAAACCGCCACTACCGCCAAAATACCACAGACCAGTAGCGGCAATACCGAGACCACCGCACGGAATTCACGGCACATCTTCAGCCAATTGGCGGCAAACAACGCCACAATCCCCAGGCCAATCATGAGACTCCCCAGGGCACTGAAGACCACTACCCCCCAGGAAGAATGGTCCACGTCCGCCTTCTCCGGATATCGGGACAACAACACATCCCGCAACCCCTCGTCAATCACCCCGGCATTCTGCCAGGAACAAATCTCCTGCCGCATCCAATCGTTTCGTTCCATCGTGGCCTCCTCGTGGGACCGCTCGGTTGCACTACACTATGCCATCCGGCGCCGAGGAGTAACATAGCATTCCTAAAAAAGGAGGAAGGAGGAAGGAGGAAGGAGGAAGTTAGGCCAGGGTTTCGCAGGCGAAACCCATCGCCGGAAAAACCCGGCGATTGCGACAAGCGCGCCCCCATTGGCGCGCTAGTACCGCCAGTAGACGGAAGAAACTAGAGGGGGGGGTCCGGGGGGCGTAGCCCCTCCGTCCTTTGGAGATCTTCCTGCAAAAACCGCGCTAG
>CAVGTF010000185.1:0-2049 GCA_963632245.1 Anaerovoracaceae bacterium
CCATTGCGGTCCAGCATGGCGCCGGCACCGATGCCATCGGTGAAGGTGACCGCTGCGGGACCATCCCAGGGCTCGGAGAGTGCGGAATGGTAGTCGAAGAATCCGCGGATATCGCGTCCCAGGTGGTAGTTCGTGCCCCATGCCTGGGGGATGAGCATCAGCATCACATGGGGCAGCCAGCGTCCGGACTGCACCAGGAGCTCCACCATGTTGTCAAGGTAGGCGGAGTCGTTCTGGGTCTCGTCAATGAGCGGCAGCAGCTTCTTGAGGTCCTCGCCGAAGAGCGGGCTCTCCAGGAAGGCCTCGCGGGTGCGGGCGTGGTTCAGGTTTCCACGGAGGGTGTTGATCTCGCCGTTGTGGGCAAGATAGCGGAAGGGATGCGCCAACCGCCAGGTGGGGAAGGTGTTGGTGCTATATCTCTGATGCACCAGCACCAGCGGCGAGGTGAAGCGCTCGTCCGCCAAGTCCTTGTAGAAGGCCTCGATCTGGGTGGCCAGCATCAGGCCCTTGTACACGATGGTGCGGCTGCTGAAGCTGGGAAGATAGACATCCAGGAGCTCCTTCTCCAGACGGCGGCGGACCACGAAGACCTTCCGCTCCAGGGCATCCTGGGAAAGACGCTCAAAGCCCTCCGGGAAGGAGACGAAGAATTGCCGGATTGCCGGGCAGCTGTTCCGGGCAGTCTCGCCCAACTGGGAGAGATCCACCGGAACATCCCGCCAGCAGAGGAACTTCAGCCCCTCCTCAAATACGATGCGCTCCAAGTGGGATTCCTCACCCACGCCGCCAAACAGCACGCCGACCGCATACCGACCAGACTCCGGCAACACATCGCCTAAGACACCACGGAAAAAGCCGTCCGGGATCACACTCAGGATGCCCGCGCCATCTCCCGACAGGGGATCACTGCCCGCAGCACCACGGTGCAATAACCGCTTCAAAATCGTGATTCCCTGCAACACTAACTCGTGGCTGCCAACCCCACTCAGGTTCGCTACCATGCCAACACCACAGGCGTCGTGCTCGTTGCTGAAATGATACAGCCCCTCGTCCTTCGGAAGTGAGAGGCTACACTGTCGGTAAGCCATTTTCATGAGGCGTGTCCAGGAAAGTTGAAAACACAAAACAAATCAAAACAAACAAAACGGAAATCCTCAACGGAAGAAGACCACCCAAGAAAAAAAACCTCGGAAGCCCTCCCGCGGAAAACGTCCGCCAGAAAGCAAAGGGCGTGCCAGTGTAAAAGAAAGACAAATTCTGACAAATCCGCAGTTTCTAGGACACACCGGCAGGCCTGCCGCCATTTAGGTATTATAATAGGGATCTCGTCGGAACCCGGGAAACCCTGCTCGGGAGAGCGGGCTTTCTGCTAGGATAACAAATGATGAAATCCGCTTACATATTTTGTAAGCATTTTCCTAAAACACCGACACATTTTGTAATTCCCCATGCCCTTTCCTGGGTGTCCTGTGGGTGATTTTTCCCGTTATGTCCCGTTTTCGGATTTGGCACGTCCGTTGCTTTTCGGCAATCCTGTCCGGCCGGCGGATGAGTTTGAAATGCCGGCGTGACCCAATCCATCAAAGGAGAGACTGACATGCAAAAGAGATTCGATGCGGTGTGCAAGATTTCTGACCGCCGCACAGAGCCGTCGGAGCCTGCGGGCGCCAAGGTCTTGGACTTCTTTGCGGAGGACGTCTTCGACAATGCGAAGATGGCCGAGCACCTGTCCAAGTCCACTTACAAGAAGCTGATGGCAACTCTGAACGGGATGCAGCCTTTGGATCCCGCCATTGCTGACGAGGTTGCCAGTGCCATGAAGGAGTGGGCGGTTTCCCGTGGTGCCACTCACTACACGCACTGGTTCCAGCCGTTGACGGGCGGCACGGCGGAGAAGCACGACTCCTTCCTGGAGGTCTCCGACGGCAAGGCGCTCTTTGAGTTTTCCGGCAAGACCCTGACGGTTGGCGAGCCCGATGCCTCCAGCTTCCCCTCCGGCGGTCTGCGCAGCACCTTCGAGGCCCGTGGATACACTGCCTGGGATCCCAC
>CAVGTF010000186.1:0-2025 GCA_963632245.1 Anaerovoracaceae bacterium
CCGTACCCCTGCTGGCTGCCGCCCCCGTGCCCCTGCTGGCTTGCCGCCCCCGTACCCCTGCTGGTTACCAATGAAAATAATGGGGGGCACGGGGGGCAAAGCCCCCAGTCCTTTGGGTACCCGCCCAATCAACCCCCCCCCTACAGGAAGAATGGCAGATCATCCTGGTGAAACTTGGGGCGCGGCTTCGGCTCTTCCGGCTTCGCGGGCTCGGGTACGGGTGCTTCGGGTGCCGCGGGCGCGGGTGCGGGCTCTTCGGGCTTCGCGGGCTCTTCCGGCTTCGCTGGCTCTTCGGGTGCCGCAGGCGCGGGTGCGGGATCTTCGGGCTTCGCCGCCGCCGCCAGTTCCGCCTCCGGTGTTTCCGGTTTAGGCGCCGGGGTTGTTTCGGGGGTGGGGTCCTCGGGTTTCTTTTCGGCGAGTGCGGGGGCGCCGCCCTTTTCGAGGACATTCACCTTCACCACCTGATAGTGTGTGAGCTTGAATCCGCGGGATTCGCGTCCACGGAGGGGTATTTGGTCGAATTCGACCCGGATATCCTGGAATGCGCGTCGGCGGCTGGTCGCCAATTCCAGGGAGACCACGACGCCGGCGCGGGTATAGAGTGCCTCGATGATGCAGTCATCGGGGATGAGGTGGTATTCCCTTGCGAGGATATAGGTGCCCACCTGGAAGCGTTTTGCGAACCAGGTGCCCTCCTTCTTGTTGCGATAGAGGATGGAATAGACCTGGTCCTTATCGTAGAGGAAGAGGTATTTAGTGGTTCCCACGTAGGTCTTGGGCTCCACGGCGATGACCTGGCAGGTGCCGTCGCCCTTGATGGCGAGAAGCCGATCAAACTCCGTGCAGAGGATGGGCTCCGCGTCCTTGCTGGAGGACTTCACGGCGGTGCCCACGAAGCCATTGACGCGGTCGTGATAGACCTTCACGTCGCGACGCGCGATCTCCCGTCGATTCACCTGCTGAATTCCCACAATCTGGGTCCGGCGGGGATAGAGCGGACCGTATTTTGTCAGGAGTCCCTGGAGGTATTCGATGGCGTATTCCACGGGATGCGCCAAGTGTTCCTTGGTGATCTCCATCGCCTTCTGGATGGCCTCCACCTCCTGGCGGCTCTTCTCCAGATCGTAGAGAGAGATGCGCCGGATGGGGATCTGGAGGAGTCGATTCACATCCTCGTCGGTCACATCGCGCACCAGCTCCTGCCGGAAGGGCTCCAGACCGGTCTTGACCGCCTCCTGAATCTTCGGAATGCTGACGCACTTCTCGATGCGCTTGTAGATGCGATTTTCGATGAAGATCCGCTCCAGAGAAAGCTTCTGAATTGCCTCCAGCTCGTTCTTCAGATCCAGCTCCAGCTCCGCTTTCAGGATGGCGCGCAGACGCTCCACATTTCTACGGAGGACCTGGCTGACCGTCAGGCGACGGGGCTGATTGTCCTGAATGACGGTGAGCTTGGAGTGGAGGGTCTTCTGGCACTCGGTGTATGCGTAGAGCGCCTGAATGGTCTCCTCTGCATAGACTCCGCGCTGCAGCGTGATCTCGATATGGACCTCGGAGGCGCTGAAGTCATTGATGGCAGTGACCTTCAACTTTCCGGCGCGGACCGCGCGTTCGATAGAGGCAATGAGAGTCTCCGTGTCGGAGTAAGCGGGGAGTTCCTTGATGATGACCTTCTTGTCACCCTCGGCCTCGATGCGCGCGCGCACCACGATGGAGCCCAGGCCGTCCTCGTATCCCGAGGCGTCCATGATGCCACCCAGCGGGAAATCGGGGAGCACCTGGAAGGGCTCGTCCCTCAGGATTGCGATCTCCGCCTGGAGGAGTTCCTGGAAGTTATGGGGGAAGATGCAGGTGGTGATGACCACGCCAACGCCATCCTGTCCCAGCATGAGAAGCGCGGGCACCTTCGCCGGGAGCACCACGGGCTCGCGGTTGCGGCCGTCGTAGGAATCCACGTATTCCGTGACCGCGGGGTTGAAGAGGACCTCGCGTCCAAAGGCATTGAGCCGGCACTCGATATAACGT
>CAVGTF010000187.1:0-2022 GCA_963632245.1 Anaerovoracaceae bacterium
TAGGCCAGGGTTTCGCAGGCGAAACCCATCGCCGGGAAGACCCGGCGATTGCGCCGAGCGCGCCGAATTTGGCGCGCCGGTACCGCCGGTAGGCGGAAGGGCGCCTGCGGCACCTTATTGGCTAGCCACTAACCACTAAGGGCTAAGTACTCATTAGGTAATCGCTTAAAACGAAGAAAGCGAACAGAGGACCAAATATGGGCTCTGTTCGCTTTCTGTGCTGAGGTCGTTGGAGGACCTAGCGGATGAGACCGGCCGCGCGACGACGGGCCTCGCAGGGCTTCACGTAAGCCTGGCGGGACTTGTACTCGTCCATGACGTTCTCCTTGTCCATCTTCTTGCGGAGATGACGGATGGCGCGCTCGATGGGTTCACCTTTGCGGAGCTTGACTTCTGGCATGTTTACTCACCCCCTTGGGGCCATTTGAAAGGGACTTGTGTGGGACCGGCCGGTGCCTGGCGAGGCTCGTTCGGCCGGAAAACGCGTTAATATAATGGCGATTTGGGGAAATGCCACCCAGAAAAAAGGAGGAAGGAGGAAGGAGGAAGTGTGACCACTCTGCAGTGGGCTTCCGCCAAGCGCGCCCATATTGGCGCGCCAGCACCGCCGGTAGGCGGAAGGGCGCCTGCGGCGCCTTATGAACTAGCCGCTAATCACTAATCTGCTAGCTGCTAATTCGCAGCGAGTTCTTTGGCGAGGGTTTCGATTTGTGCGAGGTTTTCCTGGGAGAGTGCGGAGTGTATGGTGAGGGAGTTTGTGGTGAAGCGGAGGTCCTTGGAGGAGGCCAAGAGTGCGGTCATGGTCTTTGCGGCGACGGGGGCCCAGGAGCCGTTTTCGATGAGTGCCACGGTGCGATTCTGGAAGTTCCGCTCGGTCAGGTGTTCGATGAAGGAGCGCATGAAGGGGAAGATATCCATATTGTAGGTGGTGGTGGCCAGGACCAGTCGGTCGTAGCGGAAGGCATCGGCCACCGCCTGGGAGATATCGCAGCGCGCCAGGTCGTAGAGGGCGACCTTCTGGACGCCCTGGGTCTTCAAGGCGTCGGCCAGCTTCAGCATGGCGTCCTTGGTGTGACCATAGACGGAGGTATATGCGATGGTGATGCCGGGGGCTTCGGGGCGATAGCTGGACCAAGTGTCGTAGAGGGCGAGGTAGTGCGAGAGGCCTTCGGTGAGGACGGGACCATGGAGGGGGCAGATCTTCTGGATGTCCAGGGACGCGGCCTTCTTCAGGAGCATCTGGACTTGCGGGCCGTATTTGCCAACGATGCCGATGAAATACCGTCGTGCCTCGTCGTCCCAGGGCTCCTCGATGTCCAGGGCGCCGAATTTGCCGAAGCCGTCGGCGGAGAAGAGGACCTTGTCGCAGGCATCGTAGGAGACCATGACCTCCGGCCAGTGGACCATAGGGGCCGCCACGAAGGTGAGGGTGTGCTTGCCGAGCTCCAGGACACTGCCCTCGCGAACGACCACGCGGCGGTCCTCGTAGTCCTTGCCGAAGAAGTTCTTCAGCATGGTGAAGGCCTTTGCGGAGGCCACCACGGTGGTGGAGGGATACTCTTCCAGGAAGCGCGCCACATTGGCGGCGTGGTCGGGCTCCACGTGGTGAACGACGAGGTAATTCGGCGCCTTCCCTTGGAAGAGCGCGCGCACATTGGCGAGCCAGGAATCCGTGAAGCGGCGATCCACGGTGTCGAGAACCGCGGTCTTCTGGTCGAGGATGGCGTAGGAGTTGTAGCTGACGCCGTGGGGCACAGGATACTGCCCCTCGAAGAGGTCAATCTCGTGGTCGTTTACGCCTAGGTATCGGATGTCGTCGGTGATCTTCATGGGATGGGAAGAAGGGAAGGCTATAGGGGGGGGGGCTAAATAACGGTAACGCGAATCTACTGGGGGAAAACGGGATAATTTAACGCGTTCTTTTGCTATTCTCAATGCCCCAGGCCGAATTCCCCGAATGAGGCGCTATCCCCCTTTCTGATGCAGGAAAATCATTTCCAATAGGTAAGGTATGTAATGGGG
>CAVGTF010000188.1:0-2012 GCA_963632245.1 Anaerovoracaceae bacterium
AAGGAGGAAGGAGGAAGGAGGAAGGAGGAAGGAGGAAGTGTGGTCGCTCCGCAGTGGGCCTTGTCGCCACGTTCCGCGTCGCCAAACCGCCAGCGCGCCCATATTGGCGCGCAGTTTCAAGTTAGAAATTAAGAATTTTGCCTATGGCGGCAACATCGTACCGCCGGTAGGCGGAAGAAATTAGGTGGGGGTGCGGGGGGCTTGCCCCCAGTCCTTTGGATAGCCTTCCCCCATCTATGCCCCTTCCGCCTGCCGGCGGTACGGTACCGGCCTCTGGGCCGCAAGGCGGCACTTGCCGCCTATGTATAGGAAAGGGGGGTGCGGGGGGCTTGCCCCCAGTCCTTTGGATAGCCTTCCCCATCTATGCCCCTTCCGCCTGCCGGCGGTACGGTACCGGCCTCTGGGCCGCTATACGGCATTCACCGCCTATGTATAGGAAAGGGGGGTGCGGGGGGCTTGCCCCCAGTCCTTTGGATAGCCTTCCCCCGCCTATGCCCTTCCGCTTATCGGCGGTACGGTATCGTGCCGCACCGCGCAGTATACTACACTACGTCTGCTCCAACGGGGTTCCTGGCGGGAGCATGGAGAGATAGGTATCGCGGGTAATGAGTTTTGCGTCGAAGAGAGTTCGGAGTGCCTTTTGGAGAGTGATCATGCCGAACTTCGCCGAGGTCTCGATGAGGGCGGGTAGCTGGTGTGTTTTTGCGTCTCGGATGAGTGCGCGGACTGCGGGGGTTCCCACGAGGACCTCGATTGCGGCGAGTCGTCCGCCCTTTGGGGAGTTTCTGGGGACTAGTCTTTGAGAGACGATGCACTCCAAGGAGGCGGCCAGCTGTGTGCGGATTTGCGCCTGCTGGTTTGCGGGGAAGACATCGATGATTCGGTCCACGGCCTGGCAGACGTCGTTGGTATGGAGGGTCGCGAAGACCAGGTGTCCGGTTTCCGCAGCGGTGAGAGCGGCGGCGATGGTCTCGGGGTCGCGCATTTCGCCGATGAGAATCACATCGGGGTCTTCGCGGAGGACGTATTTGAGGGCGTTCGCGAAGGACTTGGTGTCCTCGCCCACCTCGCGCTGTTCCACGATCGCCTGCTTATGGATATGAACGAATTCGATGGGGTCCTCGATGGTGATGATATGGCAGGGGCGATTTTCGTTGATTTCGTTAACCAGTGCCGCCAGCGTAGTGGACTTGCCGTGTCCAGTGGGTCCGGTGACCAGCACCAGTCCCTGGTGTCGCTTGCACATTCCCACTAGGACAGGCGGCAGCCCCAATGCGGAAGGCTTGGGGATAGTCATGGGGATCAGTCGTAATGCCACGGAGACGCGTCCCTTCTGGAAGAATCCATTGACGCGGAAGCGGTATTCGGCGGAGGGATCGTGTTCATCCACGCCGGTGATGGAGAGTGCGAAGTCGATTTCGCGACCCTCCTCGAAGCGCACACGTTGTGTAGGCGAAAGGACTCCGAAGAGGAGCTGTCGGGTATCCGCGGGAGAGAGATTGGGGAGATCGAAGGGCTGCAGGACGCCATCCAGCCGAATGGTTGGGGGGATTCCGACGGAGAGGAGCAGGTCGCTGGCGCCGTAGGAGATCGCATCCCGGAGGAGCTTCTTCAGATTGAAGCCATTGACGGTGGTCTCGTCGTCGGCATTCTGCCGGAAAGAATCGGCGCCGGTCTCCATTCCCTGGAGCATGAGGCTGAGTTCGGCGGGATTGGTGGCGGCGGCCATGGCGTCCTCCTGGGTGACATCGCCATTATGGACCAGTTCCAGGAGGGAGTGCTGGAAGTCCACCATGCCCACGGCGGCATTCTCCTTGATGACCTCGTGTATTTGCCCCAGCTCCCGCCGCGAAACCAGTCGCCGGACCAGTGGCGTCGCCAGGAGGATCTCGAATGCGGGAATGCGGCCCTGTCCGTCAGCGGTTCGCAGGAGCCGCTGGGAGAGGATTCCATGGAGTGCCAGGGAGAAATCCTGTGCCACCTGGTCCTGGAGTCCCTCGGGGAAGTAGTTG